>NZ_JBHIOE010000001.1:0-338614 GCF_042195335.1 Bartonella sp. CL25QHWL | reverse complement strand
AACAATAAAAAGAGTCATATTAAAATGAAGTCGATCATTCTTGTAATTTTGATTGCAAACCTTTTATCGGCTTGTGCTTTAGCACCAAAGCTAAAACAGCCAAATGATAGGAACCGAGTGCCTATTAATAAAACAATCCCTGCCGAAATTAAGCGAGGAGACAGATGAAAACAAAACAAGCAAAACCAGTGAAAGCCGAACAACTTAGAAGTTATTATGAAGAAAGCCGTGGCTTAGAACGTGATCTTATCAATGAATTTATAAGGTCGCGCAGAACGGCATGGCGTGTCGCGAGTACTGTGGGTCTTTTTGGCTTATTCGGTATGATATGTGGAGTTGTTGGATTTTCTCAACCAGCTCCAACTCCCTTAGTATTGCGCGTTGATAATACGACGGGTGCAGTTGATGTTATCTCAATCATGCGTGAACACGAAGAAAGCTATGGTGAAGTTGTAGATAGGTATTGGCTAAACCAATATGTGCTTAACCGCGAAACTTACGACTACGATACCATTCAACTGAACTATGACACAACCGCACTTTTAAGTGCGGCATCTGTTCAACAAGAATATTATAAAATCTATGATGGAGAAAATGCACGGGACAAAGTGCTTTCCAACAAAGCACGTATCACAGTTAAAGTACGATCAATCCAGCCTAATGGACTCGGTCAAGCAACTGTACGTTTTACGACTCAGCAACTTGACAGCAACGGTGCTGCTACTGGACCAAAACAGCACCAGATTGCAACAATTGGTTACACCTATATCGGTGCACCCATGAAATCATCTGATCGATTGCTTAACCCCCTTGGTTTTCAAGTAACAAGTTACCGTTCTGACCCAGAAATACTGTTGAATGATTAAGGAATTGATTGTTATGAAAAAACTTGCGTTCGTTGTTCTATTGTCTTCGTTTTCTTCTCTTTATACGGTACCTGTGCAGGCGCTCAAAAGTCCATCAAATTCACAATATGATCACCGCATTCGCTATATAACATATAACGAAGCCGATGTGGTTCAAATTGAAACAGTTCTTGGTGTGGCAACACATATTATTCTTGAAGAAGGTGAACAGTATATAACTCATGCCTTTGGCGATTCTGAAGCCTATGCCTTTGCTCATAAAGGGCGGCATATTTTTATTAAACCAAAAGCAGAGCTTGCCAATACCAATCTCATCGTTGTAACTGACAAACGGAGTTACAAATTCCGACTACAGTTTCGGAATGACCGTGCGGGATCAACTTATGAATTGGCTTTCCATTATCCCGATTCAAACGATGAAAAGTCAGAAGAAAACAATCGACGCCTTGCGATTGAACGTGGTTTTCACCAAAGCGTCAACGGCTATAATCTCAGTTATACCATGAGCGGTCACCAAGATATTGCTCCGATAAATGCTTGGGACAATGGGCGCATTACTTATTTCAAATTTCCCGCTAACATGGATATGCCATCGATTTATGTCGTAGATGCTGAAGGAAATGAAAGCTTAATACCACGCACCGTTATCGGCAGTTCTAATGATATTATCGCCGTTCATAAGGTCAATCCTAAATGGCTCATACGGCTTGGTAAACGCGCTCTAGCTGTTTTTAATGAAGCCTATGACCCCAATGGCGGCGTACCAAACACAACAGGGACAGTATCTTCGGTGGTTTATCGTATCAATAAAGGAGGAAAATGATGTTTGACAATAAGGAAGGAGAGGGAAAAGGTACAAAACTGGACAACGTCGAGCAAAAACATATTGAAGGTGCCTATGGAGGGTCCGAACTAGGTTCTGAACGTCGTCCGACAATTCCAGGTACCCGTGCATTGTTAGTGGTAGGACTTATTGTCATAGTAACGATACCGATTGCATTGACTTGGAAAGCTTTTACAATGCGTAATACCGTGGAAGTTGAGGAAGAAAAACCACAACAAATAGTACAGCAAATTATACCAAACTACGTCCCTCGGATTATAGAAGAGCCAAAGACTGTAGAAGAAGCAGAAAAATCAACACAAATAGAAGATTCAAACCTAGATATTCCACCGGCCTTGAGTAAGCTTCTTCAAACAGCCATTCCTCCACATATGCTCCAAGATTCTGAAGAATTAGCACGCAAACGTATGCTCAGTTCTAGCCTTAACAACGGTGGTAGCGAAGGATCTACAGATACGAATAATAAAGCATCGAATAATGATACAGGTAATGGCGCATTATTTGATAACCTTCAGCCCGTGCGTTTAGGTCAATCACATGCGATGCAACTTCGTAACCGTGACTTTTTGATTACACAAGGAACGCAAATAGATTGTACGTTAGAAACAAAGATCATTACATCACAACCCGGAATGACGACGTGCTATTTAACACGCGATATTTATTCCACAAGTGGACGTGTTGTTTTGCTTGACCGTGGTTCTAAAGTCGTTGGTTTTTACCAAAGTGGCATACAACAAGGACAAACGCGCGTGTTTGTGCAATGGTTACGCATCGAAACGCCTTCTGGTGTTGTTGTCAATCTTGACTCACCAGGCACAGGTCCTCTAGGTGAAGCGGGTATTGGTGGCTGGGTTGACAGACATTTTTGGGAGAGATTTGGTAGTGCAATTATGGTAAGCATTATCGGTGATTTAGGAGAATGGGTAAGAGGAAAAGTTAATAAAAGCAGCAAAGAAAATAAAGAGAATTCACAAAATAAAGATGCTCAGAATGCTGAATCTATAGCAATCGATGTTCTTCAAAATTCCATCAATATCACACCAACACTTTACAAAAACCAAGGCGAACGAGTAAATATTTTTGTTGCTCGTGATCTGGATTTCAGCAATGTCTACAGTCTCGTCACACGTTAACCCGATACAGAAAGATCAAGCAGTTTTTCAGCTTCTGCAACCGCTTGATTGTTTCTTAGAAGATCCCACGATCACTGAATTATCGATTTGCCGCCCCTATGAAGTATGGACGAAAAGCTTTAAGGGTTGGCAAGTACATAGCGTACCAGAGTTAACAACCACTTTTTTGCAAACGCTTATTACAGCTATTATCGTTTATAACGGTATGGCTCCCAGAAGTATTAATTATGTGCTCTTGCCTGGTGGACAACGTGGTACAATTATACAAACACCAGCTGTTGTTGATGGTGCTCTTTCCTTTGTAATTCGTAAACATTCTCTTGTAGTTAAGACGTTAGAAGAACTCAAAGAAGAAGGGGCATTTGACGATTTTTCTGATGTAAGTTTTAATAAGCCTTCAGCAAAAGAAGCCAATAACTTGTTATCGAAGCAGGACTTCACACGGTTGGAACCATTTGAAGTTCAACTTTTGCAACATAAACGTGATGGAAAAATTCTTGAATTTTTACAAGAATGCGTCCTTCACAAACGCAACATTATTATTGCAGGTAAAACAGGATCTGGTAAAACAACATTTGCCCGCTCTTTAATTGAAAAGGTTCCTGTAGAGGAGCGTATTATCACAATTGAAGATGTTCATGAGCTTTTTCTACCCAATCATCCCAATCATGTACATATGATTTATGGTAACAATGTAGGCCGTGTTTCAGCTGAAGAGTGTCTAGATGCGTGTATGCGTCAGTCGCCCGACCGAATTTTTCTCGCTGAATTGCGAGGCAATGAAGCATGGGAATATCTCAATTCGCTCAACACTGGCCATCCCGGATCGATTACAACGACGCATGCCAACAGCGCTTTGCAGACATTTGAACGATGTGCCACCTTGATTAAAAGATCAGAAGTTGGCCGGCAACTCGAGTTAGAAATGATAAAAATCGTTCTCTATACAACAGTTGACGTAGTGTTGTTCTTTAAAGATAGAAAACTCTCTGAAGTCTTTTACGACCCAATTTTTGCTAAATCAAAAATCGCTTAAGGGAAGCTTCCTCTCTCGGTAAGATGATACAAACAAACAATAGCCGTAACTAGTTGTTACGGCTATTTATTTAACTTTTCCTATTCTCTTTTCTTTTCCAATGGATCTTCTACACTCTTCATGAATAAAAGAAGAAAAAAGTTAATAGACAACAACTCTACGAGAAAACCAAATTATACATAAGGCTCTCTCTATTCTCTTACCTTTGATCATTCTTCCCATTTATCTTTTGAAAAAGTATGTTTAATGCAAAAAAATAGCTATAAAATAAATATTTCAACAAAAGAAAAGAAGCAATTTTGATTCGCATATCAATGAAAGCTTCGTAAAACAGGTCCTTTCAATCATAATAAATAATTATCGTCATCAAGACCAAAACTTATCGTTTAAAAATTCTAAGCGCTATTTTCAAGTGATTAATAAATATGTTTTTTCACCAAACAATCTCCAGATACGGAAAACCTCATACGAAATAAACTATCATTTCGATTTAGCATCCATAAACCACATTCTATTTGGTAATAAAAAGTATAGTGGCATATCGACGTCTTCTTCGGACGAAGAAAGATTCTTAACCTACGGCTGTTCGTAAACAACTAAATTTCTCTTAAGCAAGCTTTGCTAACCATATCACGTGGCTTATGTCCCCATCCTAAAGAGGATATCCATAGACTACACAGGTAAGCTCTACTCTCTGAATATTCCTGCTCTCTTCTCTGCACCTCAAAAAGCAAAAATTCCTAAAAGCACAGATATACAATCCCTCTTCTTAAGCCACGTCACATTGATTTATAAAGAGTGTTCATTATTTTGCGTGTTGGATAAAAGATCTTAGTACCGTAAGATTCTCTCATTTCAAAGCTGTCTATTAACCAAAACCATGCTCTTGCACATTACAAGCGAATAAAGCCGTATAGAATGAAACTGTACAAAAAAGCACTAAAAATACCTTTTATAAACCATCCAAAATGCCAAAAACTGTCGCAACATTGGGAGTTTGCAAAGTGTCTAATGGCACCCAACTTGCTCTTCTATGAAGTGTAAAAATGGAGATGCTCTATAAATTTTATATTATTCATCGGAGCTTTACCATTATACCATCCACGAGCACTGTCGCGAAATGAGCTGGGGCTCCTTAAAGAAAGGTTTCTTTAAAACAAGCGCATAAATTGACAAGCCAGGTGTATTTGGGTTGGGGCGTTCTGTTTTGTATAAGGATTGTGATCTTATTAAAAAACGAGAGAAACAAAAGCGTGAAGCAATGCATAATCTCTATTATTTAAAAGACATTACTCTAGATACTTTTGAAAGTCATAAAACTGAACTAAAAAATGACGGCAAAATAGAAACTGGTTTGCACCTTTACAGCTTCATATTCTCCTCAAATTAGGAGGCTGTATACCGATTTCAAAGATTACGCCAACGAGAGATACGTAATACTCTTAACTCCCATCTGGTAAGTAAAAGCTGCAACAGCAAAAGCTTTTTTAGAAAAACAACGCCATAAAGTCATTAATGAACAGGCAATGAATTGGAGAAATGTTCCAGATTTTTATCAAACACTCTGCAAAGCAACAATAATGATACAACTGGCTTTGCGTCTGCTTATTCTTACAGAGGTTTCTACCATCCCTTGCATCAATTCGTGAAAATCAGATTGAAGGGGATATATGGACAATTCTTGGCTTGAGAATATAAAAGGTCTGCGTAATACTACAGGAGATTTCAGCATACCCTTATGATCAGAAGCATTAAAAATTTTAAAACAAGCGTGCTTGTTTTTTCGCAATGATTTCTTTTTTCTGCAACCGGTCGTGGTCCTTATTAATGTGAGTTTCCTATCACAATATATAAGAGAGATTAGTCTGAAAACCTGTCCACGTAAATTTCGCTCTAGTTTACGTAATTGGCTAACAGACTCCACCTATCACACCTCAAAGGGTGAAGCTTTTTACACGCACTGATCTGCAAATTATCCGCCTCCTCGCCTAGCAGATTTCACCTTCTAACCACTTTAATTACCACATCCTAAATAAGATAGTGTTTTACAGCACAACAGAATAAATATCAAAACAATGACCGATTATACCGTTAATACTTGGACACCTCTCTTTCATGTTAAGAAATATCTTTTATGCTAAAAAATAAAATAAAAAACACTTTTACTGCTTAAATAACTTTCTTCAGCATATATACAAGAAAAAATGAAATCCCCTAACATAATAAATGAGACCTAAACCTAGAAACCTCTATTTTTTATAGATAAAAACATATAAAATCAAAACCTATGAAACTCATAAAAACACAACATGTTTTCTTTGATGATTGAATTCATTCAACTCAAACGAACCTATAAACATCCCTATTCCACATTCGCAACACGTGTTCTTAGAATTCTCACTAGCGTTTTCTAAATTTTTGGAAAAAACTATAAATTTGATATTTTTTAAAAACGTCTTATTTTCTCTTTAATGAATTTAAATCTATGACGTTACAATAGTTTTAAATTACAGCCCCCTTAACTGTATGATTATCTCTACACAAAAGAGAGGGATTTTACGTTCTCCATTTTGAGAACTATAAATTTTGTTTTTTAATGCGATTAACAATAAAATCTTTAAAATAAAAAATATGACCTTTATATATAATGCTTTTATCAAAAATTCCTAATCCATGAATATTAGCAATGTTTTCGATATTATAATAAATGTGTCGTAAAATGACGAACTGTCATAATAATCACTCCTGTGTATTTCATTTAAATAATTTACATGCGTTTAATATTTGTATCAGCATTTATTTTTTGTTCTATATTTATACAGAGTTATCATTTTTTATAAAAAATGATTAATTGAATCTGCATCAAAGTATAAATTATGATAATAATTTAATAAAAATAAAAACACATAACATATTGATTTTATTGTTTTTACATAGAACGCTATTTAAAGTATAGTCTACCCAAAAGACTATTGCCTTTTTAAAGGCAATAATAACTATGCTAACCGCCTCATAGAAGCCAATAAATTTTTAGAGATTAAGCCTCAAAGAGGCACAAAAAACACGCACAATTTTCTATTTTTCTTTTTACTGTTCGTTAAAAGGTCAGTTTTCAAAGATAATATTCAACTATGAGTTTTCTGCTCAGCCATTGCAAGAATTGCTTAACTTTTTAGGGATTACTTCACTTTTAGAATGATTATAGCTACTGCGCCCCCATAAGCAGCCGATCTTCTTTTAGAGATTTAATTGCTAAAAGGAGATACAATTTTCCACCTTGCGCTTTATTTTCATCAATCAGTAAATTTTCAAAGGCGGCGTTCAACCATGAGTTTTTTAATTTCAGCAATCGCTTTCGCTGGATTTAATCCCTTTGGACAAGTTTGCGCACAATTCATAATCGTATGGCAACGATAAAGGCGGAAAGGGTCTTCTAAATTATCAAGACGTTCACCACACATCTCATCACGTGAATCCGCAATCCAGCGATAAGCTTGAAGCAAAACAGCGGGACCCAAATAACGATCACCGTTCCACCAATAACTTGGACATGAAGTCTGACAACACGCACACAAAATACACTCATAAAGACCATCGATTTTTTGGCGATCGGAGTGACTTTGTAACCATTCTTTTGCAGGTTCAGGAGAAACTGTTTGTAACCAAGGCTCAATAACTCGGTGTTGCGCATAAAAGCGATTCAAGTCAGGAACCAAATCTTTAACAACCGGCATGGAAGGCAAAGGGTAGACTTTAATGGGGTGTTTTACATCATCCATACCTTTGGTACAAGCCAATGTATTGGTTCCATCAATATTCATCGCACATGAACCACAGATGCCTTCACGGCAAGATCGACGAAGTGTCAAAGTTGGATCAATATGGTTTTTAATAAACAAAAGCCCATCAAGAATCATAGGACCACAAGCAGAACGATCCACATAATAAGTATCTAAATGAGGATTTTCCTCATCATCAGGCGACCAACGATACACGTGAAATTCCGTCAGCTTTGTAGCACCTTCAGGTTTAGGCCAAACCTTTCCCGGTTTTACTTGAGAGTTTTTGGGAAGCTTAATTTGTACCATATTTCATTCTCCCCTTAATAAACCCGTTTTTTAGGTGCAATGCGCTTTAAATCGATCCCACCATCAGCTTCAGATGTTAATGGGTCCACATGGACAGGTCGATATGATAATGTCACCTTACCCTCTTTTGACAAATGTGAAAGCGTATGTTTACGCCAGTTTTTATCATCACGCTCTGGATAATCTTCACGAGCATGAGCGCCACGGCTTTCTAAACGTGCTTCGGCAGAATGAACAGTCATGATTGCATTCGCCATGAGATTTTCAAGCTCTAATGTTTCAACCAAATCAGAATTCCATATCAGAGAACGATCTGTGACTTTGAGATCCGACAATTCCCCCCAGATTTTATTCATCCGCTGACATCCTTGTTGCAAAGAATCTTCTGTACGGAATACTGCCGCATCTTCTTGCATCGTGCGTTGCATTTTTTCACGCAATAGAGCTGTTGGTATCGCCCCTTGTGCAAAACGTAAACGATCAAAACGCGCTATAATTTCGTCAACAGCTTCTTCATTGAGGGGTGGAATTTCTGCATTCCGATCAATAACTTCACCCGCGCGAATGGCAGCAGCACGACCAAACACCACAAGATCAATCAACGAGTTTGACCCCAAGCGATTAGCCCCATGAACAGAAGCACATCCTGCTTCTCCTACCGCCATCAGCCCTGGTTGAATACGATCAGGCGAATCAGCCGTTGGATTGAGAACTTCCCCGTAGTAATTGGTAGGAATCCCACCCATATTATAATGGACCGTTGGCAAGATGGGGATAGGCTCTTTTGTTACATCCACACCTGCAAAAATCCGAGCTGATTCCGAAATTCCCGGTAAACGCTCGTGCAAGATTGCAGGATCAATATGGTTGAGAACCAAATGAATATGGTCCTTCTTAGGTCCAACACCACGTCCTTCACGAATTTCAAGTGTGATACAACGCGAAACCAAATCACGTGAAGCCAAATCCTTAAAGGAAGGTGCATAGCGCTCCATAAAGCGTTCACCTTCAGAGTTGATTAAATAACCTCCTTCACCACGAGCTCCTTCTGTAATTAAGCAGCCAGAACCGTAAATCCCTGTAGGATGGAATTGCACAAACTCCATATCCTGAAGTGGCAATCCAGCACGTGCGATCATTCCACCACCATCACCCGTACAGGTATGCGCCGATGTCGCGGAAAAATAAGCGCGTCCATAACCACCGGTTGCAAGAACAACCATTTTAGCAGAAAAACGATGTATTGTACCATCATCGAGATTCCATGCCACAACCCCCGTACAAACCCCATCCGTCATGATGAGATCGAGTGCAAAATATTCAATAAAAAATTGCGCATTATGCTTTAAGCTTTGTCCATAAAGCGTATGCAAAATGGCGTGGCCTGTACGATCAGCGGCTGCGCAAGTACGCTGAACAGGTGGACCTTCACCAAATTGTGTCGTATGTCCACCAAAAGGACGCTGATAAATTTTGCCTTCTTGCGTCCGCGAAAAAGGAACGCCATAATGTTCTAATTCATACACAGCAGCAGGAGCATTACGCACCAAATATTCCATTGCGTCGGTATCACCCAACCAATCAGAACCTTTCACGGTATCATATAAATGCCACTGCCAATTATCAGGTCCCATATTTGAAAGCGATGCAGCAATTCCCCCTTGTGCTGCAACCGTGTGTGAGCGCGTTGGAAAAACCTTCGTAATACAAGCTGTCTTTAATCCTTGTTCCGCCATACCAAGCGTTGCACGTAATCCTGCACCACCTGCCCCAACAACAACAACATCAAATTTATGATCTACAGTGCGATAAGGGGCGTTACCTGCTTTAGCGCCCAGAGATGATCCTGTACCCGCCATATTTGTTTAACCCCCTAATGCAATTTTCAAAAGAGAAAAAATAATAATACCACCTATGAGAAAACAAAATAAAATATTTAACGTCAAAAAGAATATCCGGAAACCTTCACGTGGAATATAATCTTCAATCACCACTTGCATACCAAGTTTCATATAATAAAGGACCGAAAAAGTCATCAATCCCATCAAAATAGCAACAATAGGATGTGCAAGTCTTGCACGCACAATGCTATAGTCCTTTCCCACAAGCGAAAGAATAAGAACAATAAAAAATATCAAAAGTGGTAGATTGATAAACCCTGTCAAACGTTCTAGCCAAAAATGCTCTGTTCCTTCATGAGCACTGCCACGCCCCCGTACTTTTCCAAGTTCCGTTCGAAAATCTTTTTTCATATCTCTTTTCACCCCCAGCTAAACAACGGTATATCCAATAATCCAAATCGAAAAAGTAACAATAAGAGAAATAAACACTGTCGCCCAAGCAGTGACTGTTGCCTTTTCTTTTGCCAAAAGGCAAGGTTTCAGATCCCAAACAATGTGGCGAACACCACCAACCATGTGATGAACCCCTGCCAAAGTATAAAGAAACAAAATACACAATCCAAACCAAGAACTATAAATCTCGTGAACCGTTCTGAATGCCTCCTCCCCGCACGCAATAGCAATTAACCAAACAGCAAGAAAAACCGTTCCAACATAAAGTGCCATACCCGTAATGCGGTGTGCAATGGACATAGCCATAGTAATTGTCCAACGATAAATACTTATATGAGGGGAACGAGGGCGCTCTTTTATCCTAGTTGTCTCTGTCATAAAATATCCTGACCTGGTTTTTACTGCAACCGCAATGAACGAGAAAGTTCGCGCAAAACGACTAAATATATTCTCTCGTTTTCACTTGTTTGGCATCTCAAGATACCGATACTACAGGTCGGTTGTCTCAAATAACGGATTAAAGGTCACGCATAAAAAAACCGATTACTCCACGGATATGATCCGCAAAACTTGCTTTAATCTAATACAATTTTATCTTCACGTCAAAGGTCTAACATCTTTTCTCAAATATAAACAGGCATTTTTTCAGATTAAACTTATCCTTTTGAGTATCCATGATATATGCAATGGTATCTTAAATTGCACCCATGATTAAGGATAAAAAGAGGAAAAAATTGATAGATTAAACATTTTTATGTCCCCTCCAAGCCTTTTAAAAGGCAAAACGAATCACGAAAGACACAAATAAGCGGCATAAAAGCCGCTTTTGCATAAAGTTTAGCCGATATAATCTTTACTCAGCAACTTTCTTTTCAACATCTGTGCTGACAGATGCTGCTTCTACTTTCTCAATAACCTTTTCAGCTTTTTTCCGATAATCTCTCTTTTCAGCGATACGCGCAGCTTTACCTCTCAAACCACGAAGATAATAGAGTTTTGCACGGCGCACTTTACCACGGCGCACCAGCTCAACACCTTCAATCAACGGAGAATAAACAGGAAACACCCGTTCCACCCCTTCACCATAAGAAATCTTGCGCACTGTAAAGGTCTCATTCAACCCACCGCCTGAACGTGCAATACAAACACCTTCATAAGCCTGAACACGCGTCCGCGTACCCTCCGTCACACGCACCATGACACGAACTGTATCTCCTGGCTTAAAGGCTGGAAATTGGCGCTTTTCTTCAATTTTTGCACATTGTTCAGCTTCAAGTTGTGCGATAATATTCATTTCTTTTATCCTTCATGTTCTTTATCGAACAGTCAGAGCGCTCAACTCTTACCAAAAAAGCCTTTATTAAGAATAAGGAGCTCTTTAGGCTATGTCTTACACAGGAGCGAATACACCATTCCTTCATTTTAATTTTGGAACTACAGAAAACCTTTTATAAAAAACTCTCTAAAAAGAGAGCCATGCAATACACTACCTTATCATATGAATCAAGTTTTCTGATGATTTTTATCATAACGCGCATAAAGATCAGGGCGACGTTGACGTGTTAACAATTCGGCTTGGCTTTGACGCCAATCTGCGATCGCTTTGTGATGACCTGAGAGCAATACAGGCGGAATACCCCGCCCTTCGAAAAGAGAAGGGCGTGTATATTGCGGATGTTCCAGCAAGCCATTTTCAAAACTTTCACACCTTGCAGAAGCTGCATTCCCCATCACTCCAGGCAGAAGACGTATAATAGCATCTAAGATAACCAATGCGGCTGTTTCACCCCCTGAAAGAATATAATCACCAATAGAAACTTCTTCTAATTCTCGTGCTTCTATGACTCGCTCATCAACCCCTTCAAAACGTCCACAAACTAACGTTACACCTGTATCACGAGCCAAGCTATGCGCGTAAGCTTGGTCAAAAGGGCGCCCACGTGGACTCATCAACAATCTTGGCGAATCCTGTGGACAACAATCAAGAGCCGCCGCCAATACATCCGCCCGCATTACCATACCCGCCCCCCCACCAGCAGGTTTATCATCAACGCTATGGTGTTTGTCTAAAGCAAAATCCCTAATCTGCACCGTCTCCAGTGACCAAATTCCGCGCTCTAAAGCTTGCCCTGCTAAAGAATACCCTAAAAAACCAGGAAACATTTCAGGATAAAGGGTTAAAACGCGCGCCTGAAACTTCATTTTATTTCTCATCCTTATTTTCTTAAACAGACTCTTAATAGCAAAAATAGCACAAACAAGATTTTTAACGCTATAGCGTTAAATTGAATCTCCTTGATCTGCGCTTTATTCAATACGATCCTTCTAAATACTTGCACTAAAAAAGACTCTAAAAATTCAGAACTATTTCGAGATAAAGTGCTTACAATATCTGCTCAAAAGTGCATTTTTAATATTTCCACACATTCCACTTTTTATTGACGAAATTCATCTGTTATTTTTTCCTTCATCTTTATTTTTAGATTCAAGCTATTTCCTTTTTATCATTGTCTCCCCCATCAATTAAACCAGCGGCCATGGGATCAACAACAAGAAAACCAGAATCCATACAAATTTCTGGTACCGCCGCCTTACTAAAGGGAATAAGGACTCTTTTACCTGTATTCAAACGTATTTCAAGCAAATCACCAGCCCCGAAATTAAAAAAACCACACACTTCACCTAAGATTTTTCCCCCACAATCTTGGACACACAAGCCTATTAAATCGACTTGATAAAACTCATCCTCCATCAAATCATCAATTAATTGATCACGCGTCACATAAAGGCGAATACCTTTTAAAGACTCAGCCGCATTACGATTTTCTATCCCTTTAAAACGTACAATCGCCTTATTTTTTTGTATGCGAAGAGTTATAATTTCATAAGAACGCCCCATATCATCATAAAGAGTGCTGTAAAACTTAAAACGCTGTGGCTCAGCACTTAGAATTTTAACAAAAACATCTCCTTTTATACCATGAGGCATACCAATAATGGCAAGATAGACTTTATTTTTAAGCTTTTCTTTATTATACTTCATACGAAAATATTATCTCTCAAAAATGAACCCTTCAATCTTATAGTTTTCTATTCAATCTTGTTGCCATATGAGACAATCTTCTAAAAGACCTTTCTTGGTAACAAAAACAAATTAATAAAGGAGAAAGTCTTATGGCAAATATTATGCTATTTTACAAAGATATCACGCCAATCAACAAAGTTTCCCATAAAAATCTAAAATTTGCTCCTCCAAGTGATATGTCTTTTGCCAAGGATACTCACTGGGTTCCTTTAGCAAGTACTGAATATTTTCAAGCAGCACTAGACTATCCTATTTTATTTATGTGCGCCGAAGATGAACAAAAAAAACGGCACTACACATCCGCGGCTCTTGTCGGTCTTTCTAATGACGAAAATGACTATATCGCTTCTGATAAAAGTTGGAAAACCAATACTTATGTTCCCGCTTTTGTCCGTCGCTATCCTTTTGTTTTGGCACAAATTAGCAATGAAAAAGAACTTTCTGTTTGCTTTGATCAACAGTCAGGTATGTTTAATGAAGTTGCAGGAACAGAACTTTTTAATTCCGACGGCTCTATTTCTCCTTTTATGGAAGAACGTATTCGTTTTCTTGAAAGTTTTAAAATCGCTATGGAAAAAACCTCTGAGTTTATTGATGCTCTTGTAGAAATGGATCTTCTAAGCCAAAAATCTATCAATGTGAAAAACGATAAAGGTCTCTCAGCTCAATTAGAACATTTTTGGGTTGTTGATGAAGAAAAATTGAATAAATTATCAGCAAGCCAACTTGCCAAACTTCATAAAAATGGCTTTTTAGGATTAATTTTTGCGCATTTGATGTCAACGCACAATCTTGTGAAAATACTCTCTCTCAAAGGTGAAAAGCAACTTATCAATCGTGAAGAGCAACCCCAAAACAAGAATGGTCATTCTAACGATGAAAAATCTAAAAAGAAAGAAACTCTCAACTAGATAATGCCTATCAAAAACGACAAGAGAAAAGATGAAAATATTCCTCTCATTCCAGCAGACCATGCAATTTTAAACGCAAGGAAAAATTGGTTAGAGTGTCTTACCCAAACACGTCGTATGTCAGCACAAACAGTGCAAGCCTATGAACGTGATACGCGGCAATTTTTGTCTTTTCTCTGTCAACACTTAAGTCATACACCAACCCTTACAGATCTTGCTCATTTACGCATCAGTGACTTGCGTGCTTATCTTGCTTATCGGCGTACAAACAATGTAAGTGCTCGTTCTTTAAGCCGCGGAGTAGCAGGCATCCGTTCTTTTTTCAAGTACCTATCACGTGAAGGAATCGTCAATGTTCCGGCGGCTCAACTTATCCGAAGCCCCAAACACCCAAGATCGCTCCCAAAACCTTTAGCGATCAAATCAGCACTTCACATAGTCAAACAAGAAAACCAGCTAGAAAATGAACCTTGGATTAGCGCTCGTAATGCGGCTGTCCTCATGCTTCTCTATGGCTGTGGAATGCGAATATCAGAAGCCTTAAGCCTCACACCAGAACAATTTTCTGATCCTGAAAAAACAAGTTTATTTATAACAGGAAAAGGTGGAAAAACACGCCTTGTTCCTCTCATCAAAATTGTTTACGAAGCTGTACAAAATTATCTCAAATGTTGCCCATATCCTTTAGTGGATAACCAACCCATATTTCGCGGGGCACGAGGCGGTCCCCTACAGCCCGCCATTATTCAGAAAACTGTACGCAACTTACGAGCAAGCCTTGGTTTACCAGAAACTGCAACGCCTCATACACTGCGCCATTCTTTTGCCACCCATCTTTTATCACGGGGGGGAGATTTGCGCACGATTCAAGAACTTCTTGGGCACGCTAGTCTTTCCACCACACAAATCTATACCCATGTCGATACAGACCATTTGTTAAAAATTTATCAAAAGGCCCATCCCCGTTCCTAAAAGTGTCTCATCAAAAAATTAGAGTGTTTCAACCTCAAGTGCCAAAGCATGAACACAAGTAGCTAACTCTTCTTGTAAAACTTTATAAATCGCTCGATGTATTTCTACGCGTGTCATATTAGAAAAAGAAGAAGATAAAATTTTCACTCGAAAATGTGTTTCTCCTTTACCATCAAAAGCATGTTCATTATGAGAATGCCCCTCATGAAGATGACTTTCGTTAATCACTTCAAGCTTTTGCGGATGAAAAGCATCCTGAAGCTTTCTCTGGATTATTGTTTCTATAAACATTTTTCATTCCTCAAACAAAATGAACGTGCAAAAATACACCTTTTTCATAATAGAATAAGTGTGAAAACAAATTTTTCAAAAGTCAATTCTTGTAAAATTAATCAATTTTGCATAAACCAATAATATGACAATAACATCTAAATTATTCGATTCAATTCGCATAAGCTCAAATAAAAAACAAAACGCTGAGCCAGAAGCACAACAGTGTCAGTGGGAAGGTTGTGAAAAAACAGGGGCCCATAAAGCACCAGCAGGTCGAAATCACGAAGGACAATATTTATATTTTTGTATTGAACACGTACGTGCCTATAATAAAAATTTTAATTACTTCTCTGGTCTTAGCAATAAAGATATCGCAAAATTTCAAAAGGATGCTCTCACAGGACATCGTCCGACATGGCCTACAGATCTGAGCAATGGTACATCGAAAAAAACAGCCGCTAATTATGCAAAGATTCGCTCTGGAACAGCTGCCTATCAAAATCGTATGCGCGATCCCTTCACGCTTTTTACTGGGCAGCATTCAAGCAATAAATTCTCACGAAAATTAAAGCCCTTAGAAGCAAAAGCTTTTGATACACTGGGACTACAGGCAAACGCTTCAGCAGAAGACATCAAAATGAAATATAAAGAATTGGTAAAAAAGCACCATCCTGATTCCAATGGTGGTAATCGTGCTTCAGAAGAGCGCTTTCGTGATGTTTTACATGCTTACAATTTGCTAAAAAAGTCTGGTTTGTGCTGAAAACATGCGCTTATATGAGTCTATTTTCATTTAGACCATCATTATTTGCGCAAAATGTTATTTTTTTTGCAAAACATTATAGAATACGTAAAAAATCTTTCTTCAATATCTAAGGCTCTCATTATAGAGCATTGCATAAATACTCTAACTCTTGTATCGTTTCTAATGAATAAATAGCATCCTCTCCCTTCCAGAAACACAATGACAAATCTTACCGTTGAAAATTTGCCCGATATTACACTTTGTGCTCGCGATCTATTTCATATTGAAACAGATCTGAAAGTCCCTGCTTTTAGCACAAAAAGTTCCCATGTTCCTGATATCGATTCTGATTATCTTTTTGATCAGCAAACAACTTTAGCGATTCTCGCAGGTTTTACCTTCAACCGCCGTGTAATGGTTTCTGGCTATCACGGTACAGGGAAATCAACGCATATTGAACAAATTGCTGCACGTCTCAATTGGCCTTGTCTTCGAATTAATCTCGATAGTCATGTAAGTCGTATCGATCTTGTAGGAAAAGACGCTATCGTTTTAAAAGATGGCTTACAAATCACTGAATTTAAAGAAGGCATTTTGCCATGGGCTTATCAAAATAATATTGCTCTTGTTTTCGACGAATATGATGCGGGGCGTCCCGATGTTATGTTTGTCATCCAACGCGTTCTTGAAACCTCTGGAAAACTAAGCTTACTTGATCAAAGCCGAGTCATCTCTCCACACCCAGCCTTTCGTCTTTTTGCAACAGCAAACACCATTGGTCTTGGTGATACAACTGGTCTCTATCATGGTACCCAACAGATCAATCAAGCTCAAATGGACCGCTGGTCTATTGTTACGATACTCAATTATTTACCCCATGATAAAGAGGTTAATATCATTTGTTCAAAGGTCAAATCCTTTCAAACGACTGAAGGAAAAAAGATAATTTCACAAATGGTTCATGTTGCTGATATGGTACGCCAATCTTTTATCAATGGAGATCTTTCAACTGTCATGAGTCCACGTACCGTCATTACTTGGGCAGAAAATACAACAATTTTTCAAGATGTCGGCTTTGCCTTCCGATTAACCTTTCTCAATAAATGTGATGAACTCGAACGTGCCACTGTTGCAGAATTTTATCAACGCGCCTTTGGACAAGAGCTTCCCGAATCACTTATTCATGGTGTTTCGCCTTAAGGAATCTGTCACTCATGGCTACCGATATTGGCGACAACAAAAATCCGGCAAAAGATTCTTCCAACAACACTCTTAATATTGAAGCTTTTAAAAAAGCACTTTCCACCTGTATGCGTGCAATTGCAGGCACAAACAACCTTGAAGTTTCCTTTAGTCATAACCGACCATCTTTAAGCGAAAGTTGCGCGCGTTTACCAGAATTACCTCAATACGCAACGAATAAAGACATCACCATTACCCGCGGATTAGGTGATTCCATGGCTCTGCGCAAAGCATGGCATGATAACCGCATTCACATGCAATTTTCTCCACTAGAATCAGAAGCACGTGCTGTCTTTGATGCCTTAGAACAAACACGTGTTGAAGCAATTGGTACTTTAGCCATGGAGGGGCTTGCAAAAAATCTTGATATCATGCTCGCCGATAAATACAAAAGAGCCCATTATCATAAGATTAGCAACCAAAGTGAAGCCCCCATCCAAGAAGCAATTGCACTTTTATTGCGTGAAAAAATAACAAAGCGCGCAGCTCCAAGAGAAGCCGGTCCTGTCTTAGAACTGTGGCGTCAAGAACTCGAACAAAAAGCAGCAGCAGAACTCAATGAACTCCCACATCATATTTACAACCAACAAGATTTTGCACAGATTGTTCGCCAAATGCTTGTTACACTCAAAATGACAGTGCAACAAGCTGAAGCTTCTAACAGTGAAAACAATAAAAAATTAAAAAATGCGTGTGAACCTCAAGACCAAGGAGAAGAAGAGAGTAAAAACAAAAAACACGCTCAAAGTGAAGAACAAACCAGCACTGAACAAGAAAGTGATGTGCAAGATGACGGAAAAACACAAGCGACACAATCAAACAACAATGATCAAGCTGACGGCGAGCAAAAAAATGGACCTTGGCAAGAAAAGCCGAGCAAACCCAAACACCTTTTTTCTGATTCGGAACAAATGGAAAGACTTGGCAATTATAAAATCTTCACCCGTCAATTTGATGAAATTTTGGAAGCAACAGATTTTTGTTCTGAAAACGAGTTAGATCACTTACGCCGTTATCTTGATAAGCAAATCAATCATCTCCAAAACATCGTTGGACGTTTAGCAAACCGTCTCCAGCGCCGCTTGATGGCGCAACAAAATCGCAACTGGAAATTTGACCTTGAAGAAGGATATCTTGATACAGCACGGCTTCCACGTCTAATTATTGACCCCATGCAACCCCTTTCTTTTAAAATGGAAAGCAACACCCAATTTCGGGACACAGTTGTTTCACTTCTCATTGATAATTCTGGCTCAATGCGCGGACGCCCCATTAGCGTTGCCGCAAGTTGCGCTGATATTTTGGCACAAACTCTTGAACGTTGTGGTGTCAAAGTTGAAATTTTAGGTTTTACCACCAAAACTTGGAAAGGGGGCAAATCGCGCGAACAATGGCTTACCCAAAACAAACTCCATAATCCTGGACGCCTCAATGATTTATGCCATATCATCTATAAAAGTGCTGATACCCCATGGCGTCGCGCACGACGCAATTTAGGTTTGATGATGCAAGAAGGATTATTAAAAGAAAATATCGACGGAGAAGCTTTGATTTGGGCTCATCAACGCCTTTTATCACGGCGTGAACAACGTCGCATCCTCATGGTCATTTCTGATGGCGCTCCTGTTGACGATTCGACATTATCGGTCAACGCCAGCAATTATTTAGAAAAACACTTACGCGCAGTGATTCAAGAAATCCAAACACACTCCCCTATCGAACTCATTGCCATTGGAATTGGTCATGACGTCACACGTTATTATCAACGTGCTGTAACAATTATGAATGCTGAAGAACTCGCCGACGCCATAACAAAACAATTAGAAATACTTTTTAGTGATAAAAGGACTCATTTTCATAAGAAATAAACCTGCCTTAAATCAGCAACGATTACATTTAAAACATTATCTCTATCATTAAACCATCGGAATTTGATGGCTAACAACCTGAGAAGATAATCCCACAAATTGAATATCGAACTTTAAAGAAGCTTCTACTTTACTGGATGTATTATGAATCCTAAAAGAAATGCTCCAACCATCTTCAAAAATTATAATGAGTTTGTTTTTACTTTCTGGTTTTAGTGCAACTGATAAAACTTTTCTTGGAATTTTTCATTTACGTCCATATCCCAGAGTGCCATTCAAATTAAAAGACTGAATAATTACCCGTTTTTGTCTCGATCTTGTGTTATTTCATTATATTTAAATATTGAAATACACGTATATAGAAAAATATCTCCACTAGACATAGCTCTAAAGTGCTGCTCTCACAGAAAATATAATGCATAGACTTTCACCTTCAGTAAAACAAAAAGATAAAAGTTGTATTTATTATACGCAAAAAAGAATCATCCAAAGAGGATATTTTAAACACTAAGAATTATTTTATAAAAGAATCAGCATAAATGGATTCATAGCGATTTTTGCCGAAAAATCGCTAAAGCAAGCGAGAGCCAACCTGTTCCTAACCTTCCCAAAACAGTACTCACCACGGGTGATCTATCAACATAAGCTCCCATCTCCTGGATAAAAGAAAAAATCTTTACTCACATAAAATATAAGAAAAACACGAAAAAAAGAATATTACTTCATTCACGAAAAAGAACACACCATTATATATCTTATCCGCACTCCTACTTTAAAGAAACATTCTTCCTTGCTTCCAAGCTTATTTCACGACAGCGCCCATATATGGCATAATGCAAAATCCAGAATCATCCTTTACTTTACAAGCTACAAGCCAAAAGCAAAATCCTACTTTCAAGCTTCCAATGTTTTTAAGATAAATCAATATACTTCCAGCGCCTAATATTGCACTTCTATTACATTAAAGCTCTTCATAAGAGTATTGCTTTCTCAAATGACGTTGTCCGCACGCCAATTCCTCTTATAACATAGGCAAGCAAATGATTTTTATTAACTCAATATAAGAGTATTTAAAACGCGTAAAATTTTATGATATTGAGCTCTTTCACTCAAATGAAAAATATAAGTTATCATTTTAAATCAATCTATTAATAAACATCAGTTGCAATTTCTGTCACATTTAATCATTTGTAAAAAGTATATTAGCCCCTTCTCAAACAAATGACTTTATCTTTTCCTCACAAGAGAATTTTGAAATAAAAAACGCGTTTTGTGTTGGAACTCTTACTTAAGTTGGCAAATGATAAAGTATCCATTATAAATAACGTGCCACACCAAGCATAGCGTACAATTTTCTTGGCTTCATGAAAAAAAGACAAAAATCATTATTTATGACAAACAAAAGAAGAATCATCCTTTGAATGACTTTGATAAAGAGGAAGCTTTACAATATTAAGAATTGTCCCATAAGGAATCAACATCAACAGGCTCATAATAATTTTTACCGAAAAATCACCAAAAGCAAGCGATAGCCAAACTGGCATGCCTATCCCTCCCAAAACAGTACTCTCCACCAGTGAACTATCAGCATACCCTGTTATCTTATCAAGAACAGAAAACGAGCTAGAAAAAGCAAGAGCAAAAAACAGCACTGTATCCAAAGCTGAACCAACCAACGCTGCTGCTAAAGGTGCTTTCCACCATGTTTTACGTCGTAAAGGAGTAAAAACAACAATATCAAGGAGTTGCCCAAATAAAAATGCAAAACTAGAAGCAAGGGCAAGCCGTGGCGTCGCCAATATCCAAGAAACAAAGACCCCCGCAAAAAAACCAGCATAAACCACACGCCGCGCCGCAGATGGACCATAAAAACGATTGGTTAAATCATTGATCAGAAAAGCAAATGGATAGGTAAAAGCCCCATAAGTCAACAGCTCATTTAAATCAAACCAATAGACAGGATATTGAACCAAAATATTAGAAGCCGTAACAGCAAGGCACATTGCAAAAATAGAAAAAACAACATACCTTTTCTTTTGCTGTTCTAATAAAGGACCGCTTGAAGACATTTTTTTAACCTGGGATATGGAACCAATAAAATGAAACAATCAACCTGCAAAAAACTTAACTTCTAGAACAGAAAACCGAAATCAAAGCGTTAATAAACCAAAAAGAATAGCGCTAACAATTACGCTGCTTGTTCAGCCTTTTGCTCACCTTCTTGCTCAGCTTTTTTCTTAATGATTTGGCGTTTTAGCAAACGCGCACGTTGCGACAACTCTTTATCATCTGCTTTAACTAAAAAACCATCAAGGCCACCACGATGCTCAACAGAACGCAATGCACTTGCTGAAATACGCAAGCGATAACTTTGCTGTAACACCTCTGAAATCAATGTCACATTGCAAAGATTTGGTAAAAAACGACGCCGTGTCTTATTATTCGCATGGCTAACATTATTACCATACAGAACCGTTTTCCCTGTCAATTCACATGCACGAGACATAAACTTCACCCTTAAACTCTAAGAAACTTTCAAATCCCCATACCCAAAGGACACAATGAACGCAAAACACGCGCAATGCAACCTTGAACGGGCATCATTGGGAAGTTTCTTTCTAATAGGGGGTCGACAACAAAAGGTCAAGTCTTTTATAAAACCTTTTTCATCTCTTGTTGGCTCATTTTTCATCTTTTTCCTCAATAAGACGTGCAAATTCCGCCAAAAAGCGTACAAAATGTTTTTTTTTAAATACATACCATGTTAGAATAAAAGCCTATTGTCCCGAAAGGAAGCATAAATCATGAGCAAAAAAGGGCCCCCCATGACAAAGCTTCAGGGAAATTCTTGCCGTTTTTCTTCTTTTTTATTTGGAACTTTATGTATTTGTTTTTTTCTTCTCTTCAGTGCATTAGGTATATGGCAAGTACAACGGTTAAACTGGAAAACAAATCTTATCACCAGTGCTAATCAGCGCATTCATTTACCCCCCATAAAAGCCCCCAAAAAAAATCAATGGTCAGATGTTACTTTTGAAAAATATGAATATCAACCTGTTGTTATCACAGGAAAATTTTTAACAGATAAAAATATCTTAGTCACTGCTGCCGCTCAAAATACTACAGGCTATTGGGTTTTGACTCCTTTACAAACTGCTGATAATACACTGATCTTTATCAACCGTGGCTTTATCCCCATGGATGAACGTAATAATTTTCAAAACTCAGAGAAATCGCATACAAATGCCTCATCTCAGCAAAATTCTACCACGGACACAGAACAAACAATGATTATAGGTTTATTACGCATGAGTGAAAAAAATGGATTTTTCCCGCGTAAAAATAATCCTGACAAAAATTTATGGTATACGCGCGATCTCCCCGCTATGGCACAAAAACTTGGTTTGTCCACTGTTGCCCCTTATTTCATTGATGCCAGAAAAACATCTCCACAAGCAAATCTTCCCGTCGTTGGTCTTACGATTATTCATTTTCGAAATAATCATCTCGTTTATGCAATCACGTGGTTTATTTTAGCTGCTGGTGTGTTAGGAGGTTTTCTTTTTCTGCTACGGCAAAAAAACTAAAAAAATACCTCTTCCATCTCAAGTAACAAAAATTTTTAGAATCTTGAAAACTGATAAAGAGAATAAAATCTACCAACTTTCACCTTTGTTAAATAAAGATCATAGGCATACAATAGATCTTTATACCATTCACAAAAGATTTACGCGACACTCTTTAAAAAATCATCATAAAATGAGGGTTTATTCATTAAAAATGTAATGCCCAAAAATGTGAAGCAATGCATTATCTCCACTCTATAAAAAATTCACTCTTAAAAAACATTGTCATAAACGCTTTTGAAAAACATAAAGCCAAATTTAAAAATGATAGGAAAGATAGGCACTCATTTTTGCCTTTATAATTTTATATTCTTGCTTCATTAGATTGTTTCCCATTTCAGAGATTATTCCAATTGATATACGTAATACTTTCGCCTTCATATAGTATAAAAGCTAATATAGCAGAGAACATACGGAGGCATTTTTTGTTTCACAACTGCTATGAAGATGAGATGTTGAGTTATAAGCAACAAAAAAACATTTAATTTCTCAACGCGACTTTTATACCTATCACCACACCTCAAATGAGAGGTTTTTACAGGATAATAGAAAAAGGTGAGCATCCTATATTCTAAAAAGACAGTTTATCCTTTCAGTGTATTTTGCTAAAGGCTTATGCTATAAACGTATAAGCGTGTTTTACTAGAATTTTAACTCTTTCATTTTTAAGGCTTCTGTTATGGGTGTTGTTGCCAAAAATTTTCCCATACCTGATCTTCATCGGGTTCGTCGTGTTCTCTTTTCTGTGTCTGATAAAACGGGTGTGGTTGCTTTTGCACAAGCCCTTCATGCTACTTACAATGTTGAATTAATTTCAACAGGAGGAACAGCAAAAACCCTCATAGCAGCTGGTTTACCCGTAAAAGATGTTGCTGAAGTTACCGGATTTCCTGAAATAATGGATGGGCGTGTAAAAACACTCCATCCTTTGATTCATGGTGCTTTGTTAGGGGTAAGAGAAGATCCTAGCCATAGGGAAGCTATGGAAAAGAACAGCATTCATGGAATTGATCTTTTGGTGGTGAATCTTTACCCTTTTGAAGAGACGATCCTATCGGGAGCCGATGGGCAAACGATTCTTGAAAATATTGATATCGGTGGACCGGCGATGATTCGCGCCGCGGCAAAAAATTATGCTTATACCGGTGTTGTAACAGCGATAAAAGATTATGATTCGATTCTAGCTGAATTAAAGCAGCATAATGGATGTTTAAGCTTATCTATGCGTCATCAGCTAGCAATGCGCGCTTATGCACACACCGCTGCTTATGATACGGCAATAGCAACGTGGTTTGCACGGGATTTAAAAATTGAAATTCCATCATGGCAGAGTTTTTCCGGTCATCTTGAAAGTGTTATGCGCTATGGGGAAAATCCACATCAACAGGCAGCATTTTATCGCAATAATGAAAAACGTTTTGGTATTGCAACAGCAAAACTTTTACAAGGCAAAGCGCTTTCTTATAACAATCTGAATGATACAGATGCAGCCTTTGAGCTTGTGGCAGAATTTGATCCGCAAAAAACCGCTGCTGTCGCTCTTATTAAACATGCCAATCCTTGTGGTGTTGCGGAAGGAGAAAATTTGAAAGAAGCTTATTTGAAAGCTCTTATGTGTGATAATGTATCGGCATTTGGTGGAATTGTTGCTTTAAATCAAACCCTTGATGAGGAATGTGCTGAAGAAATTGTTAAAATTTTCACAGAAGTGATTATTGCTCCTGATGCCACAATGGCGGCACGTGAAATTATTGCCCAGAAAAAAAATCTTCGTTTGCTCATTACAGGTGGAGTTCCTGATCCACGCTGTGGAGGACTTCTTGCGAAAACACTTGCAGGAGGCATTTTAGTGCAATCACGTGATAACGTGGTGGTGGATGATCTTAAATTGCAAGTAGTGACAAAGCGGGCACCAACTCAAGATGAAATGCGTGATCTTCAATTTGCTTTTCGTGTAGCAAAACACGTTAAATCAAATGCTATTGTGTACGCGAAAAATAGCGCAACAGTTGGAATTGGAGCCGGACAAATGAGCCGCATCGATTCAGCAAAAATTGCTGCAAGTAAAGCAGCAGAAAGTGCGCAAAGAGCAGGCTTAACAGAAACTCTCACAAAAGGATCTGTTGTTGCATCAGATGCATTTTTTCCTTTTGCAGATGGTTTATTAGCAGCAGCTGAAGCAGGGGCAACAGCAATTATTCAACCAGGAGGCTCCATGCGTGATGAAGAAGTTATCGCCGCTGCTGATGCACAGGGTTTAGCAATGGTTTTTACAGGAACACGACACTTCCGCCATTAATAATTTTGCTGATTCCCTCTTCGTATGAGACAAATGTTTCAAGGAATTTTTCATAATCATCGTATAACTATTGATAACTATTGAAATGGAAGCAGTTATTCAATCCAAAGAATCTACACGTGAAGAAGTTTATCACCGAAGAAAATGCACATAATTTAGCCATTGTTTAGGGAAAGAATATTGTTCTTGTTGATATTTTTAATGGTTGCCCTTTCACATGAGGAAAATGTTAAAGGGATGTTATCTTGTATGTAGATGCATACCTGTTATGATATTATAACACAACTCTTTTTAGTAATATGCTCTATTCTTAAACTAAAGAGTGTAATGAAAAGTTTGAGTAGAGGATATGAATATTCTACGTTTTTATAGTAATTGGCGCCGTTATCGTCGAACCGTTAATGCGTTAAGTCGTCTTTCAACATATGAACTCAGCGATCTTGGAATTTGTCGAGGTGATATTGATTCAATTGCACGACGTTATTCGCGTAAATCTTTATGAAAGTTGTTTGAGATATTTGAGAGAATGCTTTGCTCTGAAAAAGCGTGCATTTTGTGATTTGTTATTACGCCTTCATTTTTAAGAGCAGAAGAGTTGTTTTTCTCAGCCATTGCTGTGTATTGTTTCTCAAATTTTCAGTGTTTCTGTGATATACAACATTTGATTTATAATGATAATTTAGCGTTATTCATATTGAATTAGAACTCCGAATACCGTGAGATTCTTCCATTTCAAATCTATGTATGTTGAATCAACCAAAACCATTCGCCTGCACGTTACAAGCGGGGAGAGCTGTATGGATAAAAACTATTAAGAAAAGGCTAAAAATGCCTCTTATGAACCATCTCTAGTGCCAAGAGTTGTTACAAACATTGGGCACTGATAAATAGTGTGATAGTGCCGAACTGCTCCTTCATAAGCGTAAAGATGGGGGGTGCTTAATGGATTTACCGTTATACCCATCACGGGCATCGTCGCAAAATAAGCTTGGAAGCGTTAAGGGATTTTTCTTTAAAATAAGTCCGTAAATATACAATACAATAGCGCTCTGTTTTTCGTGAGGAGTGTAGCCCTATTAATGCAACTCTCTCAGAGATAAATATTGATCCCAACAGCACACTTAAAAACTTATCGAAGATACGCAACGGCTTAATTTTCTCTCCATATCTTTAAAGGATCAAAATCTTTAACTAGTACTCATCTGTCAACAATGGTCTTTCAAAAAACTTTTTTTCTGGAGCCAATCCCTTTTAGCATCACCTCATGAGATTCTATGAGCAAACCTTGCCTAAAAACATCCAACCCATACTCTAACAAAACTCTTCATGTATAAAATTGATATGATCTTCAAATTTTGAGAATATTACCACAATAAACGATAATGTTTTGCGACACGCAAGATAAAACGCAATATACTATGGGTTGGAATAATGTTCTAATTTTTTATCAAACGCTTTACGGATAAAACGCCAACGAACTTTTTCCTGAAATGCTGGACGAAAATATAAAACAATCTGTTGTGTCCGTTGTGGACCTGTTAATTCTGCAAAATCAATCGAATCTTCAAGACAAATATCTGCGTCAGGCGATATAAAATACCATACTTGTTCGCTCTTCACGTTCTCATTCTTTACGGCTAAACACACACGTTCGCCATCATAGTTAACTTCAACTTGTGGATGAAGATGAAACCGAACAGCAACATGATTTTTTTCATTTTGCACACTCTTGTGTCTCTTTCCCCCTTTATTGGGCATAAAAAAGCGATCAAAACCCTCAATCATATCTCCATTTGTCGCCAAAATAAGACCACGCTCATGAATAAGATTAAAGGGTCGCATATAACCATTATGACTCGCAATAAAACCCGTCTTCTCTGAATCCTCTATACGGCACACTTGAACATCTGTTGGTCCATCAAACAAAAATGGCGCACCATTTTTCTTTTTATGATAAAAAGCACCCACTGAACAATCATTAAGCGTAGCTGTTGAATGTGCTGCAGTAACACGCCCTAAATGTCGATAATCTTCCCGCCCATCAGGATTAACACCGGTATTGATAATAAAACGGTGCCCTTGTGAAGACATTTCAAAAGACAAACACCCCGAACAAGCCTGCTGTGCTACAGAGCGGGGTGGAAACTTTCCTGTATCTGCAAGCACTGTTGTTTGATTGGCTTTTAAGCGCTGAAATCCTGAATAACGGGCATAACTAAAAGGATGTCCTCCTGTTTCATCAAGCTCCAAAAGTGATGATAACCGTTCCGATACAAGGGGACCAACCCCATTAAAATGGGCCAACGTTTGATCCTCATGGATAAAGAATCGTAAAGCTGGCAACATACGCTCAACAGAATCAATCAAAATACGGGGTGCTGTTTCATTGCTACGCATAAAAAGATGCCGTAACGACAATAAATCCGATAACAAATTCAGCAAAATAACAGGACTACGGGAAATATGCCCACCATCAACTAGGATTTGACGGGAAAGCTCCTCTATAAGTGTGGTTTGTACCTTTTTTTTCACTGCCGCAGAAACAGGCAAAGCAAGAGATGCGAATGTCAAAGCCACTGCTGCTTGTAAACGTTGATCATTGTGCTCCATACTACAAATTG
Organism: Bartonella sp. CL25QHWL; assembly: GCF_042195335.1. NCBI lineage: Bacteria > Pseudomonadati > Pseudomonadota > Alphaproteobacteria > Hyphomicrobiales > Bartonellaceae > Bartonella > Bartonella sp. CL25QHWL. The sequence goes on along the minus strand of NZ_JBHIOE010000001.1, from coordinate 310,708 downwards.
TTACGCGCAAATAACGAAATTGCAAACCAAGTGCACGTAAAAAGCGTTTTTCAAACCGTTCACTTGCCCCTTCTAACAACATTTTCGAATGACAAATCCATGAAATCAAGCGCCGCGCCACAACAGGATCACTCCAAGCAAGCCCTTTTACCTTCTTACCAGCATGGTCAAACCAGTCTTCTAAAAGAGAGCGTGCATGTGCAGAAGCTAAATCACTTCCTGCTGCCTCCATATGGCGCAACCAATGAAAATCATGTAGAGCCGCTTCCCATTCTAGCGTTGGTGGAACCAATGAAAACGGAGAAACAGCACCAGAATGAACAATGTGACCAGCAAAAGCAAAACGACCATGATAAAATTCATGCGCCATCATCGGATCAGCTACATGCAAATCCATGGGATGCGCTAAAATTTTATGAGGACGAAACCCTGAAAACCGCCAACGAAACAATGGTCCAACCCATAAACGCCGCATAACATTCTGTATCGTATCGATACAGGCTGCCACTTTTACCTGAGGAGCTTTTACCGCAACCGCCAAAATTTTATCTCCATTTATGCTGAATCAAATACAATTTCGACCATTTTTGTAAATGAAGCGTTAATTAAGCAATTTTTCGTAAGCGCGCAGCAAAAAAACCATCCATTCCTAAAAATACGGTTTTCTCAGCATCAAAATTTTTATGACAAAAATCCGCAGGCGTTGTCCGTAACATCCCCCCACAAAGCAAATGTTCCAGTGCTCCCATTTCCTCTGGATAAATAGGGTCTAAAACAATGTCATTGCGTGTCGATAAAATTTTTTCAATAAGATCTTCACCTTCTTCTCTTGCCAATGAACAATTGGAAAAAACAATCCGTCCCCCCTCCTTTACCAAAGAAATTGCTGCGACAAGCAAATCATATTGCAACGCCGCTAACTTGACGATATCTTCCCTCGATTTCGTCCATAAAATATCCGGATGACGACGGATTGTTCCTGTAGAAGAACAAGGAGCATCAAGAAGAACTGCATCAAAAAGCTGTGTGGGATAGAAATTTCTCACATCGCCCTGCCAAATGTGAACTGAAAAATGAAGCCGTTCCATATTTTCTTTTAAACGCTTTACGCGGTTAGCAGAAAGCTCAATTGCTGTCACCTCTGCCCCTTGCAAAGCCAATTGTGCTGTTTTTCCCCCAGGGCTCGCACAAAGATCAGCAACGCGTTTACCCTCAATACTCCCAAGTAAACAAGCAGGCAAAGCTGCTGCAAAATCTTGGACCCACCAAGACCCTTCACGATAGCCTAGTAAATCAGAAACAGAACACTCCAGACGCTTCAATCGAACAGAACCATTGGGCAATACCACACCGCCAAGCCTTTCAGCCCATCCACCACTATCAGATTTCACTGTCAAATCGAAAGGAGGTTCCACACTTTGAATTGCGATAATCTGATGTGCCTTTTCTGTTCCATAAGCTGATATTAAAAGCTGTCCAAACCACGCTGGCACACCTTCAATGGTAGGAACTTGTTGACGTAAAGGCTCTGCCTCACGTGCAACATTGCGCAAAAGAGCATTCACCACCCCTGAAAAACGGCGCATTCGAGGATCAAGTTTCGCCACACGCACAGCTAAATCAATAGCCGCATGATCGGGAATATCAAGATAAAGAATTTGTGCAACACTGATATGCAAAAGATGCTGAAGTGAAAGTGCTTGTGAAGGCAAAGGACGCGCCAAAAAGCGTGAGAGAGCCGCCATAATCTGCCCTCGATGACGCAATGAAGCTGTTAAAATAGCCCGACATAACAAACGATCTCGTTGTGAAAGCTTCAAATATTGTGGATGTCCGTGTTCATTATCCGTCAAACCAGACAGAGGCGTGTACTTATCAACTACCGCCCCCAAAAGACGCACACACACCTGTCGAACAGCTAATCCTGGAACATTTTTTTCAGACACATGCCCCGCTTTTTTGTGTTTCAAACCACCACCTTTATATCACAGTTTTCTCAAGAGCTCCCTCAATAACTCTATGAACGAGATCTTTTTGAATTGTCATAACGAAGCCAAGAAGGACGTTTTGTAACACGCTGAAAAGAACTATTTTCTTTCTCACCTAATGCATGAGCCTGACCACTATGAAAATCTCCATAGTTCATCCCGCTGCTTTTTTCATGTATAGCGTCTTCTTTATTCCATCCCACACTTTTGGCAAGAGCCCCTTTCATCTCTTCTGCTTGCTGATAAAGAGCAGCAATACGATTTGCAGTTGCTGGATGTGTCGAAAAAAGACTATCCGCTCCCTCACCGCTCAAAGGATTAATAATAAACAGATGCGCGGTTGCTGGATTATGCTCTGCTTCTTCATTATATACCCCACGTCCCCCATCAGCAATCTTACGCAATGCCGAAGCCAACCATAAAGGATTACCACATATTTCAGCCCCTCTCCGATCCGCAGCATATTCCCGTGTACGGCTAATCGCCATTTGCACCAGCATCGCTGCAAAAGGCGCCACGAGCAATGCAATAAATCCTCCAATTGCCCCAGCGCCATGAGAATCTTCTGAAGAGTTACGCTGTCCTCCCATAAAGAAAGCAAAATTACCAAGCATTGAAATTGCCCCTGCAATCGTTGCGGTTAGAGTCATTGTTAACGTATCACGATGCTCAATATGTGCGAGCTCATGCGCCATAACGCCGGCAATTTCCTCAGCGCTTAACCGCTCTAACAACCCAGTACTTGCAGCAACAGCTGCATTTTGCGGATTACGTCCCGTTGCAAAAGCATTTGGCTGTGCATTCTCAATAACATAAACCTTTGGTTGAGGAAGAGAAGCCTTTTGTGCTAAATCGCTTACAATCTTATAATAAACTGGTGCTGAATGCTGATCAACTTCACGCGCCCCGTACATGCGTAAAACGATTTTATCTGAATTCCAATAAGAAAAAAAGTTTAAACCACTTGCCATCAAAAGAGCAATGACCATGCCACCGCCCCCTCCAACAAGATAACCAACTCCCATAAAGAGAGCAGTTAAAAAAGCCAAAAGCATAGCTGTACGCATTATATTCATTACTCAAAAAACTCCATGATAAAAGTCAATCAATACTATATGATGGTGTTTTCTTTCTGCTTCTTCAATGGAATAGGTGTAAAATGAATAAAAAAGATGAGAAAACAAGCAAAAAAAATGCAACTGTCGTTAAACAGCAATCTCTTTCTCCCGCAGCACAACGCGCCCTTAAAGAAGCTGAAGAAAGACGAAAACGCGCAGCAAAAAAAGAACAACCTTTAGAAAACGGCGGACGCGGCGGCAAAGACCCTTCCCGCTATGGAGACTGGGAAATTAAAGGCCGCGCCATTGATTTTTAAAACCATTGATTTAAAAAAAACGGCGCAATTTAAACAAGCAGCTTTTTAATGAAAATCCGTTTTTGATAGACAAAAACGGATAATATTTATTTTTCTAAAGCTTTTAAAAACACATTGATTAAACAATCATGCTTCTTATGCTGAAGCAGATTCTGCTTCAGCCGCTGCCGCTGCTTCTTCTGCTGCTTGCTTTGCTGCTGCTATACGTTCTTGTGCTTTTTTACCCGGTTCACCTTTATGTGGATTATTACGAGTTGGACGCTTTTTCAAGCCAGCTGCATCTAAAAACCGTAAAACGCGATCTGTTGGTTGAGCCCCTTGCCCAAGCCAATATTGGATACGTTCTTCATTAAGTTTCACCCTCGGTCCATCTTTAGGCAACATTGGATCCCATGCACCAACACGTTCAAGAAACCGCCCATCGCGCGGACTACGAACATCTGCAACGACGATATGATAGTAAGGACGTTTTTTTGAACCTCCACGGGACAAACGAATTTTCAATGCCATATTTTATCTCCTATTGTCAGCTCTGGCTTTCGTTTAAATTGACTTTTTTTGTTTTTTGCTCTTCAGCAATAACTTCATGATGACTCACAACTTCTTTAATAATAAATTTTAAAAATCTTTCAGCAAAATCAGGATCAAGATCACTATCCATAGCCAATTGCCGCAAACGCGCTACCTGATATTGCTCACGCAGAGGATCTACTTTAGGCAAATCATAACGGGCTTTTAAGCGCCCAACAGCTTTCGTACAACGAAACCGCTCTGCTAAGATATGAATCAAAGTTGCATCAAAATTATCAATGGATGCTCGTAAATGTGCCAATTCGTTTAATACTGTTTCCTGCATTATATTCCTTTCCCTCTTTACATCTTATTTTTTCTTAGGATGCTGAGGAAAATTTCCCCCATCGACAATGCCATTGGAAAGACTAGGAAAAGTAGGTCCACGCTTGGGAAGTCCGGGCAAGAGCTTCCCTCCATTACCATTTTCAATTTGCTTTTGAAGCGTTGAGAATTGCTTTGGATCCAATCCCGACAAATCCGGCATAGTTGGAGAATCCCCTCCCAAGTTTCCCATACCACCAAAACCCATTTTGGAACCAAGGCCTCCCAACATCTTTCCCATAAAACCACTTTTTCCTTTACCACCCATGGCTTTCATCATATCAGCCATTTGGCGATACATCTTCAAAAGTTTATTAATATCAGCCGCCGTCGTACCAGACCCCTTAGCAATTCGTTGTTTGCGGCTATGTTTTAAAAGCTCTGGATTCGCCCGCTCTTTGGGTGTCATAGATGAAATAATGGCCAATTGACGATCAAACAAACGATCATCAAACCCCGCAGCCGCAATCTGCTCTTTGACTTTCCCCATTCCTGGCAACATGCCCATAATACCGCCCATTCCACCCAGTTTTTTCATTTTCTGCAACTGTTCTGCAAGATCATTCAGATCAAATTTTCCGGCTTGCATTTTTTTTGCAAAAGCAGCAGCTTTCTCATGATCCATTGTTTCAGCAGCTTTTTCAACCAAAGAAACAATATCCCCCATTCCGAGAATACGATCAGCAATACGACTGGGATGAAATTCTTCTAAAGCATCTATTTTTTCACCAGTTCCAATTGCTTTAATTGGTTTACCTGTAACAGCACGCATAGAAAGAGCAGCGCCACCACGCCCATCACTATCCATACGTGTTAAAATAATCCCCGTAATCCCTACACGCTCATCAAAAGAACGAGCAAGATGAACGGCATCTTGCCCCGTCAAACTATCAGCCACCAACATAATCTCATGAGGAAGGGAACATGCTTTAATTTCAGCCAATTCGAGCATCAAAGCTTCATCAATATGATTACGTCCTGCTGTGTCAAGAAGAAGCACGTCATAACCACCTAATTTAGCAGCCTGCACGGCACGTGATGCAATATCAACGGGCAGCTGACCCGCAATAATAGGCAAGCTTGCAAGTTTTGCCTGCTCTCCCAATTGGCGCAATTGCTCCTGTGCAGCGGGACGGCGTGTATCTAATGACGCCATGAGAACTTTTTTATTGTGCTTATCAGTAAAACGTTTTGCAAGCTTTGCTGTTGTAGTTGTTTTTCCGGAACCTTGCAAACCAGTCATCATGATAACAACTGGAGCTGGTGCATTTAAATCACTCAGAACGCTTTCATTTCCAAGAATATGAACCAATTCATCATGAACAATTTTAACCACCATTTGGCCTGGTTTAATTGATTTAACGATTTCGGCCCCAACAGCTTTTTCCCGAACTCTATCGGTAAAAGAGCGCACAACATCAAGAGCAACATCAGCTTCCAATAAAGCGCGACGAATTTCACGCAGCGCCTCTACAACATCCTGATCCGATAAAGCGCCACGTCCCGTCAAATGAGACAGGATAGAACCAAGTCGCTCTTGCAAGGATTCAAACATCATTTACCTCATTGTTGCATAACAAACAAACCAAAATAGCATCCGAGAACGCATCGCGCCGTCGGATGTTGACCTCTGAGATCTCTTTATACCCTTAAACTGGGGTCTCAGTCGGTGGCTCCAAGTTAATTTTGTCACTGAAAGCTTGCTCCTTCAAACAATAAAACCCCAGCTTTGTCAAGTTTTATCATAAAATATCTTTTTATACGAAGAAATAAAAACAACAAATACTATACTTCAAAACTTTCAACTTCAACACGCATAAAACAACCTGTTTCCTGTTCCATGCTCCATAATTTTCCACTAGAGATATCAAACCAAACACCATGCAATGTCAAAAAACCTTGATCTTTGCGAAGCTTAATCCACGGAAACGTCTCTAAATTTCTCAACGAATGGCGAATAGAAAGCTGCTCTAATGCCGTCTGTTTTTCTGGCCAAGACAGCGACTTATTATTCAAAACGATTTCTGCTGCTGGTGCTAAGAGACTTATCCATTGACCGATAAAATCATTTGATAATAAAGATTTATATGTCTCATTAAGAGCAGTACGAATGCCTCCACAATGGGCATGACCAAAAACGACAATATGTCTCACCTCAAGCAATTGCACAGCATATTCAAGAGCTGCTGATGTTGCGTGATATTGGTCATCAGGAGAAAAAGGAGGAACCACATTCGCCACGTTGCGCAGGGTGAAAATTTCCCCTGGCTTAGCATCAAAAATCATTTCTGGTACTGCACGCGAATCACAACAAGCAATGACCAAAACTTCAGGTTTCTGCCCCTCAATCGCCAATTGCTGATAATCTGCTATTTTATATAAAAAATGATTGTTTATAAAGTTTTGGTAACCACTTAAAAGTCTTTCTGGTAAACGCGCCATTCTCTCTTTACTTTTGCTTCTTTTTTTACTTTTATTTTGTATATTTTAAAAAACAAACTATTAACATACAAAAATACTAAAAGTGCCCTTTCCTTGAAGCAAAATATTTCTTTAAAGTGCAAAATATTACTAAAAAATAGCAAAAACAAACTCATTCTTTCCAAATAAAGAGCTATTTTCTTTAGAAAGAAGGTGTTACAGTATATAAAAAATATAATGGTCTGCTTTTAATTAAAGACCCCTTAAGAGCAAAAAGGGAGAGTGAATGTGTTGCAACAAAAAAAAACAGAGACAAAAAACACCCAAGATAAAATAGAACAAATCCTTTTTGCCCAAACCGATAAAGAAGATATTGCTTATTATGAAAATGAAGAACTTCAAAAAGCCACAGCCATCGCGGTAAAAGCTTTTAATCTCCATCAGACGGGAAAAAATACCATCTGCTTTGAGCAAAATTTAACCCGTAGTAACAGACCTATAACCGTTATCACGCTTGTCAATGATAACAAACCCTTTCTTCTCGATTCTATTTTAAATGTTTTTAATCAACACAAAAACCATATCTATTTGATTGCACACCCCATTATTGATTGTGCTTCTGGAAAACGCATCAGTCTGATGCAAATTCACATCGAGTCATTAAACAAACAGCAAATACAAAAACTTGAAAATGAACTCACCTTAGTTCTTGAACAGGTTAATGCTGCTGTACAAGACTGGAAACCTATGCTTGAAGAAGTTGAAAAGCAGATTCATGCCTACCAAATAAGTCTTCCCCCACACTACAAACAAGAAGGCGAAAAAGCTATTGAATTTCTTCACTGGCTAATGGACGATAATTTCATTTTCCTTGGTATGCGCACTTACAACTTCATCAAAGACCAAAAACCCCTAAAATCCTTTACAGCCAGTAATATTGAACTTGGTATACTCACGGATGCTTCTATTCATATTGTTGACGATAAAAGCATGAAAGAACCTCCTCAAGAAGTTTTATCCTTCATGGAAAGCGATAATCTGTTTATCGTGACAAAAGCGAACAGCCGCTCCAAAATTCACCGTTCTGTTTGGCTCGATTATATTGGTCTTAAAATCTTTGATAAAGAAAACCAACTCTGTGGAGAATTACGCATTGTAGGGCTTTTTACCTCCTCAGCTTATACACGTTCTATTTTGCAAATTCCTTTCTTAAAAGAAAAAGCCCGAACTATTATTCAACGACTTGGACACAATCACGCCGATTATTCAGGAAAAGCACTCATCAGTGCTTTAGAAACCTATCCAAGAGATGAAATGTTTCGCTCTGATGTTGATACATTGACAGAAAACACTAAGCTTATTCTACAATTAGATGAGCGCCCACGTTTACGGGTTCTTGCCCACACTGATTCTTTTGGACGCTTTGTTTCTATCCTTGTCTACGTACCGCGTGACCAATATAGCAGCAGCTTGCGTGAAAAAGTTGGCGAACATTTTGTTGAGCTTTATAAAGGTGACTTTTTTGAATCTTATCCGCTATTTTTGGAAAGCACCCTTATACGTGTCTATTATATCATCCATCGCAAAGGAAACGAAACTGTTCCCCTTCATGAGCGCTCCACACTTGAACAACATGTACGTTCGATTGCACGAAGTTGGGAAGACAGGGTTCAAGCCATCGCTCTTACCCAGAAAATAACAGAGCAACAAACACGTCTAGCCAGTGAATTCCCCAACAGCTATCGTGATTTATTTTCAGCTGAAGACGCTATTAACGATGCCGGACATATTCTAAGTCTTCATGATGAAAAGCCCCTTTTCGTGATCTTTTATCACGCACAAAACAAAGAAAAACAGTACATTTCTCTTCGGCTTTTTCACCGCCATGAAGCTCTTGCCCTTTCCAAACGTGTACCACTCCTTGAAAATATGGGGTTTCGCGTTATTGCTGAACAAACCCTTGAATTACCAGATGGCAATGGGCGCTCTGTGTATCTTCATGATATGCAGCTGGAAAGTACTTTCCAGCGCTGTATCGATTTTGAAAAAGACGGGCAAAAACACGCCGAAACCTTTGAAGCCATTTGGGCACAAAATGCTGATAATGACGGCTTTAATGCTCTCACACAAACAGCTGAGCTTGATTGGCATGAAATTGTTATTTTGCGCCATTATGGGCGCTATCTCCAACAAGCTGGAATTCCTTATTCGCAAGATCGCGTTGCCCAAACTTTAAATGCTTATCCTGACATTACCCAAGATCTTTATGCTTTATTTCATTTAAAATTTCATCAAAGCCATACAGAAAAAGAACGGGAAAAAAACCAACAAGTCATTCAAAAGCGCATTGAAGAAAAATTACGGAAAGTCTCTGGTTTAGATGATGACCTGATCTTACGCCGTTATTGTAACCTTATCGAGGCGAGTTTACGAACGAATGCCTTTACGCCTCTTCCTGATGGAAATCCACGGCGTATTTTAGCCACCAAATTAAATCCACGCCAGATTGAAGGTTTGCCTGAACCGCGCCCTTACCGAGAAATTTTTGTTTATGGACCAGAAGTTGAAGGGGTCCATTTGCGTTTTGGACCTATCGCTCGTGGCGGCATTCGTTGGTCTGACCGTGCATTAGATTATCGCACCGAAGTGCTTAGCTTAGTCAAAGCCCAACAAGTTAAAAATGCAGTTATCGTTCCTGCAGGTGCAAAAGGTGGATTCTATCCCCATCGGCTTCCCCAAACAAATGACCGTGCTGTCATCATAGAAGCAGCACGACAAGCTTATACAGACTTTATCACAGCTTTGCTCTCCATCACAGACAATCTGATTAACGGCAAAATAAGCTCTCCCCACAATGTCATCTGTCATGATGACCCTGACCCCTATTTTGTTGTCGCGGCAGACAAAGGAACAGCAACTTTTTCTGATACAGCCAACGCCATCAGCCAAGCAAATCACTTTTGGCTCGATGATGCTTTTGCCTCTGGAGGCTCAGCAGGTTACGACCATAAAGACATTGGTATTACAGCTAAAGGTGCATGGGAAGCCGTCAAAAGACATTTTAGAGAATCATTTAATCACGATATTCAAACAACGCCCTTCACCTGTGTCGGTGTTGGCGATATGTCTGGTGATGTCTTTGGCAATGGGATGCTGCTTTCCAAACAAACAAAATTGATTGCCGCTTTTGATCACCGCGATATTTTTATTGATCCAGATCCGAACATAGACGAAAGCTATGCAGAGCGTATGCGTCTCTTCAAACTGCCTCGCTCAAGCTGGCAGGATTACGATAAAACCAAATTATCAAAGGGCGGTGGTATCTTCTCACGAAAAGAAAAAACCATTACTCTCTCACCTGAAGCAGCACAAGCCATTGGTTTCGAAAAACAAACAGGAACACCCTTTGAAATTATCTCTGCTCTTCTCAAAGCCCCTGTTGATCTTTTATGGTTCGGTGGCATTGGTACTTATATCCGTGCTGCAACAGAAAACGATGCCCAAGTAGGTGATCGTGCAAATGATGCAATACGCATTACCGGAGAACAAGTGCGTGCAAAAATTATTGGCGAAGGGGCTAATCTTGGTGTTACACAACGTGGACGAATTGAATATGTCTCAAATGGTGGTCGATGCAATACGGATGCCATTGACAATTCTGCTGGTGTTAATTGTTCTGATATTGAGGTCAATCTCAAAATTGTTCTTGCATCAGCACTACGTGCCAAAACGTTAACCCGCGAAGATCGCAATAAGCTCTTGAAAAAAATGACGCCTCAAGTCGAGCAACTCGTCTTGCGCAACAATTATCTACAACCTCTTGCGCTTTCTTTGGCGGAAAACCAGAGCACTGCTGATTTGCCCTATCAAATACGCTTTATGCACGACTTGGAACAAAAAAAGCTTCTAGATCGCAGAGTTGAAATACTCCCTGATGAGCAAATTTTACGACAAAGAACAACCCAAGGCAAAGGTCTTCTCCGTCCAGAACTCGCCGTTATTTTTGCCTATGCTAAATTGACCTTAAAAGAAGAAATTGCTAATAGCCCCATTGTTGATGATCACTATTTCAATACAACCTTGCTGAACTATTTTCCAACCCAAATTCAAGAAAATTTTAAGAAGGAAGTTATTAACCATCAATTGCGTCGTAATATTATCGCAACGCTGATTGCCAACGATATTGTAAATCGTGGAGGCCCCACTTTTGTTAATAGACTACACGATGCAACAGAACAAAAGACTGAAAATATTATTCGCGTTTTCATTGCCATCCGCGATGGTTTCGAAATTCCTCAATTATCTGAGCAAATTGATAAGCTTGATAATAAAATACCCGGTCTTGTCCAAAATAAATTCTACGCAGCAATGACCCCAATGCTCTTTGAAACAACCAATTGGGGTTTGCACAACATAGATCTCTCACGTCCATTAGAAGAAATTGTAAAAACAATAAAGCAAGCCCGTAGCGTTATTGAAAAAGAGCTTATGCATTCTCACGACAACGATATTAAGCAAAAGATTGAAGAAAAAGCATTACACTACAGCGAAGAGGGAGCACCAAAAGCATTAGCAAAACAATTAGCTCTCTTGGAAGCTGCTTCAACAATATGTGATATTTCTTTAATTGCAAAAAAAAGCAACAGTGATCTTATTAAAACCGCAGAGATCTACTTTTCACTTGCGCAAATCATTCGTATAAACCGCATTAACGAAGCAAGTCGTATAATTCCTGTAGTAGATTATTATGATAGTATGGCTTTAAGCCAAGCCAAAGAAAATGTTTCTGAAAGCTTTCGGCAAATCGTTATGAAAATCCTCAAAAATTATGGAAAGAAAAAAGATCCTTTTGACACTTGGAAAAAAACAGAAGAAGATCATATTCACAGCATTACAAACCGCATTAGCGCCCTTATTGAAAATGATCTCAATATTTCTCGTTTTACTTTTGCAGCAGGATTGATTTCTCAACTTCAAAATATTGGCTTTCAAACCTAAAGCAAATACAAAACGACCCACTCAATCTCCCGTTCTATCCCACCACCACGACAAACCAACTAAGACAGAGCAGAAGTTTGCATTTTAGACATAACACCAACAATAAAAATCTCGCTATTTATCACAATAGAATTGTTTGCAACAATTTCAAAAAAAACACCAGGATTGATTTCTCTCCCTAAAAACATAAACTTTCAGACTTAAAAGCAGTACAAAACAGCTAAGCTTTTGCTCCGTTCTATCCCCCCATGACTAATCAGCAAGGGAAGAACGAAAGCCCTATCCCGCATTTTTAGACAGAGCACTCAAAATAAAAAATAAATTCAGATTTTACTGTCAAATATCCTTCATCATAAAAATATAATATATTGATTTACAATCATAATTTTATCATTTTTATGATAACTGATAACCCGATATTCTAAAATTGTCTCATTTAAAATCTGTTTATATTCAATCAATTAACCCCATTTCCCCTTGCATATTGCAAATGGGAAAGCCGAATAGATAAAAACAGTAAAGAAAAGACTAAAAATGCCCCTCATAAACCGCCTCAAATGCCAAAATCCGCAGTAACATTGGGAGTTAGCAAATATAATATGATGGTGTTGCCCCAGCTTATTACTCCATAACCGAAAAGATGGTAGCCCTTAATGGCTCTATCGTTATACCATTCATAGGCGGCATCGTAAAATAAGAAGCACTGAGAAATATTTTTTTAAACAAATACGTAAATATGCAATACAAATATATTCTGTTTTACGTGGAAGACACATGGCTTCATTAAAAAACATCAGAAATAAAAGGATAAGCTTAATCTATCATTTAAAATGATATAACTGTAACTGCTTTTGAAATGCGTAAAATCGAATAAAAAATGACAGTAAAGATGGATGTTGATTTTTCCCTTTACAACTTCATATTCTCCTCCAACTAGGCTATTTACTGGTTTTAAGAGGTTACTCCCAAACAGATATATGCAATATACTCATTCCATATATAAAGAAAAAGGTTCCTAACAAGCACCACACCACCTGTATAAAAAGGCAATTCAGCATACTTTAAAATGCCACTTTTTCCATACAAACACTGTTACTATATGTAGTTTGATATAAGATTTTGTACTAAGTGAAAAGAGGTTGGACGAATTAGGAGTAGGTGGTAATTTTTTATTTTTATAGCTATTTTTTTTTACCATTAAATACGCATTTTGTTAAAATAGATTTTGACACTCTAAAATTGCAAAAAAGTATGAAAATCAGAAAAAATCGAAATTTTGTGGTAAAAATTAAAAAAGGCTTTGGTACAACACCTAAAGCGGAGCAAGACGACCAAGTTTTAAAAAGCCTAATTTTACCCACCCATTGTTAATGAGCAAGGAAAGAACGGGAGCGCCGTCCGCATTTTTAGGCAAAGCACCTAAAATAAAAAATAACGCTTGAAGATTATTGGTTTGCGCGGGAAATAAGCGCTGCAGAGTGTCAAGAAGCTTCATAGACTGAATAAGGACAAGTTCAAATTTTGCTGTCAAATATCCTTCATCATCAAAAGAAAAAGGTCCACTAATACGCACTGCACCACCTGTATGAAAAGTCAATTCACCTTGCTTTAAAAGTCCACTTTTTCCATACAATCGCTGTTGCCAATTTTTTTCTTCATGTTCAAACAGAAGAGAGGCATCATTTAAAATCCATCTCAAATTGCCATCAATTTTAGGAATATCAACAAAAGAAGATTTTAAAAAGGGAGAAGCATCAAAACCGTCAAAAGTTATATGTCCCGATAAATCATTCTTTTCATGTTTAAGATCAAGTCGAAAAAATTCTGCCGTTATTTTTGGGGAAGCTTCTTTTGGCTCTAACGGCTGAATAATCACGTTATGCGTATTTTGCAAAGATGCCTGATCTTCAATATTTTCTTGTGTCGTTTTTTTATCTGTCGTTTGTGCTCTTAATGCTTCTTGAAGCTTTTGATCTTCAGGGGAAGAGGAAAAAGGTGAAATCTCAAGCCCTTCAGCTATAAACTTCAATGTCTTACCCGTTTTCCAATAAGGTTCTGTTTCAATCATCAAATTGCGCCAACTGGATACTATGGAAGTTTTTCCAGAAAAAACAATTAATGCAGGGGAATGAACATTAAACTCGACCAAATGAGGTGCATAAATTGGTGCACCAGCTATCAAACGCCCCGTCGATAAAGAAACCCCATGTAAAGGCCAAGAAAATTGAAACTTGTCACAAACAACACCGACACGTAAAGGATAACCATCCTTGTGCACATTCTCACATACCGCCACCATATTATGGGAAGATATTTTTGTGAATATATCAGAAACATAGTCTTCTATTTTACGTGAAAAAAAAACCAGAGCGCGCTATAAATAAATACCAAAGCAAGACAAAAGAGCCCACAAATTAAATAACTCAAAGAAAAACTTTTTTGTGATGATGGTATTTGAAAGGATTTAGACAATATTCAAACTTTCTTTATCTCTTAACTTCCTCCCCACCCTAAAAAGGATAAAGATTCCCAACCACGGTCAGTTTATACACAATCCAACTTCTTAATCGACCGGATTTTATCTACTGGTCACTTCAAGAAGTCCCTATACATCGTTCTAAAGTACAGTATCTCATAAGCTCAACAAACAAGATTTTCTTAAAAAACCCTTTACACCCTTTAACAAAAAACACCTCATGTGTAAAGTTTTACATAGATTTTCTACCTCTGCCTTAAACCATACTGTTTTACAGCACAAAAAAATGATAATGAATAGTGTTTCTTAACGATAAAACCATTGAGCACCCCCATCTTTACGCTTATTGAGGAGCAAAGCCAGCACCATCATTATATTTGGCTACCCCCACAATTTTGCGATAGCCCTTGGCACTTAAGACAGTTCATAAGAAGCATTTTTAGTCTTTTCTTATACAGTTTTTGCCCACACGCCAGCCCTACTTGTGACAGCAAGCAAGAGGTTTTTATTGAGTCAACATACACAGGTTTGGAATGAGAAAACCTTACGATATTCGGGGTTCTCATTCAATATGCAAAACAGTAAATTATTTATATAAATCAATGCGTTGTCAATAATCACACAAGTACGGGCGGTGTACAAAAAATCTGGTGTAATGCGCTTTCAAACCATTGGCTCAAAGCTCGATCATAGATTAAACGACCTTTCAAATGTGCACAAGCAGGTTGAGCACCTTTTTCAGTCAATTTATGTGCCGAACGCACGACCAAACGCCGCATCATAGCGCGTGTAAACTCAGCATGAAACTGCAAGCCCCATGCATTGTTTCCATAACGAAAAGCTTGTGTAGGATATGTATTCCCTGTTGCCAAAAGCATTGCCTCTTTCGGTAAATCATAAATACCTTCATCATGGAAATGGTAGACCATTTCTGGCCAATTCATCAATTCCTTCCCTTGTGGGGTTGCTTCTAGTGGATACCAGCCGACTTCAACAGTCCCATCACTTCTTGTACCAACGCGCCCCCCTAGATTTCGCGCTAACATTTGTGCTCCAAGACAAATACCCAAAAAAGGCTTATTTTCCTTTAGTGATAACGAAATCCAATCAATTTCCTCACCAATATAAGCTTCGCTGTCATTCACACTCATCGGCCCCCCTAAAATAACAACACCGGCATAATGCTCTAATGTATCAGGGAGTTTTTGTCCAAAAATAGGACGATAAATATCAAGAACAAAACCTTTTTGTTGTAAAAATTTTCCCAAACGACCAGTATAGGTAGACCGCCGATGAATAACGACAGCAATCCTTGGTTTGTTATTTTTTTGTTTTTTATCAAGACATCTCTGATTTAAAAACATTTTTTAACCAATCACCTCTGCTACCAAGCAAAACTTTATTTTTAAAGCATAAGAGAATAATTTTATTGGAAAAGACTAACGATATTTTTTCTTCTAGGTCAATTGTTTCTTCTGAGAAAACATTCGTATTATCACATTGGTGCAATTTAAAATAAACGAAACTTTTTCCTCGATAAAGATGTGTCTTCTTCTGTTTTAACCCCTGGATCATCAACATTTAAATGAATTTGACTGAACATTTTTACATCTTGTTCTTTTATATCTTGTTTCTCCACCTGCGCATTATGCAAAAGAGAATTATCTATAGGTGTTAATTTTTCAAGCTTCTTATCTTCAACATCATCACTTTTTCCCATAACATACTCTTTGTCTTGCTTTTTCGGCACAATATTGTCCGCCTCTAATGTGAGAGAAGGCATACAGGGAGGCGCCTTCCATTCAAAACAGCCCAAACGTCCACTGATTGGAGAAACCGCTGACCAAGAAGAAAAAATGGACCCATCACACATCCATACTGGATCACGTTCAGCACGAAGTGCTAAAGAAAGCCATTGACGCACAGCACCTTGATTGTTTCCCTGTGCCTCTTCAATATCTGCCAACAATAAATAAACACTTTCCCGTGGATGACATTGTAATGCTTTTTGTGCCTTCTCTCTTGCTAATGCTGTTTCACCAGCATCCAAAGCTGCTTTAGCAATAAGGAAAGCCGACTCAAATGCATCTTTATTATAAGAAGCAAGTGTCTTAGCCCTTTTCAATCGCCCAATGGCTCCTTCTTCTCTTTCAAGATAAAGCGTCCCCAAATCAGGATGAGGATTCTTTTGCCAAGCCGCTATAATCATTTTATCCGCTTTACGCGTTTCATTTAACTTATAAAGAATATCAGCAGCAATAACTATTATTGGAACAAAATCAGGCGCCAATTTATGGGCTTTCAAAATAGCTTCACGTGCTTGTACAGGATGTGTATCAAACAAAGAAAGTGCCTGCCCACTTAGTAGTAAAACCTGTATATGCTGCCGCTCTGGAGTCGCGCGAGCAGAACGCGGGAGAGCTTTTTGCGTTCTTTCAAAAACAGTAAGTGCCTTATCCCATTTACCTTCAGCACTTAACCGATCAAGCACCGCCTTATGCGCCCATAAAAGTGCTGGCGATAAGGTCAGTGCCTCTTCGGCATATTGTTGCGCTGCCTCATAAGCTTTACTCTTCATTGCTTCACGAAACAAACCATAAAGTCCAACCAGTTTTGTCGGATCTTCCTTTCTCATCTCCTCATAAAGACCGATGGCGCGAACAGAGTCATTTTGTAAAGACAAGGTTTGCGCCTGTAAGAGTTTTACCAATGGCTCTTGTTTTCCTGCAAGATATTTAGCAACCCGTGCTTCCATTTTTTGCGCAACCATACTATCACCAGCAAAAGTTGCAAGAATCCCCTTTGAAAGAGCTTCGTAACCACGCTTTTGGTGGCGTTTATAAAAATAATTGGAAAGAGCACTCGGTATGGAAAAAAAGAAAGATAATAACCACCATAAAAGCACCAGCGTTATAAAAAACAAAATAAGCACACTTAACACTGTAAGAAATGAAGCAGAAAATCTGAAATGCAAAAATGTGAGAACAAAAATACCATTGTGATTAGCAACCCACGTGAAAGCTAAACCGAGGATACAAACAACAAAAATATAAATAAAAACACGTATCATCTTGGGCCTATTTACATCTTTGTTGCTTTAAAAGATCCTTGTTGCACAGACAATAACAATTGCTGCAACAACTGTTGAATAGCAATATGTCTTTCAAGCTGCTTAACAAAATCCATTGAAACATCTTTTGCACTTTGAGGCAATGATTGCCATTCGCTCAAAGCCTTTTCGTAATCACCAGCTTGAATGGCAACTTCCATGCGTGCCGCAATAGCCTCCAGCGTTGTCCCTTCAACATTTCCAATCGGTCGCGAAACAATGAGCCCTTTTATCCACGCTAAAATTCGGTCAAAAAAACCAGCATCTGACGCAACAAGATTTTGCGTACCAACAATTGCATCGGCAACATGAGCAAAATCAACTGAAAGTTGTGCTGAACTTGGAAGACCCACAGTAGCTGTTTTTTGCAACACATCAAGTCCATTAATCGAAGGCGATAATTGCTGTAACAGCTTTAGTTCATTATTATAAGATCCACCACGCTCTACAGCATTTTTTAATGAACTAATTGCAGTAAAGAGCGCGGTATCTATTTCTTTTTTCTTACTATTTTTAACAGCAGTTTCTTCCTGTAGTGCTTCTAACTGTTGTTTTAACGCAGCAAGATCATTTGCATTGCTCTGCCCAACAGACAAAGCCGTCTCTATATCTTTCGACTTTCTAACAAAAGTTTGTACAATTTCTTCAAGAGCTTTTACTTTTTCCTCTAAAATCGCAAAAGCTTTTTTGCTTTCTTCTTTCGATAGTTCATCATTTTTCGTTGTTTTAAACTGTTGTGATGAAAAAGAAGACAGCTCTGTTTTTAACGCATCGATTTCTTGAAAGACCCGCCTCAATTGTTCCTTTGTGTCTTCACCTTGACTTTTTGCGGCTTCAGCAATCTGCAAAGCTTTTTCTCCTCCAGCAGAATTTTCCACAAAAGGAGAAGGAAAAAAACCAGCCCATTGAAGCCCCATAAAAATTCCCAAAGCAATGAATCCTCCCAAAATCCCAGAAAGGGACAAGAAAAGCCAAGTTGTACTAGAGGTACTTTTATCCTGACCTTGCATATTCTGTTTTTCTCGCGCATGAGCTTCTACAGAATTGTGGATTTTTCCCTCTGAATCATGGGGAACAGCTTCATGTTCAATAACTGGTTTCTTACGGCGCGTACCAGCATAATGTGGTTTAACTTTTGGTTTTGAAGAATCGACCATCTCTGTCACTTTTCGTGCACACTTTTTTTAATGATAAAATAATAAAATGAAAAAAGTTTTAAAAACGCAGCTTTTCTCAATAATATTTACAAGTATCGCCTTTAATAGACAAGTTTTTAAAAAAACATTTGCATTTTATACTCGAAAATACAGCTTTATTTTTTAATCAACGATATCATAAAATTCAAAGAAATAGAAAAAACAATTCTAAGAGAAATACTTTCCATCTTTTTCTGTTCATGGTACGCACGCAAGAAAGAAGCTTCAATATAAGGTTTTGTTTAAAATGCGTCTGCTGGGAATAGAAACAAGTTGTGATGAAACGGCAGCGGCTGTCATTGAATATAACAATGAATCAAACAGCCGAATTCTTTCCAATGTTGTTTGGAGTCAAATTGATCACCATGCACCTTACGGCGGTGTTGTTCCTGAAATTGCTGCTCGAGCCCATGTTGAAGTTCTTGATCATTTAATTCTGCAAGCACTAACAGAAGCAAACACAAAATTAAAAGATATTGATGGCATTGCAGCCACCAGTGGTCCTGGTTTGATAGGAGGATTGTTAGTAGGCGTTATGAGCGCAAAAGCACTCTCTCTTGCCACTGGCAAGCCATTTATTGCGGTAAATCACTTAGAGGGACATGCTTTAACAGCTGTGTTAACGCACAACGTCAGCTTTCCTTATTTATTACTTTTAGTTTCAGGGGGTCATACACAAACAATCATTGTTCATGGAGTAGGTAACTACCAACGTTTAGGAACCACTATTGATGATGCATTAGGAGAAGCATTTGATAAAACAGCAAAACTTTTAGGTCTTCCTTATCCTGGTGGACCAGCACTTGAAAAAGCAGCTTTATTTGGTGATAAAAATCGCATCCCTCTTCCACGACCTTTAAAAGGTGAAAAACGGTTAGACTTTTCTTTTTCAGGACTCAAAACTGCTGTTCGACAAGCCGCAACAGCCATAGCTCCCCTTACAGAAAATGATATTGCTGACATTGCCGCAAGTTTTCAAGCCGCTGTGACCGATACAGTACATGATCGTATTCACCTAGCCCTACAACACTTTACCCACCAATATCCTCTCTCTCATGATCAAGAAAAGCGTTCTCCTGCTTTGGTTGTCGCAGGCGGTGTTGCCGCAAACCAAGCCATTCGCTCTACGTTGCAAGAACTTGCCCATCAACATGGTTTTGAATTTATAGCCCCTCCTCTTTCCTTGTGTACCGATAATGCTGCAATGATTGCTTTTGCCGGTGCACAAAAACTCGCACGAGGAGAAACAAGCTCTCTTGACATTGCACCCCGCTCACGCTGGCCATTAGATGAAAAAGCCGCGCCCTTGATCGGGATGGGACGCCGTGGAACAAAAGCATAATAAAATTGACGTCCCACACACACCTTAAAGAACGAAGATTTCTACTCAATCCGGTTTATAGATAGCCCGAATTCTCTATCGAGCAGATTCCAACCTGCTTCCCATTCACACAATTCACTTAACCCAAAGCTCGACACGTAAACCTAAATATTCACCACATATTCTGAAAACCTTCATGTTTCAAGAAACTGCCTTATATCATTACATTTCAAATGACGGTATTTTACAGCATAATAAGATCTACTCTCTCCCACGAAGCATAGATATGAATGCCATTCGTTGACCTCTTCATCTTTGACCATTCATTCGTTTCATTATCATTGTAATCTTAAAGCTTTTTAGAACCAATTTTCTTCATTTTTTCCCAAAAACTCTTATAGTGACCGCATTTCAAACCATAGCTGAAAAGATAAGAAAAGAGCAAAATACCTTTATACAACATGAAATATCAATGGAGCGCGTCTCTCTATTTTGAAACAAGAAAAAACAGATAATAGCCGTTCTTTACCCCATTTTAAAAATCATCGTTGATGGTATTACAAAGATACTTATAAAAATACATAACAGTCTATGAAAAAGGAGAACTCATGGCTTATTGGCTTTTTAAATCTGAACCCCATAAATGGTCATGGGAGATGCAAAAGAAAAAAGGAGTTAATGGCGAACAATGGGATGGTGTACGCAATTATCAAGCCCGTAATAATATGCGCGCTATGAAATATGGCGATAAAGGTTTTTTTTATCATTCAAATAAAGGTTTAGAAATTGTAGGAATTGTAGAAATATGTGCTGAAGCGCACCCTGATTCTACAAGCTCTGATCCACGCTGGGAATGTGTGGACATCCGTGCACTTTGTGACATGCCAACACCTGTTTCATTAAAACAAATTAAAGCCAATCCCAAACTAGCAAATATGGTGCTGGTCAAAGCCAGCCGCTTATCAGTGCAACCCGTAACAGAAGATGAATGGAAAGAAGTCTGTTTGATGGGCAACCTTAAGGAGGAAATGCTTTTATCTTAAAACAATAATTTTTTATTCATTAACTCATATAAAAAGATGCTTCATAGCGCAGAAGAATAAGCTCAACACATCCTTCTGTTGAGGTATTCTTATGCTAAATGCATAAATATGATATTTTTTATCCTGCACTCTTTCTCAATACAGTCTCCTTCCAAATTACACAAAAAGCCTCTTTATGATGCATCTTTTCGGCATTGCTAAAGGCAAAGCTTGCTCAACGATTATAATAAGCACCACCACGAACATAACACACAGCCCCCTTCACACACAAATGCAACAAAAAAACAAAACTGAACGTGGATAAAAACAATAAAAACGATCGTGAAGTTCTCCTAAACAGTGCATATGTGCTAGGTGTTGCACAATTCTCTTCACGCTTAAAAAACGCATCATATTGCGTGTTCATTGTTTTGCATGTTGGACGAGTGCGCCTCATGCCGCAGGATTCTCTCATTCCCAACCTGTTTATATTGAATCAATCAAAAGCTATTTGCTTGCACATTACAAGCGGAGAAAGTCCTGTATGGATAAAAACCGTGAAAGAAAGGACTAAAAATTCCTCCTATGAATCGTCTCAAGTGCCAAGGACTATCCGCAACACCCACGAGCTGGCAAAGTGAATGATAGTGCTAGCTTGTTTCTCCATAAAGCGTAAAGATGATGACACTCAATAGCTAAAACACGTTCTAGAACATAAAAAACGCTTCCAACCAATACGTAAAATACTCTGCAGACGGAATACCTTCTTTTCAGCAAGCAACCATTAGAAATTATAAAAGTTTATTTTTTAGAAACGCTCTTTTTTAATTTTTCTCTTTTAATTTTTCTTGCATGAAATCTCATTTTTCATGAAACTATACCAATCAGTGCATCAACATGCCTATAAGGAACAACATGAACCACTATACTCTTTTAATCGTTGAAGATGATGATCTACGCCCCATTTTAGTAGAACAATTGCAAATGCAT
Organism: Bartonella sp. CL25QHWL; assembly: GCF_042195335.1. Taxonomy (NCBI): domain Bacteria; kingdom Pseudomonadati; phylum Pseudomonadota; class Alphaproteobacteria; order Hyphomicrobiales; family Bartonellaceae; genus Bartonella; species Bartonella sp. CL25QHWL. The sequence goes on along the minus strand of NZ_JBHIOE010000001.1, from coordinate 288,918 downwards.
CAAGAGTTTAAAATTTTCCAAGCAAAAACAGCAGAAGCGGGAATGAAAATAATCCAAGAAGAAAATATTGATCTCACTATTTTGGGACTTCAACTTCCTGATCTTGATGGTTGCAAAGCAGTTAAACAATTACGCTCCCAAGGATTTCGTGCCCCCATTATCATGATAACGAATTATGATACAGACTGCGATAATATTTTAGATCTTGAAACAGGCGCCAATGATTATGTGACAAAACCCTTTCGCTTTGCGGTGTTATTAGCGAGAATTCGAGCACAGTTGCGCCAATATGAACAAAATGAAGACGCAACCTTTCATATTGGTCCCTATACTTTTAAACTAAGACAAAAACTTCTTCTTGATCAATGCAACAATAAAATCTGTCTCACAGAAAAAGAAGCAGCGATCCTTAAATGTCTCTATTATGCCAATGATAAAATTGTCAGCCGTGAAACATTGTTAGAACAAGTTTGGGGATATAATGAAAATATTGTCACCCATACTTTAGAAACCCACATCTATCGTTTGCGACAAAAAATCGAAAACGATCCCTCCAATGCACAAATTCTCATGACAGATCAAAATGGTTACCGTTTAAATCTTTAATTCGAGATTTACTGTTTCAAAAATAATTTTAATATCCTAAATGAAAACAGAAACGAGATGAAAAAAACTTCGCGTATAATTCAAATGCTATTACATAAAACTTACTCTTATCTGTACTCTTATAACAAAATATATAACATTATGAATAAAAAACGAAATATTCAACATGAGAACCAGAAACAAAAATGCTTTCAAACCTCACGATATACTTTGTAACTTCTGTTTCACATGCTTTTGTTCTTTCTAAAATTTTTAATATGTTCCGCATATAAATAATCGTGATATCTTTTAGCAACATTCTTGATCATAACTATCATCTTTAGATGAGTGCTATTTATGATTATTTTTTTCAGAAAAACCGCTCCACGCAATGCTTTATCTCATATTCACTAGCCTAAATTGAGAGATGTTTTTTATCTTTATAGTTTTCCTCCATTCTTTATGATTTTATCTCCTCTTAAGAGGTTGTATAATTAATGATATAACGCTAAATGTTTATCCTAACGATAAAGCCACTGAGCACCACCATCTTTACCCTTATAAAAGAACAAGCCGGCACCATCACACACTTTGTTAGATTTCAATGTTGCAGAGGAGCCCTTGACACTTGAGAGATGGTTCATAAGAAGCATTTTAATCCTTCCTTGTACAGTTTTTAACCACCATGAACCATATTATGCAAGATCCCTTGGACTCTGCTATTTTTATGCTTACGAAGATACCAGCATTTTTTCTCTTAAAATGTTTCCACTATTCATGAAATATGGTTCAGTATATAGATACTTGAGATTTTTTATTCACATGCCAATTCCACATATAATGTACAAAAGAATATTTTTTAATTGTAAATGCAAAAAATTGAAATAAGAGAATCCTTCTATATTTGCGGTTCTTATGCCAAAGGCAAAATGATTAATTATCTTTATAAATTAAAATATTTCGCACTTGTGGTGATAACGCAGGAATAAAAATACGTCGCGACTGACGACGCTGTACGAGCAAACCCTGATAAACACGTTTTTGTGCCTGACACATTAAGAGTCCACCAAAATAAGGCAAAAGATAGCGTGCAAATGGCTCATAAAAAAATGAGAACAACCGCGAAACATAACCCGTAGAGGGCATATAATGTACAATTTCTTGTATTGGCCCAGAAACAAAATTTGTTTTTTCGAACAAACGAGTAATTTGTTGCCGACTATAGGGTTCGCCATAACCAAAGGGCGTAGTAATATTGCGCGCCCAAAAGCCAGAGCGATTAGGTACAATAACGATCAAGTGGCCATTGGGTGCTAAAACACGCCATATTTCATTCAACGTTTCAAACGAATTTTCTGTATATTCTAATGCATGTACCAATAAAATACAGTCAACTGACGCATCAGGAAGTGGCAAATCTTCTTCAAAAACAAGCGCTGTAGCAACTTGCTCAGCACAAGGCCAAGGCGAAGCACCCTGAGAAGCTGGCATAAAAGCAAAACATTGTTGGGCACGTTCACGCAATGTAGAAAGATAAGGAAGCGCATAACCCAACCCCATAATCCGTTTATCCGTAAGATCAGGCCACCATAAATTCAATTGGTCACACAGCGTCTTTTGCACACGCAGCCCAAGTGCAGAAGCATAAAAATCTTTCAGCGTAACGATATCCAACTCAACATACCATGTAGAAACAAATTTCAAACATTACAGATTTTCATATACCAAACTTATATGGACTTCTGCTCTTTTTCCGCAATAGCGAACATTTTAATATTTCATATTTTAAACTTAAATGATCAAAAAATCAGTACAGCAGGATAATTATTGCCTTACAAGCACTTTAATCATTTTTTGGGAGATGAACTCCATAGAGGTTCTTCATACACTGTTTTTGACATCAATTAAGAAAAAAGCCAACATTGGTTAATTAAAATGAAGCAATCTTTCAAGATAGTTTTTTTCTTCTTCTGAAAGATGCTCTTTACCAAGACGTTTGCGAATTTCATCCAAAATCTGCCGCGTACGCATTTGATCACTTTCTTGTGGTAGTGCCTCACCTTCTTGTTCTTCATCTGTTTTTGAAGAAAGTGGACGTCCTAACGGATCTTTAGGACCAGAATCAGCATTTTGATCATCTCTCGTTTCTTTGAGTGTTTCGCGCATTTTTTTCAAAACATTTTGTGCACCTTGCCTCAAAGATTCCAAAGCATCAGACTGATTTTGTATAGATACCTGATGATTTCCATTATCAAGAGCATTTTCCGCAGAATTCATTTTTTCTTCTGCCCTTTTCAACGCGCCCCCTGTTTCAAATCCTTGTTCTGATAATTCTTTTTCTAATGTTGATAATTCAGACTGCAATTCAGCTTGACGTTTTTTTAAAGATTTTTTTTGTGTTTCTGGCACATCTTCTCCGCGTTTTTGTTCCATCTCTAACTGATGTGTTTCATTGAGAATTTCTTGCTGACGACGCATTAAATCTCCAAGCTGGTCCATCTTTTCTTTCATTTGTGCAGATTGGCTTTTTTCTCCCTCATTTTGATTGCCTTTTTGCACATGCAAATGATCAAGCGTCTGTTCAACTTCCGCCAAGAGTTGTTCAGCTGCTAAAGAAGAGCCCGTTTTAGCCATTTCCTCAATTAAATTTAGCTTTTCTTGTAATGTAGATTCAGAAAGATTAGGACTTTTTGAGCTTTTAGAATTTTTAGAAACTTGACTATCCGGTGCTTTTTCAGCCAAAGCACGAATATACTCATCCATAGCTTGACGTAAATCTGCCATAAGCCGTTCAATTTCTGCCGCTGAAGCACCATAACGCAGTGCATCACGTAAAGCAGCTTGTGCTTGTTTTAACTTTTTTTGCACGGATTCAAGCTGATTATCTTCAATACCCAAAGCAATTTGCCATAAATAATCCACCACATCGCGCAAATCCTCGTCTGTTTGTGCTAAAGAAAGTCTTGTCCACGCACTTTGTAGAACAATAAAATGCGATGCATTTTGCAACCCCTTTTCTGGACGCACAAGCAAAGCAGAAAGCATATCCAATACACGCTCTTTCACAGAAGCATCAAGCGCTAATAGACGACGCAATTCAACCACTGCGCGTGCAACAGGATTCGAAAAAACACGCTGTGGTAATATCATAACAAAAGTTTTGCTACGCCCTTTCTGCCCCGCACCATCTTCTGCCACCAAAGTAATTTTGACTTGCGAACCTGCCCATGGATGCGCTGATATATCCTGCACCATTCGCATTTTCCCCTTTCCACCACGCGGAAGAAGAAGCTCTATTTCCGGAGCATTATAAAGAGAAGAAGCACTTTTATTCTGAGGAAGAAAAGGCTCTATTTCAACAAAAGCCTTTGTCACACCATAATCATCATCCACCACATATCGTAATTCCAACGATCCCGTTAAAATCCTCCCTGGTTTTTCTAACCAATGAATTGTCGGAAGCGTGTCCTTAATTATCTGCAAATGCCACTGCTGTTTTTTACGACGTGATGATACAAATAAATTTATTGAATGCTTTAAATGTGTTTCAAAATGAACGATTGGATCATTCAAAGCTGTTTGTTCCGTTTTCTCTAAAAACGAAACTTCCCTCCCATCTTCTACAGACTTTGCTTTTACTGTAATACCAGCTCCATTGACAACACGCACAACAACATTACTCCCTTCAGGGATTTCTAGTTGTGTTTTCTCATCTTTTGTCAAATAAATCGGTGCCACACCGGTATAAGCTGGGGGTGTTACCCAAGCATCAATCCGCATGAGTTTTTCATCAACGACAGGACGAAAATCAAAGGCATCAGCCAAACGCCCCCCTTGTGAACCAAAAGAAAAACTAAAAGCGCACACAAAAAGAAGAGCACACAAAGCCCTCAAAGCCAAAGGATCATAATCCGCACTATTAAGAGAGATAAATCCAGTTTTTAAATGGTATAATTGCTTTACCATTCGGCGTTGATGTTCACGCCAAATAACAGCACTAAAATCTTCATCATTTTCAGAACATAAACGATCTGTCTGAATATTCAAAGGCTGGTGTCTAAGATCATTGACGCGTTCAAGGCGGCAATTTACTTCCCGCATTGTGGGAAACCGAAAACGAATAAGAAAAAACAAACTTGCCCCAGCACAAACAAGTATAACCCCAAGTAAGAGCAAATGTGACCAATAGCCCAAAATGCCAAAAAGTCCCAACCAGCTAAACGAACAAAAGAGACTAAGAACGAGGAAAAATGGCAACAACCGTACCCACATCCGTTCAAATGAAAGGATCCCCCACATCAAAATGCGCACACACAAAAGCTTCATTGCAAAACCTTTGATGTTTTTATTTTTCATAAACAAGCATTTATCCCCTTTTATCGTGGTGCATTAAGATCATAAACCCCATACAAAACAATTTCTAGAAAATAAATTGTTTCATCAAAGTTTAGTAAAAATAAGACCCAAAATATTTAATAATGCTCAATCTAATTTGGGCTCAATCCAATCTGGAATATGATCACAGCCTATCAATTGTTCATAATCAAGGCGTGGACGAATGACTGCATAACGTGTATCCTGAACCAAAACTTCCGGCACCAAAAGTCGACTATTATAAGTGCTTGCCATCACTGCGCCATAAGCCCCTGCTCCTGTTAACATCAAAACATCACCCGCTTTCAACACTGGTAAAGAACGTTCCAAGCCTAAATAATCACCAGTTTCACAAATAGGACCAACAATATCAGCATTAATCAGAGGGGCATCTACTGGTGTTTTTTTCACTGGCATTACATTTTGCCACGCATCATAAAGCGTTGGACGCATGAAATCATTCATCGCCGCATCAACAATAACAAAATTTCGTCCTTCCCCCTTTTTTAAATACACAACCGATGTCACCAACACACCAGCCTCACCAACAATACTACGCCCAGGTTCTAAGATAATATTGATCCCTAAAGGCGCAATATGTTTCTTTACCAGTGCTGCATACTCAAAAGGAGAAGGTACTGGATGCTGCTCATAACCATAAGAAATACCAAGCCCGCCCCCAATATCGATATGGGTTATCGCATAACCATTATTCCATAATTGACGCACAAAATCTGCAACAATAACAAATGCATCTTCAAACGGTTTTAAATCACAAATTTGACTGCCAATATGGAGATCAACACCACACACATGAAGACCGGGCAATTGGGCTGCTTTTTTATATGCATCACCCGCCAAAGACAGTGGAATACCAAATTTATTCTCAGACTTACCTGTTGTAATTTTCTTGTGAGTCTTAGCATCCACATCAGGATTAATACGTAAAGAAATACGAGCCGTTTTTGAAAGCGCAGCAGCCCGCGCCGATAATTGTTCAAGTTCTGGCTCTGATTCAACGTTAAAACAATAAATATCTTGTGCAAGAGCAAAATCTATTTCTTTCACTGTTTTACCAACACCAGAATAAACAATATTCTGCGCAGGAATACCAACAGCAAGTGCACGCCGTAATTCCCCTTCTGAGACCACATCAGCTCCCGCTCCATTGTTAGCTAAAAGTTGTAAAACCGCTTGATTGGAATTCGCTTTAACCGCATAAGCAATTAAACTCGGCATATCATGAAATGCATTCTGATAATCTTTAAAATGTGCAACGATTGCGCTAGCTGAATAACAATAAAAAGGTGTTTCAACTTTCCGCGCAAGTTCCAAAAGCGAAAGACCTTCAGCGTGGAGCACACCCTGATGATAAGAAAAAAAACGCATAAAAATCCCTATTGTATCAACCTATCAAGAATAAAAGGTTTATCTGTTTTGCCTTGAGGAACAAAAGTTCCTTGTGAAGAATTCACTCCTGTTGAAGGAGGTAACTCTAATGACCCTTTACGCCCACACCCAACGATACCCAAGCCCCCAAAAAGGACAATCATCACCCCCTTTAATATAATTTTCATCTGTCCTCTTTCCTCATCTCGATCTCTTTTTTACCTTTAAAATACAATCACTCAAGCGCTCACGAGACGCTTTTTCCAATACGCAATTTGCCGAAAAACCTCTGAAGGCGCTGTTCCCCCAAAGCTTTTGCGACTTTCAACAGATTTTTCAACGGTCAAAACATCAAAAAGTGTCGCATTGATATCAGGACAAATTGCTTGAAGTTCATCTAATGATAAATCATGGAGGCGACACTGTTTTTTTTCTGCCAATGCCACAGCACACCCTGTGATGTGATGTGCTTCGCGAAAAGGAATCCCTGATTCGCGTACAAGCCAATCAGCAAAATCTGTAGCTGTTGCATACCCTAAATCCGCTGCTTGTTTCATGGCTTTTTTATTCACTTTCAAATCAGCAATCATCCCTGTCATTGCTGCTAGTGATAATTCCAAACTCAAAGCCCCATCAAACACATATTCTTTATCTTCTTGCATATCCTTTGAATAAGCAAGCGGTAATCCTTTCATCACCGTTAACAATCCCATAAGCGCACCATTCAATCGACCTGCTTTCGCTCGTACTAACTCTGCCGCATCAGGATTTCTCTTTTGTGGCATAATAGACGAACCCGTTGAAAAAGCATCTGATAAATGAATAAAACAAAACTGTTCACTTGACCAAAGAATTATTTCTTCTGCTAAACGTGAAAGATGTGTTGCACAAAGAGCGCCAGCGCTTAAAAATTCCAATGCAAAGTCACGATCTGAAACACTATCAATTGAATTGCGTGTAGGTTCGCGAAAGCCTAGCGCTTTTGCTGTCATAAAACGGTCAATTGGAAAGCCTGTCCCCGCTAAAGCAGCCGCTCCTAAAGGCGATTCATTCATTCGCTCAAGAGCATCACGCATCCGCGATAAATCTCGACCAAACATTTCAACATAAGCCATCATATAATGACCCAATGTTACGGGTTGAGCCAATTGTAAATGCGTAAAGCCTGGCATAAAGGTATCAACATGTTGTTCTGCGCGAATAAGTAATTGCTCTATCAATCCTTTTAAAGCTTGTGCTATCTTTTGCGTTGCTTCACGTACCCACAAGCGAAAATCAACAGCAACTTGATCATTGCGTGAACGCGCCGTATGCAAACGCCCAGCTACAGGACCTATCAATTCGCTCAGCCGCGCTTCAATATTCATATGAATATCTTCAAGCTTTCGTGAAAAAACAAATTTACCGTCTTCAATTTCTTGGCGAATAAGTTTCAAACCATGAACAATTTTTTCATAATCTGATTGTGAAATGATTTTCGTTTGCGCTAACATAGCTGCATGAGAAAGAGAACCTTCAATATCTTGTCGATAAAGTTTTTGATCAAAATCAATAGAAGCATTAATTTCTTCCATAATTGCAGCAGGGCCTGCCGCAAACCGACCACCCCACATTTGGTTCTTTAACTTCTCATCTGTCATATTCTGAAAACACCCATCCAAAGGACAAAATTATGATTTTTCAAATTTTCATCAGCAAAAAAAACAATAAAAAAAGGCAACTTTCCCTTGCATTCTTTATCATTGCATTGAGTTTATACGCAACCATAAACTACGATACCAAAAGAGAGTTTTTTCTTTTCAATTTCATTTCAGCAGCACAAGCACAAGAAATAAACATTAATAAAGCACGAGCAGAAAAAATGATGGCGATACGAAAAGCAGCAAAAGGCTTTTTTAGCCACATACGATTTGCTGATACGCCCTCAGATATGAATAAACTCTCTTTCAAGGATATTCTAGGAAAAGAGCACACACTCAGCGAATTTACTGGAAAACCAATGCTGGTCAATCTATGGGCTATTTGGTGTGCACCTTGCCGCACAGAAATGCCTGAACTTGCGCAATTAAAACGTGAATTAGGTGGAGAAAACTTTGATGTCATAGCTATTAATATCGATAAAACTGCTTCTCCTGAAAAAATTCAGCAATTTTTACAGAATATTCATTCAGATAATTTGCTTTACTATCGCGATGAAACAATGGATATTTTCAACAATGTTAGAAAACAGGGGCTCGCTTTAGGACTCCCCATTACATTGCTCATTGATAAAGAGGGATATCTCATTGCTTCTTTCAATGGTGCAGCTCCATGGGCCAATGACGATGCCAAAGCACTTATAAAAGCAGTCATTAAAGAAGCCCTATAACTTTAATAACCGCGTCTTTTTAAACGTTGTATAACAAGATCCAGTGCTGACAAAAAAGCAGAACGGTCTTTACGAGAAAAAGGACGGGGACCGCCTATTATACTGCCCTGTCCACGCAAATCTTCCATCAAATTGCGCATCGCCAAAGCCTGACCAATTGAATTTACATCAAAAATACGCCCCGTTGGCGAAAGACAAAAACCCCCAGCTTGCACAACCCGTGCTGCTAAAGGAATATCACTGGTAATAACGATACTTGCCTCATGCACATGTTCTACAATCCAATCATCAGCACCATTGAATTCACCAGCAACGACCACTCTTTCAATGAGTGCTTCATCTGGAAGGGACAAAGAACGATTTGCCACAACAAATGTCTTAAGCTGATAACGATTCATCACACGATAAACTTCATCTTTTACAGGACAAGCATCCGCATCAATCAACAAAGTGATAGCAGGCTTTATTGGGATATTCATACCTTGGCTTTCAAGCAATAATAAGCTCTTTCATTCATCTGAATGTTGCAAATCCTTGCGATAAAACATTATCGCCGCGTTTATTTCTCCTCCCAAAATAAAAATTGCACTCAATATGTAGAGAAAAATAATAGCAACCATAATAGATGCCAACCCTGCATAGGTAGAAATATAATCAAACATCGTTAAATATTGCGCAAAAGCGATAGAAGCCATAAACCATATAAACATTGTCACCACTATTCCTGGTAAAATATCTATAATTTTCCGCCGCCCTGCTGGAAGCCATTTATGAACAATCAAAAGACTGATAAACAAAATAACGATTGCAACTGTATAACGCCATACACGAATAACAGCAATATATTCAGTCATAAAAAAAGAATGATTTTGCATAATTTTGATCAACAAAGGCGCCAGAATCAATAAAAAGCTAATCACAACAAGACCAACAGCTCCAAGGATTACAAAAAACAGACTTTGAAAACGACAAAATAACAAACTCCGTCGATCAGTAACACGGTAAGCTTTATTTAAAGCCGTACGCAAAGCCTCTATCCCATTAGAAGCAAAATAAGCCGCTCCAATGACAGAAAGCGTCAACACACCTCCTCGATGAATGGTTAAAACATTGACAATTTCCTGAGATAAAGGCTCTGCAATAACATCAGGCAATAACTGCACCAGTGCTTTAATTTTTTGCGGTGTATAGGTAAAAGCCCCTAGAAAACGAGCAAACGATGTTCCAAAAATAAAAAAAGGGAAAAATGCTAAAAGCCCCGATAGCGCAACATGGCTTGCAAAAGCACTCCCATTATCACGCCAATAATGACTTACTGCGTCACCCAAAATACGATAGCTATACCAAAAGATATTTTTTAACAAAACTCAATACTTTCTGGTAAAACTCTTCCTCAGTCTATTTCAAGTTTTATAAAAATTATCAAAACTCTGCAAATAAACATTTTGCAATGTTGCAATATAAAGGTCAATAATCAATACGGTCAAGCCCGACTTTATACCAAAACAAAAACAATAACCCACTCTATGAAGTTCTACAACGACCTCATTTTTTTGTTACTTCTACAGATCAGTAACCTCTTCTGTACATCATATGCCCTATAGAGAGCTAAGCAAGATGATCGTGCACACATAAAACCTTTTGAAGTCATGATTATCTGTATCGGAGCAATCGCCCCTCCTTTTTATTGCAATCTATGACTGAATAAAGAAAAAACTTCTTATCGATTTCTAGAAAAAACCAACGAAATTCAACAAAACCCCCTTGCTTTTATTCACCCTTTTTTAGAAACACTCTGACGTCCAAAATCAGGAGCATCAATTTCCTGTCCAGCATCAATAATATTGCGACGTACAGCACGCGTACGTGTAAAAAAGTTAAACAGTGTCTCACCATCTCCTAAATGAATTGCCCGTTCTAAAAAAGCAAGCCCCTCACTAAAACGGCTCAACATTTCTAAAATAGCATCCTTATTATGCAAACAAATATCTCGCCACATAACGGGATCAGAAGATGCTAAACGCGTAAAATCACGAAAACCGGAAGCGGAATAAGCAATCACTTCCGAATTTGTTACTTTTTCTAAATCACTCGCTGTCCCAACAGTATTATACGCAATCAAATGGGGTAAATGTGAAACAATAGCCAAAACAAGATCATGATGCTTAGGTTCCATCTTTTCGACACGCGCACCACAAGCTTCCCAAAACGCTGTTAATTGTGCGACAGCAGCAGCATCGCTATCCGCAAAAGGCGTTAAAATACACCAACGATTCATAAATAAATCAGCAAAACCAGCATCCGGTCCTGAATATTCCGTTCCAGCAATTGGATGCCCTGGAATAAAATGAACCGTTTTTGGCAATAAAGGTGCCATTTCCGCAATAACCAACGCTTTCGTAGAACCAACATCACTCACAATCGCTCCAAGTTTTAAATGATCACGAATAGTTTTTGCCACTTCTGCACTAGCCCCAACAGGAACAGAAAGAATAACCAAATCTGCTCCTTCAACTGCTTTTGCATTATCTGTCGTATAAAAATCCCCAAGCTCCAATTCACGCGCTCTTTTCAGGGTTTCTGGACGACGTGTTGCAATAGAAATCTGAGCCGCAAGATTTTTCTTTTTAATCACTCTTGCTAAAGAAGACCCAATCAGACCGATCCCAATGAGTGCTATTTTTTCAAACTGAATATGGAGCATCTTTCACCTTCAAAGATTCTTTGCAAATGGCAATAAAGACAATTGTAAAATCACAATTTTCTTGTTTGTTTGTTCAAGAGTTATGCGTAAAACATTAAAAAATGACAACTAGGGAATAAAGAATAACGCAGTTTACCAATTACACCTGCGCAAGCTGACAACAGATCACTTTACCTAGAAAACACATAAAAAATAAATGACGAGAAATCTAACATCACGCTCTAAAACTCCCTCTTAATTACTGATCAAAGCGCATCACCGAAACAAAATAAAATGCACTCTCAATTAGGATAACAACGACTCTACATAAAATCCCATCAGTTTACTTTATCTTACTAATTTACTCACAAAAAAACACATCAAAAGCGTAAGCGGACACTAACTCTTCTCCAATTATCCCGATACGTTCATTAATTTGTACATTAGACCTATATAAAAACGTATTACGACTCCACCTACAACATCAACATAAGTTTCGCGAATATTGAAAACACCGTAAAACAACGCATACCAAAAGATACCATTTAAAACATTTTCCTCTCCCGATTCCGGATACCATAAATCAAATAAATATGAGAAAAACACGCCCTCTCAATAAAGAAAAAGTTTGGATAACAAAAACACTGAACATCCCTTTAATGGAATCACAACCCTCGCGTAAAATAGAACGCCCTAAATAGAATAGATTTGGATTACAAATTCATGCGTTTGTTTTAAAAAGGCATCTCGCTCCTCAGCCTATCTCACGACAATGTTCGTAAATATTATAACTATAAATCCATTAAACACGACCCTCTTTACACTTAATAAAACACTATTATTATATTTTCCTACCCCCAATGTTGCAAAAAACCTTGGAATTTTAGAGCATTCATAAGAGGCATTTTTAGTGCTTTCTTGCACAGTTTTTATCCACACACCCCCACTTATGACGTGTAAAAGACATTGTTCTGATTGATTCAATATAAAAAATAATAAATTATTAATAATAAACAATGGCTAGCTTTGTTTATGAGACACATTCATTGCTAAGATAATCATCTCTGTATCAAACATAAAAGTTTCCCCATAGGTGCTGTCGTTTTCATCATAATCTATTTTGACCTTCTCCTCATCCCACGAAGATTCTTAATTCATACAGATCTGCACACCGTTCATTTTCTTGTCTAAAAGATTCCTCTGGCTCACTATTTTATGTGATTCAATTAATCTATAGTATATTGATTTATAAAAATAATAATTTTTTTCAATTTGAATCATAACTTCGAATACTGTAAAATTCTTCCATCACAAACCCTCTTATCAATTAAAATCTCTTGTCTACACGTCACAAGAAGACATGTGAGCAAAATGATGAAAAACGCTCTCTAATGCTAAAAACTGTAGCAACATTAGAGGCTAGCAAAGTATATAATGAGTGTCGACTTGCACTTTATTAAGCGTAAAGATAGAGTTGCTCTATGGGTTTTATATTCTTCACAAGGAACTTTACTTCTACACCATTCATAAACACCGCCTCGAAATAGATATGACGCGCATTAAAAAATATTTCTAAGAAAGCGTATGAATCTACCATACAAGTGTCTTCTGTTGTTTGAGATACTCTGTTTTACATGGGGGTGTTACTCCATTAAGACTCTATGAACCAACCTAATATTCACCAAATATCCACACAAAAAAACATCGAATACATAAAATTTGATATGAGCCTCGTATCACTACTCTAAAAAACAGTACTTTACGATACAACAAAATAATAAAACTGTTTCAAAATGGCCTTTTGAAAATAAACTATTTCTTTTGAAGAAAAATTTCTATCAAGCTTTCAAGCTCCTAAAATGCATCCTCAAAAATACAAGTTCCACCAACCTCTACTTGATAGCATAACAGTTTTAATTGCTGAAAATGCCTCTGTGGTATACCAAAAATAAAAAATCATTATATTTCTAGTCTGTTAAGCTGCCATCTGGCGTCGTGCAATAATTGTAAGCCCTAACAAAACTTGACGAATGATAGCTTCGCCCAAAAGTGGATTTTTACGACTGTCTAAAACAGCACTCTGAATTCTTTCCATTGCATAAGAAATTTGTTCTAATTTCCAATATTTTAAAGCTTGTTCAACGATCTTTTTCCGTTGAAAAAAAATGGGAGGACGAGCTTCAGAAACCACCGTAAAAGGCGATTTTCCTTCAACCTCTACCTGATAACGCAATAGCTGTAATTGCTGAAAATGCCTTTGAGCTGTACTCAAAATTAAAAAAAGTGCCCCATGCACTGCTGCATGTCGATTAAAATGCACTTCAAAGCCTGATATATCGCCCAATAAAAGAGCATCAATGACTTCATCTTGAGAAAGAGCACTGACATCGCTTACAACAGCTTTCACATCTTCAAGAGTAACGTGAGCATTTGCAGCGTAAAGACAAAGCTTTTCTAATTCACCTCGTGATACAAGGCGATCCGCCCCTAAACTTTCATGCAACCATCTACGTGCATCCAAAGAAATAGTCTTCTTAAACTGCCTTAAAACCTCATCAATCAAACCGTCAAGAGAACGCATATCATCGGCAAAACAGGGCAAAGCCATCGCTTTTGACGCCGTTTCAACAGCATTGCGCAACCCTGTTCCTTTTTTTAAATCCCCTGATTCAATGAGTATAAAACAAGCTTCTGGTGGCTTCTCAATTAAAAGTTTTAAGGCAGCAAGAAAACCTTTTTGATTAGCCGCATTAGAGATCCATATCAAACGATCTCCCCCAAAAAGCGATAACGTACGCGCTTCATTTTCCAAACGCGCAGGATCTTTATCAATTTCAGCAGCATCCAAACGAATTGTCGAAAATGGATCTTCTATTGCTACCTGTGTAAGTTTTGCAAAACATTGTGCACGCTCACAAACAAGACCACGATCTGGCCCATAAATGAGAACAATAGGAAAAGCACGTGAAAAACGCGTTAAAAACTGATCAACTTCATGTGCTTTTTTCTGAGCCACATTATTAATCCATTAACAGTTCATCATCATCAAGAACTTCCCCGCGAACTTTCTGAAACATGCCAATTAAATCATTGACATTCAAGCCCTTACGCTCTTCATGACAGACATCCAAAATCACTTTTCCACTATGCAACATCAAGGTGCGATCGCCATAATCAAGAGCCTGACGCATAGAATGAGTCACCATGATAGTCGTTAATTTTTTCTCTTCAACGATTTTTTCAGTCAACCGCATCACAAAATCAGCCATTCCAGGATCAAGTGCTGAGGTATGTTCATCAAGCAATAAAACATCCGCATGTGCTAACGTTGCCATCACAAGACAAACTGCTTGGCGTTGCCCACCTGATAAACTATCCATAGGATTATGAATATATGCTTCAAGACCAATGCCTAATTGAGCAATTTTCTCTCGAAAAAATTGCCGTTTCTCATAATTTAAAGCCGCACGCAAACCACGACGACTTCCTCGAAGAGCAGCAAGAGCCAAATTTTCTTCAATTGTTAAAGAACCACAACTTCCCTCTAACGAATCTTGAAAAACACAAGCAATTTTTCCAGCGCGTTCACTGACTGATTGCCTAGAAACATTTTGTCCATTGATAACCACTTTCCCTGTTGAAGGAAGCGTTGCACCCGCTAAAACACTGAGCAAAGTTGATTTACCAGCACCATTTGAACCAATAACCGTAACAAAACTACCCTGATCAATTTTCAGGTTAATATCAATTAAAGCCTGTTTTTCCAAAGGTGTTTGCGGTTTAAATGTGACCCCAACATGAAAAAATTCAATCACGTTTACGCCTCCTCCAATAGCGTGGCACAATAAGGGTTAAAATAACCAACAGTGAAGTAATCAACTGAAGATCTGTCGACGTATCAATACCAATTCCATTTGCTTCAAATGCAAATTGCACCGCCACACGATAAAGCACAGACCCTACAATACAGCTGATTATAATCCAAAAAATATTGCGCGTACGAAAGAGAGTTTCACCGATAATCACGGCTGCCAATCCAAAAACAATTGTTCCAATTCCACCGGTAATATCTGTTGCAATCGCAGTTTGAATATAAAGAGAACCACCAAGTGCCACACACGCATTGGAAAGCCCCATTCCAAAATATATCAATGCTGATGTATGAACACCTTGCGCCGTCGCCATGCGTGGATTAGCTCCCATTGCACGCATAGCAAGACCAATTTCACTTTCCAAAAAGCGCCAAATCAAAAACGCCATAACGAGCAACACAATACCAACGAAAAAAGGACGCACAAAAATATCAGACAAACCAAACAGATTATAAAAGGGCGTTAACGCCGTATCAGCAAGAGCTAAATTAACATTAGACCCTCCCATAATTCCCATAATACGAAGATTAACCGTATAAAGTGCCGACATTGTTAAAATAGAAGCTAAAAGATTCAAAATGCCAAAACGCAAATTCAACATAGCCGTTAATAAACCAGCCACCATACCTGCACAAAAAGCACATGCCATAGCTGTCCATGCATTGAAACCCAAGAGAATCAAAACACCACAGACACAGGAACCAAGAAGAAACGATCCATCAACTGTTAAATCAGGAAAATCTAAAACCCGAAATGAAAGATAAACCCCTATAGCAACAAACGCATAAATAAGGCCTAATTCCACAGCACCAGAAAACGCAAATATATTCATGTAAAAACAATCTCCATGAAAACTTAACGTATTTTTATAGGATCAACACTTTGATCAATAAAAGTTATTGAATCACTTTTGTTGCACGGTCAATAACTGCCTGCGGAATAACAATCCCTGCTTTTTGGGCTGCTTTCAAATCAATTCGAATGTCATTATTAGCTGCCTGTACAACATCAATATCACTAGGTTTTTCACCCTTTAGAATACGCACGACCAATTTTCCAGCATCAACCCCTACATCATAGAAATTCACACCTTGCGTCATAAAAGGCCCGCGCCCGATAGTATTAGCATCAACAGTAAATACAGGCATATTGGCTTCCTCTGAGACCTTTATTGCACCTTCTAAAACAGATAAAATCGTATTATCAGCAGGAACAAAAATAATATCGACCTTACCGATTAAAGCGCGTGTTGCTGCCTGCACATCTGAAGGCTTTGGTGCCGATGAGGGAATAATTTCAATTCCAGCTTTTTTTGCTACATCCTTTAACGTTTTAAGTGTCGAAACAGAATTTGCCTCAGAAGCATTATAAAGATAACCAATTTTTTTCAAATCTGGTTTTACTTCTTGTAAAAGTCTAACACTTTCTGCAACATCTATACGATCAGAACTCCCCGTCATATTACCGCCAGGTTTGGTAAGTGAAGAAACGATTTTAGCTCCGATAGGATCAGAAATCGCTGCAAAGACGATAGGAATTGTTTTTGTTGCCGCAAGCATCGTTTGTGCTGAAGGCGTGGTAATTGCTACAATAACATCGGGTTTATCACCAACAAATTTACGTGCAATTTGCGTTGCTGTTGAAATATTACCCTGCGCTGATAAAAAGGTAAGTTGAAAATTTTCACCTTGCTTATAACCATTTGCTGCAAGCACATCTTCCACACCTTTACGAACAGCATCCGCAGCAGGATGGACCATAATTTGCGTTATTGCAACTTTAACGTGTTTAACTTGGTCATCAGCCTTTGCAACACTGTTCATCATAAAAACAGTTGCAATGATAATCCCTAATATATTTATTCTCTTCAACATTATATTCCACCCCTCTCCATGCAAAAATTAAAAAAGGAATAATTTATTACTGAAGAATTTTCTAAAATCAATCTTTATTTCATTTTATTTAAACATGGACAAAATAAATCAAACTAAAATGATATTTTTTTGTTGCAATTCGTAGAAGCCTACGCCATACAGACAAGACATATATCGAATCGGTAAGCGGGTGTAGCTCAGGGGTAGAGCACAACCTTGCCAAGGTTGGGGTCGTGGGTTCGAATCCCATCGCCCGCTCCATTGAATTTTGTATTTATTCGTTCTTGTATGGAGTTATAGCTTGTCATCGGTTGTTGTAGCTGTATGTAGCTTGCCAGCAGGTTTTGTATATTTTTCCACTCGGTTTTGTATCAATTTACTTTTTTCAAAGTTTTTCTAAGATTCGTAATTTCTTGTGAAGCATCTATTGGATTGGGGCTTAGATCTAAGATAATAATTTTTAACTTAGACGGATTTTTTTACAGCCCCCGTATAAAAGATTAATTAGAAATGATGAGCAATGACAAGAAAAACAAATGTTAAACAAATCAAAAATTGACTTATCATTAGAGAATAATTTTTGTTCAAAAGTACATTTTTTACCAAAATTGTGCCCTAAAATGAAGGTTGTTGATTTTTCAAATGGCGTGTCTTCTATTAATTCAACATTTGCTTCAGATACATTCAATATTATCTCTGCTAAAAATTTACAAGAAACTATACCTGTAGAGCAGGCAAAATCTATAATCGCTTCCTTTAATGCGCAGAAACTACCTTTAGCTTGGTGGGTTGGACCTCATTCGTCTCATTATAAAGTTGATGAAGTTCTCTTATCTATTAGCTTAGAGCATGTTGAAACAGAGGTAGGCATGGCAGCTTTAGCGCAAAATATAGACTCACATGTTACTTCTATGCCGGATAACTTCAAAATCAAGGAAGTTGAATCACTTCAAGATTTTAGAGATTATGGAAATGTTATGGCATCAGTCTTCGAGCCTTTTGATGAAGAAGCAGTTATATTTTATGAAACAATAGGCCGTTGTTATAAATAAAGACTCTGATGTAGAGATGTTCGTTGGTTATATAAATAACAATCCTATAGCAATATATTTTTGTATTAAAGCAGATGGAGTTGGTGGAGTGTATGATATTGTCACCAATCCAGATTTTCAGAAAAGAGGTGTTGGGTCATTCATGACAAAAATTGCTATTGAGCATTTAAAAAGAAAGAAATGTCATGTTATTGGTATGCAAGCCTCTCACGAGGGAATTGGCATTTATAAAAAATTGGGCTTTACAAACTTTGGTGAATTTAAAATTTATTCCAATAAACACATGATCATTGAGTGATGAATTCTTTTTTGCTCATCAACTAAAAGAATTTATTATTTTCAGCAGAGCTCAGATATGATCAAGCAATCGATACAACCAAGGAAGCTTGGCCAATCCCCTTTACTACTGATAGTGAAAAGCTAAAATCATTACAAATATAATTGTTTTAAATGACTCACTCAAATTTTCTTATTTTCTTACTTTGTCTTAAATAAAGATATCTATCACAAATCTAAGTTGAATAAGTGTAAATTTTTTATATGATCAATAATCTACTGTTTGTTACTGATAATTATGAAGAACTCGAAAGCAAATATTTAGAACGACAGTTGCATCATAGTTTGTTAGATGGTTAGTCTGTTAGTTAATTAATAGAAAAAATTTTCGCTTTATAAAATAACCAAAGGAGCTTAAAAAAACTTTCAAAGATCATTTAAAGGTCCTTTATGTGTATTGTTTCTTTTTTATATCACAGTTGATGATGAGAAATCTCTCACGCTAATTGTATTATTTTTACACGAAATAAACTATTTTCACCTATTATGTAGAGTGAATTAAGTTTTTGGGATTTCTAGCACATCATTTGAAAGACAAAAGAAATTTTCCCTTGTACTTGTGTAAACAGCGTTGACATCATTTGGTAATCCTCTTGCTTGAACAAATTCTTATCCAGAATAATCTTCAACACAAAAATAAATTAACAACTTGATTTATAAAGATAATTTATAATTATTCATATTGAGCAAGCGTCTCAAATATCATAGGACTATCTCATTTCAAATCTCTATACATTAAAATCACTCACAATCATCTTCTCACGCATAACAGGCAAAATTGACGTATCGATAAAATTCACTTGAAGAAAGGAATAAAAACTCTTCTTCTGAACGCTCTGAAATACCAAAGATTATCGCAACATTGGGAGCTAAAATAGTATAGGGGGGGACCCCTTTCACCTTGAAAACGTAAAAATGGGAAGCATAATAGTTTTATACACTTCATAGAAGCTTTAGACCATTCACGAACATTATTATAAAATGGATGTGACACACCTTGAGAGAAATCTCTTTAAAATAAACATGTGAATTAACAATATAAGTGCATTCTATTTTACATGAGGAACATAACTTCAATCAAGATAAGGTAACATAAGGTGTTGAAACCGTCATAGCGCACAATAAAATCAGACCATTTTAAATGTTTAATGGTAACATCTGCTAAACAACAGAATAAAAATTCAATTTTGAAAAGATTAAACCATACGCTACAGGTCTATTGAAACTCCGATTGTACGATCGACTATCTTCTCGCTAAAATTTAATCACTATAAATATAAAAACCTTAAAACCCGCTCTAAATGCGTGAAAGTTTCTAGATCTTGCTGTATTAAATGTTGAAACTCCTCATGGCTACTCATCTGAAACGCCAATAATTCCATCAGAAAGCATCAATTTCTATTTAGAAAACCCTATCCATACCGACAAAAAACTCTGTAAATGTTAGATATCTTCAATAATTTTGATAACGATTTTGGCTCATCCTGTTTTGCCACCAATATAAGAAACAGCAAATATAGTGGGATCAGCCAGCTTTAATATTGGTCTTTCCCTCTATCCTTTTTTCTATCAAATCCTGATTTTACAATTCCTTTCTCTCTCTTTTTTTATACTCAAAATTGCCTCTGAAACAGGATAGATTAATCGTAAAAAATATATAAAAGAAACAAATTATAACATTTTTTTCTCATCCTTCTTAATACAAAATAACTGTTAAGCTACAATGCGCTAACACTTATCAGTCATAAGTCCAAAACAGCATATAATGACGAAACAAATTCATAGAGTGAAGATTTTTCACTATCAATTGTTGTATTAATCTTTCCATAATGCATAAAAATGATGAAGCGGCCCTCGCCCTTTCCCTACTTTTAAAGCATCTGAGGCAGTTAAAGCGCCATGCAAATAATCTTTTGCTTGTTTAACAGCGCAATCCAAAGGTTGGGTAGGTAACAGAGCTGCAATGGCAGCAGAAATGGTACACCCTGTCCCATGATCATGAGTGGTTGAAAGACGAGAGGCTTCAAGTATAACAAGGTTTTCACAATCACAATAAAGATCTGGACTAGAACAATCGTAATTTTCTGTACTATTTCTGGTAAGCGTATTCAAATGTCCCCCTTTTAACAAAACTGCACGACACCCTAGCGCCAAGAGTCGTGGAGCATATTGATACATAGTCTCTAAAGACCATTGCACTTCACATCCCAATAACAATGCAGCTTCAGGCAAATTTGGCGTGATCAAAGTTGACATCGGCACAAGAACATCACGCATAATTTCAATTGCATCAGACTTTAAAAGAACATCACCACTTTTTGCAACCATAACCGGATCAAAAACAATGAAACGCGCTTTATGATAAGCAAGACGTTCTGCAATAACCTGTGCAATCTGAGCATTTGCAACCATACCAATTTTAACGGCATCAACATGGATATCCTCAAAAACAGAATCAATTTGATCTGCAACAAAAGAAGCATCTAATGCCTGAAAAGAACGCACACCCTGAGTATTTTGTGCAACAACAGCTGTAACCACACTCATACCATAAGTTTTCATAGCTGAAAAAACCTTCAAATCCGCCTGCATTCCAGCGCCACCAGAAGGATCTGTTCCCGCAATAGATAAAATCCGTGGAATAAAAAGTTTATCTTTTTGTAATTCCATCAACCTCTTTCCTTCTGTTTTTAAATATCGGAAAATGAGTTACCGAAAAATAGATGCTTGAAAAAATATAAAGAAGATGTTTTCTCACGTGAATTATATTATATACGAAGTCTTCTTATAGATATAAAATGGAAAATGTAGTGCTTATCCTTCGTTCTATTCTTTTTACGTTCGCTTTTTATACAACAACTTTCATACAAATGATTCTTTACGCTCCCGTTTATTTTTTAATGCCCCGCAAAAAGGCATGGATTGTCCCTAAAACATGGGCGCGCGTTACTCTCTTTTTGCAAAAATACATCGCAGGCACAAGTTATGAGATTGAAGGTTTAGAAAATCTTCCCAAAGGACCCTATATCATTGCTCCAAAGCATCAATCGGCTTGGGAAACTTTCAGTCTTGTTCCCTATTTTGATGATCCCACTCTCATTTTAAAACGTGAATTGATGTGGATTCCATTGTTTGGCTGGTATATGGCAAAAACGCAAATTATCCCCATTAACCGCACAACACCCATCAAAGCCTTAAAAATGATTATACAAAAAGCAAAAGAGAAAGTAAAACAAGGGCGCCAAATCTTGATTTTTCCCGAAGGAACACGCCGACAACCCGGTCAAGAACCAGATTATAAGTCAGGAATTGTCGCGCTCTATAATGAATTAGGACTTCAAGTTGTTCCTATTGCACATAATGCGGGTTTATATTGGCCACGCAATAATTTTCGCCGCTATCCTGGAACAATTCGTGTCCGTATTCTTCCCCCGATAGAGGCTGGTTTAAGCAAACGTGATTTTCTAGATCAACTTGTCCAAAAAACTGAAAAAGCGTGTGATGAACTGCTTCTCTTAGCAGCTCAAGATCCTACCCCTCCTCCTATGCCACCATACGCTGTTCAGAAACTTCAAAAACTAAATCATCATGAAACAATGCACTGATTGATAAGAATAATGCATCACTTTGTATATTGAGCGGAGTATAGGAAACAAAAATATAAGAAAGATACTTCAAACTTTCTAATTCAAAATTATAAAACACATGTACATGATAAGAAATAATCAATGTGTAAATTTTTTTGAAAAAGAATTCTTCCTCTCTTTAAAATCATTTAAATAACTTACATCTCATTGATTTATAAGGATATTTTAGCGTTATTCAACTTGAATGAGAACCCTGAATACCGTAAGATTTTCTCATTTCAAATCTACTCTAGGTTGAATCAATTAGAATTATTTTCTTGCACATTACAAGCGGGGATACCTCGTGTGAATAAAACGATACAAGAAAAGATTAAAATACTTTTTACGAACCGTCTCAAATACCAAGGGCTGTCCTAATAGGAAAGCAAGAAAAATGTATGATTATGCAGATTCGTTCCTTCCTAAGAAACATCAATCCCCCAAGAATCTGAAATCTTGTACAATCTTCATTATTTAAAAAGTATTTCTTGAGATACTTAAGTCATCAAACCAAATTCAAGGGGAAAATAAAAATGAGTGTTGTTTTTTATCCCACATACACAACGGATACAGCAATTAACCATCTTTCCTCCCTATCCTAGACTTAAAAGCTTTGTGTGCTACATTAAAACAATTCTAAATAACGAATAAGAGGGAACTAGATTTAAATTAATGCAACGTCTCTTCTATAATTTATTTTTTTCTGTGATTTTGAGTTTATCCAGCGCTGTTGCTCTAGCGCAGCCTTTTATTTCTGTTGATGTTACAACGAGGCGTATCTTAAAACATAATCAAGCTTTTGAGCGTTGGTATCCTGCTTCCTTGACAAAATTAATGACCGCTTATGTTATTTTTCGTGCCATGAGCCGAGGGGAAGTTTCACCAAACAAACATATCACCATCAGCGAATACGCCGCAAAAGCTCCCTCATATCGTTCAGGCTATAAAGCTGGTTCTGTACTCACACTTGATACAGCCTTAAGTATTACCATGGTTAAATCTACCAATGATTTAGCCATTGCCATGAGTGAAGCTATTGCGGGTTCACAGAAAGATTTTGTACGTAAAATGAATAGCGAAGCTAAACGTTTAGGCATGTTTGGCACCCATTTTGCGAACGCAAGTGGTTTACCAGATCCTCAAAACTACTCCACGGCACGCGATATTGCTCTTTTAGCCGTTCAAATACGTCGAGAATTTCCACAATATGCTCATTATTTTTCTATTCCAGCCATTGATTTTGGTAATAATCGAAAAATCCAACATAACTCAAACAACCTCATTGGCCGTTTTTATGGGATAGACGGTATGAAAACAGGCTTTATTTGTGCCTCTGGTTTTAATCTTGTTGCCTCAGCCACCCGCAATAAACGTACAATTATTGCTGTCATTCTAGGTGCTAACAACATAAGTGAAAGAGAAGAAAAAGCTGCACAACTTCTTGAAACAGGATTTTTGCACCAAGGAAACCCCCAATTAACACTAGCAACATTAAAACCTTATGGGAGCAACATAACACAAGCCAACAATATGAGACAACAAACATGCACACCTGAAGCCATAAAAATGCATGCAAATTCATATGATGATCAAGGAAATATTATTCTCACCTCACCTTTTATCACTGCTCCACCTTCTTTTTCTCATCCTTTATCAGTACATCTCATTCGTACGCCACAAACACCTAAAATGACAGTAAAACCACTAAGAAAACCCTATATTCCGTATAAAAGGCACGCAAACCATTCTATAAAAAGTCATAAATCATAATCTAAAATTAATTATAATACTTTGATTTATAATGATAATTAATTATTTTGTACCTTATGTCAGAACCACAAGTATTGTAAGATTCTCTCATTTCAAATCTGTATTTGTTGAAGCAATAAAAACCAGTTTCTTGCCACCACAAGGTGGATGAACATGTAGATAAAATAATTAAAACAAAGAATAAAAATTCTTCCTATAAGTCCTTTCAAGAACTAAGAATTATCGTAACATTGACGCTAAAAAGTGTATGATATACCCACGTGCACCTACCTTTATAAGCGTAAAGATAGTGGTACAATGGATTTCATGGGGGATTAACCATTATATCCCTCACGGACACCATTATAAATTGGTTAGACATACTGAGATATATTTTTTAAAAACAAAACTATGATTGATGATTAACATGAAAATAAAGCGCATCCCCCTCACGCTTATTACAGGTTTTTTAGGCTCTGGCAAAACAACTTTGCTCAACCGTATGCTACAAGACCCTCTTTTAACAGAATGTGCTGTTATCATCAATGAATTCGGCGAAATCAGTATTGACCACCTTCTGGTTGAAAAAACGACAGAAGGAATTATTGAGCTTGCCAATGGCTGCTTATGCTGCAATTTACGCAGTGATCTCATCGACACATTAATTGATTTAATAAATCGCGTTCAGACAGGACAGATCAAACAACTCCATCATATTATCATTGAAACCACAGGGATGGCTGATCCCGCCCCTATTTTACAAATACTTTTAAGCCACCCGTTGTTTATTCAAACATTGTCCATAAATGCTGTTCTTGCAACATTTGATACATTAAGCCCGCTTTCCATATGTGAGCGCTATCCTGAAATATATAAACAATTAATATTTGCTGATAAAATCATTCTCACCAAAACAGATCTTAGAGACCCACAAACGCTTTCAGATACACTCCTTAGCACACTTAAAACAATGAATCCTACAGCACAAATCATTGACGCCCATTCTGAAGATTTCTGTTCAAATCTATTAATAAATAACACATTATGGGATGAAAAAGTAGAAAATACAAAACTTAAACAAAATCTTACGACTACCCCGCATGATCATACCCCCCATAAAACCATTCGTACCTTTTCACTAAACTGTGAGGGTCCTGTTGATTACGCCACAATTGAAGCCTTTTTAGATCTCCTACAAGAGCGTTATGGTACAAAATTATTACGTATTAAAGCAATTATCGCATTGCGTGATGACCCTTATCGCCCACTCGTATTACATGGCGTACAAACATTTTTTCACCCTCCCATAAGATTGCCAGCATGGCCAAAAGGAATAAAACAAACACGTTTCGTCATCATTGCCGATGGTGTTGAAAAAGAAGCTATACAAAAACTCCTCAATGCTTTTTTTAATAAACCAGCAATAGATACTGCAGACAAAACAGCTCTCTTAGAAAATCCTCTGGTCATTCCAGGAATAAAATTTTAATTTTTTCTCCTCTTCAATGATATAGCATTAAATTCATTGACACCACCATCTTTATGTTTTTAAAGGAGCAAACCGGCACATCATTACACACTTTGCTAATTCCCAATGTTGAAATAGCTTTTGGCACTTGAAACGGTTTGTAAAAAGCATTTTAGTCTTTCTTGTACAATTTCACCCACGCAGCAATCCTCGCTTGTAATGTGCAAGCAAATGGTTTTAATTTATTCAACATGCAACAGCTTTGAAATGTGGAATCTTACGGTATTCAGGGTTCTAATTTAACTTGAATAACACTAAATTATCTTTATAATCAATATGTTATAAATTTATAAAAAACTTTCATAAATATTTCTATTCAAGTTTATTAACATAATGGAATAAAAAATAAGAAAATACACATTTTTAACAATGCTTTCTGCACAATAATGCCTCTCATAAAATTATTCGTACCTTTTCACTGAGCGGCAAAATCCCCATAGACTACCACAATTGAAACTTTTTAGCTCTCTTACAAAATCACATGCCGGAAAATGACTATCTATTAAAACACTCCAGCGCTAACATATTACCCTTATCTGTAAAATCGTCGCCCTCACACAAAATAGAATACCATTGTATCACGAATTCACGCACTCGTTTAAAAACACCGTCTCTCAATACGCATTATTCCTATTTCAAGACGCTACCCATAAATAATATAATACAAAATTCTCCATGAAATGTATAAGGCCCATTCTCCATCTTTACTCTATAAATATGTAAACTGATCGCCTCATACTTTTGCCAGTTAAAAATGTTTTGAAAAAACTTGGCACTTTAGAGTACTCATGAGAACTATCTGTACTCCTTTCTTTAAAAATTTTATTCACATGCCAATCCAATTTTATGGCGTGCAAAAAATGGTTTCGATTGATTCACCATAAACAAATTTTAAGATAAAAGGATCTTATGATATTTAGTCCCTAATTCAAACTGAAGAATTATAAACTATCATTATAAATCAAATTGTTATGATAAAAATTTTCAATATCCATCAATCTGTAAACAGATTGTTTTCTCTCTAAATGCGCTTCATCTGCAAACCACTTCATGTGATTCATTTCACAGACAGATTGGCCAAATTCTTGGTTCTAAAATATTCTGCTCAACTCTATATTTATTCAAGCTAATTGAAATCAAAATCCCTGTTAAGAAAAAAACCAAAATCAGACAGAGGCAATATCGCATTTTAAAATATGTGAATGTATCTTATATAACAGCACGACAAGACAATATTTTACAGCATAAAAGAATAAAACTCTTTGAAAGAAATAAAAAGAGAGGTGCATTTTATGTTAACTTACTCTTCACTAAAAACGAAGATTGACACCAGTGCCGATGTGCAAACAATCCAACTTCTTTGAGAAAATTCCTCTTGGCTTCCCACCTCATCTGATTTACTTACATAAGGCTCTATGAAAAAACTCTGCGCTTTAAAATATTGACTACTCACTTAAACACCTTATGTGCAAAGTTTTTGCATATCCTGTATCGCCATTATTAAGTGATAGTGTTACAGTGCAATAGAATACAATAACACTCACGGCATTCGAGAAACTGAAGTTTTATCAATATCGCGATTAAAAACGTAACGTTTTCCATAAACCTCAACAGTTGGAGGTTGACGATTTTTTTCAAAAAAATCATAACCTTTCTTAAGCATAACCCAGAATTGATAATGAGGATCCTTGCTATGACGTGACATATTATCCTCGGTCATGCGGAAAGGAAAAGCCTGTAACTGAAACTCTCTTTGTCCTCCTTTAAAAGCATCCCGTGCAAACGCGTAAATCTGAGCCATGTTCTTATCACTCATAGAATAACAACCTGCGGAAAAGCAAGAACCATGCACCATAAGATTGCTTCCTGTGCGACCATTTTCTTGATCATAAAGGTTAGGAAATCCTATATTAAAAGAAAGATAATATTTTGAATAAGGATTCATTTGGTTTGCGCTAATAGTATAAAAACCCTCTGGTGTCTGAAGATCCCCTTCTTTATATTTAGGTCCAAGCTTACCAGACCATTTGCAAATGCCATAGCGAGCAACCAAGATAAAAGGTCCTGAACGAGATTGTTTCCAAACTTCAGCAAGATTTTCTTCCTTGAAAAATCGCATTACAATTGGTGCATAAGGATCAATATCGTACAAAGCCATTCTATTCTGGATTTCTTGCGGCAACGGCTGCTCAACCTTAGCACGAATAGAAGCTGGTAATCTTCCTTCACATGCTGTCAATATTCCCATTACAAACAACATGCACACAGCGAGGAATCTGCTAAATGTCATCGAATAAAACTCCAATCCAACACCCCTCACAAAAAATAACCTATGTTAGAGATCGACCAATTTGAAGATATTTTTCCCTTCGCTCTTGTTTAAGAGCTTCCCCATCTTTTCCAGCCATAGCTTTTAAAGCCTCTGAAATAACATCACCCGTTGCATCAATGGCAATCTCTTTGCCACGATGTGCTCCCCCTAAAGGTTCCGAAATAATGCCATCAATAATCTTTAAGCGATACAAATCTTGAGCGGTAATACGCATATTCATTGCAGCATCTTTCGCACGAGCTGGATCACGCCATAAAATAGAAGCTGCTCCTTCTGGTGAAATAACAGAGTAAATTGCGTGCTCCAACATATAAACTTTATTGGCAGCCGCGATTGCTATCGCCCCTCCAGAACCGCCTTCTCCAATAACAACGGAAACTACAGGAACTTTCAAACGCAAAGTTGTAGCTGTTGATTGGGCAATTGCTTCTGCCTGCCCCCGTTCTTCAGCACTCACACCAGGATAAGCGCCTGCCGTATCAACAAAAGTGAGAAGTGGCAAACCAAAACGATCAGCCATTTCCATAATACGTACAGCTTTACGATAGCCTTCTGGACGTGCAGAACCAAAATTATAGCGCAAACGTGTTTGCGTGTCATAACCTTTCTCTTGACCGATATAAGCAACGGCCTCACCTTTAAAGCGTGCAAACCCCGCTTGAATAGCCTCATCTTCAGCAAACTTGCGATCTCCGGCCAAAGGCGTAACGTCACTCAATAGGCGTTTAGAATAGTCCATAAAATGGGGACGATTAGGATGACGAGCGACTTGCGTTTTTTGCCACGGCGATAATTTTTTATAAATATCGCGCAAGGCTGTTTGGGAACGCGTTTCAAGGCGAGCAATCTCATCGCTCATATCAAGACTGCCTTTTTCCTGAGAAATTTTTTTTAATTCAAGAATTTTCCCATCAAGATCAGCAACTGGTTTTTCAAAATCAAGATAATTATACATTTGTGTCAACTCATTCAGTGTCACTTATACACTTATAATTTGCTTTATAAAGTCTTTTTCAAAAACATCACCTTTTCTTTAACGAGCCTTTTGCTCATCGGCAAGTGGATGATGCTCATTGACTAAACGATAAAGTCCCTCTTCCAACACATGGGTATAAATCTGAGTAGTAGCAATATCAGAGTGACCTAACAAATGTTGAACGGCACGCAAATCAGCACCATTTTGCAAAAGATGACTAGCAAAAGCATGACGCAACACATGGGGAGAAAAGCTATCACTTTCTATTCCTGCTCTTCTAGCGAGATTTTTCAACTCCCGCGCAACGACTTGACGAGCAATATATCCTGTCTCGGAATGCGCGGGAAAAAGATAAGAACTCGTAGCACCCTTTCCCTGATCACGCAAGTTTAACCACTGTGAAAGAACTTGGCATGCTTTTTTTGATAACAGCACCATTCGTTCTTTTTTGCCCTTACCACGAACCAAAACGCTGTACTCCTTCCTTCGAACAGACTGAACCGGCAGACTCACCAACTCACTGATGCGTAATCCCGTTGCATACAGCATTTCAATCAATAGCTGAAGACGCAGTGCACGGAAATACTCTTTGGACCCATAATCTGCTTGATTGACTTCTAACTGTGCCAAATCAAGCAATTTTATCACTGCATCTTCACTCATGATTTTGGGCAAAGGACGCCCCTGACGAGGTGCATCAATATCATGAGAGGGATCATCTGCTCTCAACCCTTCAGCATAAAGAAATTGATAAAACTGACGCAAAGTCGATAAACGGCGCGCTTGCGATGATGCCGCAAAACCAAAAGTATGCATAAGCGACAAAAGGGTAATTAAATCTTCTTTTTGTGCTGAAAAAAGCGAAACAGAGTGTGAAGACAATTCGTCTTGTGCCCACTGCAAATCATGCTGATAAGCCGCAAGTGTATGAGGTGAAGCCCCTCTCTCCGCGCTCATCATCTCAAGAAAATGATCTATCACAGCACCACTTTTCATTTCATTGATTCACTTCCGTAGAAAGATTCCATGAATCCAAGGGAACATCAATGTACATATCCACAGTTACTGGTTCAACCCAAACCACAAGAGCACCCATTATAATGAAAAAAACAGAAAACAAAATGAAAAGAATCATCAAAAATCTAGTCAATGTTGGCATAAGACAATAACCTACCCAAAAATATTCTATCTCGTATAATGCCTCACAAAGATTAACAGGAATTGACTTTAAGATGGATAAATGCCGAAATAAAGTTATGAAAAGCAATCGACCAAAACGAATCCCCATAACACAAATAAAGAATCAGCTCTTATCGTCCCTTGATAAAAGAGCACTTGTCCTTGTTGGCCTTATGGGGGCAGGCAAATCAGTGATCGGAAAACGCGTCGCCACCATGCTTCGTTTACCCTTTTATGATTCTGACCAAGAAATTGAAAAAGCTGCACAAATGACAATCACGGAACTCTTTGAAATTTATGGTGAATCCGAATTTCGTGCTCTTGAACAGCGTGTTATTCTAAACCTCATGAAAAAAAGTCCCCTTATTTTAGCAACAGGTGGTGGTGCCTACATAAATGAAAATATCCGAAAAGCCATTCACAAAAATGGTATATCTATATGGCTAAAAGTCGATCTTGATATCCTCATGCAACGTGTCTCAAAGCACCCGACACGTCCCCTGCTTAAAACAGCCAATCCTAAAGAAACCATGCAAAAACTCATGGAACAGCGTTATCCTATCTATGAAAAGGCAAACTTAACAATTAACAGTCATAAAGAAAGCCGTCATACCGTAGCACAAAATGTTATACGATCCGTACAGCACTACCTATACACAGAAATTAACAATAGGGATAACCAGCATGCAAACCAAAACCGTCACTGTTAAACTGGACAAACACTGTTACGATATCATCATTGGTCCGGGTCTGATTACACAAGCTGCTTCACAGATTAAACATGCTCTTAACAAAAAAGATCCTTATCCAACGCGCTTTGCACTTGTTACAGATACAAATGTTGCTTCCCTTCATTTGGAGATATTGCAAGCAGAATTAACAAAAAATAAAATTCATACTGTCCCTATTATTGTAGAAGCGGGAGAACAATCAAAATCATTTTCAACCCTGCAAGTTGTTATCGATCAAATTCTTGCCGCGCGTTTAGAAAGAGGCGACTGTGTTATTGCTTTTGGCGGTGGTGTCATTGGCGATTTAGCAGGATTTGCTGCAAGTATAATCCGCCGTGGTATGAACTTCATTCAAATGCCCACAACGCTTCTTGCACAAATTGATTCCTCTGTTGGTGGAAAAACAGGCATCAACAGCCGATATGGCAAAAATCTTATTGGTGCTTTTTTTCAACCGCAATGCGTTATTGCTGACACCTGTGTCCTTGATACCCTATCACTGCGTGAATTTCGTGCTGGTTACGCGGAAATGGTCAAATATGGACTCATTAACCAGCCTGATTTTTTTGAATGGCTTGAAAAAAATGGACAAGAAGTCTTTTCTAATGGCCCTATGCGAACAGAAGCCATTGTCCGCTCATGCCAATTTAAAGCTGCCATTGTAGCACGTGACGAACACGAAACAGGAGAGCGCGCACTCTTAAATCTCGGCCATACATTTGGACACATGCTTGAAACAGCAACCGCTTATGACTCAAAGCGTTTAATTCACGGTGAAGCTGTAGCAATTGGAATGATTCTAGCGCATCAATTTTCTGCTCAATTAAATTTAATAAGCCCCACGCTTACACAACGCGTTGAAGCACACCTTAAAGCAATAGGATTACCTACACAATTAAAGGATATCCCAGGGTGTCTACCAGATGCTGAAACTTTAATGACTCTCATTGCCCAAGATAAAAAAGTTTTACAAAATAATTTGACCTTCATCTTAACGCGCGGACTTGGCCAATCATTTATTGCAAAAAATGTTTCACCAGATGCAGTTTTATCTTTTTTGGAACAAAAATTAACAGAAATTCGTTAATTCATATTGAATATAATTGATTCGTTTTTATACTTCTATTAAAGATTAAATATGATGATGTCTGCGTAGCTCAGTAGGATAGAGCACAGGATTCCTAAAGAAATTGGGCACTTTGAGGAGAAATCCTCAAAGTGAATCTGCTCAAATTCGGGGAAAGCTTCATGGGCGACTATATGCCAATCCCGAGCCAAGTCTCTCTTAAAATGAGAGAAAGGTGTAGAGACTGAACGGGCAGCACCTAAAGAGCAAAAGCTTCAAGGTGAAGAGACAGTCCAGACCACAAACAGCCGATAAGGCTGGCGGTGAAAATCGAAGTGGTATGAATCCTGGGGTCGCAGGTTCGAATCCTGCCGTAGACACCATCGTATCAGTCAAATTATTCTTTGTGCACAATATTAGGAATATAGGGAAGCATCATGAAAAAAACTTTGCACATTTTAGGATTTTTCACCGCTTTAAGTTTATCACTCTTCAGCTCAAACAATAGCTTAGCTGGTTCTTTAATCATTGAAGTACCAGACAATCCAGAGCCCAAAACAGAGATCATTACCTATCAGTGTGATACTGAAACAGGTAAAGAGCGCGTTGAGGCAGTCTATCTTAATGCTGACAATATTTCGTTGGTTGATTTCAAATGGAACGGTGATCGTGTCATTGCTGCTAATGTCATCGCTGCGACAGGAGCAAAATTTGCAGGAGCTCAGTATATCTGGTGGGAGAAGAACAAAGAAGTCACGCTTTATGACCTTGCTCAGGATCCAGAAGAAAAAAAACCTATCCTCTGTAAAGATGAGTCAACATTATTATTTTAAATAACACGGGAAATATTATGAAAAAAATTTCTTTTACTAAACAATTTTTCATTACTTTAAGTGTGTTCCTCCTCGGTTCAATTAATGCATTAGCAAGTTCTTTAGTCATTAAAGTACCAGATGATCCAGAACCAACAACAGAGACCGTCTCCTATCAATGCGATATGGGAACAAGCAAAGAGCATGTTGAAGCAACTTATCATAATGCTGGCAATATTGCGCTTGTTGATTTAAAATGGAACGGTAAGCGCATCGTTGGTTCTAATGTAATTGCCGCTTCTGGAGGAAAATATGTGGGTGGTCAATACATTTGGTGGATAACTAAAAATGAAGCCATATTTTACGATCTTATTAATGATCCAAAAGAAGAAAAGCCCATCCACTGTGTAGAAGAAAAAAGCACAGAATAAGGAAGGTTCTTACATTTCAAGAACCGCGCTGGCTCTCATCTCTTGATGTTCCTTCTGATGTGGGTAACTTTTCCTCCGTCTGGTGTAATAAAAGAGCCAGCGGTTTTTCTGACTGTTCTTCTGAATGATGTCGATAAGCTGCTGTATGTGAAAGCAACATAGAAGCTATCGGCGCTGTTAAAAACAAAAAAAACATCAGCAACGCTTCATGAAAAACAAAATAATGGTCCACAAATATTGAATAAAGAAATGAAGAAATAAGAATACTACCAACGCCCCAACTCGTACATACTGAAAGCATATGCAAACGCTTATAAAAATTGGAAAAACGCACCAAACCTATTGTTGCGATCAATGTCAGTCCCGACCCTAATATTAAGAAAATCGTGATAGCAATAGCAACCACAAGCGATACATCATCTTTCATTCAATAATCTCCCCTCGCATGAGAAATTTCGCCAAAGCAATACTCGAGACAGGACCCAACAACCCAATAATGAGAGCTGCGACAAAATAAATGGTTGTTCCAGAACGAATATCGAATGTAAGAAACAAAAGAATAGTGGTTATATAAAGGGCATCCAAACCAACAATTCTATCCTGTGCCCGTGGACCACGAATCAACCGAAACAGCGCGAAAATCACCGCTAAACTTAAAAAAAACTGTGAAAAGAAAAGCCCCCAATAAAGAATCACCATACTCATAAAAAAATCTCCAAAAGCAATTGCTCATACCGTTGTTTGATCAACTGTTTGTAATCATATCCATTTTTTAAATTTAAGACATGAAGCAAAAGTTCACCTTTTTTACTATTATAGGCAACCCAAGCAGTTCCAGGGGTTGCCGAAAGGATGCACGCTAAAATAGCCAAAGCAGTGCGATTATGAAGCAGAAGAGGTACTACAATAAAACCAGATTTCTGCTCTCGAGACCTTTTTGTTAAAACAAACCAAGCCACCGAAACATTTGAGAATATAGAATCTATAAATACTCGAAAAACGAGACGAAAAACCGCACTCCAGCTTTTAATAACAGCCTTCTCTGGCTCCAGAAGCCGTATCATCCAACCACAAAACAAAGCGGTTAAAATCCCTAAAAGCAATTGCCCTAAACTAAAACCATTTAAAATAAGCCACATAAGGACAATGCCACCACTGAAAAAAGGGGAAGTATAAAAACGATTCATTTACTCATCTCCCTATTTTCGAGAGAAAAATCCGTTAAAACGCTCCCAATATAGTTTTGAGGTTCATACAAAGTCTTAGCGGTTTCAGACATATAATGACTAACAGGACTGGCTACAATTGTTATAAGAAAACACAAGGCAAGAAGAACGGCAATAGGTGCAAATTCTATCACCTGCACACGAGGAACGCGACCTTCAAGAGAAATCCAAAAAGTTCGGATACCCGTTCGTGTCAGTGCAATCAAAGCTGCAAAGCCAGAGAGGGTGACAAAAACTACAAAAAGCCAATCTTGGTAAACCGGAAGAGAGGCAAAAAAATCCTCTCTACTATGGTTTAAAATTGCCATGAACATCATAAGTTTAGCAACAAAACCAGAAAAAGGTGGCAATCCAATAATCAAAATGGCACAGATACCAAAACAAGCCCCAAGAATTGCCAAGGTTACAGGGAAATATGTGCCAACTTCATCTTCTTCCTCCTCTTCATCGTCGCCATAAACCTCCATTGTGACAGCAAGAACATTAGCAGCCACATCTTGACAGCGCTCAACCAACTCTACCAAAAGAAAAAAAGCTCCCAGTGCTAAAGTTGAAGAAACAATATAAAAAAGTGCACCTGCTGTCAGTGCTGCATTGCCGATGCCGATCGCAGCCAACAATGTACCAGAAGAGACAAAGACACTATAAGCTGCCAAACGCACCAAAACTTGACTCGCCAATACCCCAATAAAACCAACAATCATAGTGGCAAGCCCACCATAAAACAAAACCGTATGACCAAAATGGTTAAAATATTCACTTTCAGGACTAAACCATAGCAACGTTAAACGTAAAATAATATAAATACCCACCTTGCTCAAAAGTGCAAAAGAAGCTCCAACGGGTGCTGCTACTGCACTGTAAGTTGGCACCAACCAAAAATTAAGCGGCCACATACCCGCTTTAAGCAAAAAAGCAATACCTAAAAGTGCAACACCTATTTCGAACAAAACAATATCTGTAGAAGATATATATTTTATTTTAACAGCCAAATCGGCCATATTAAGAGTACCAACGACTCCATAAATGAGCGCTATACCCACTAAAAAAAATAATGAAGCAACAAGATTAACCACGACATAATGCAACCCTGCGCGCACGCGTGTCTGACCAGAACCATGCAAAGCAAGCCCATAGGAAGCCGTTAACATAACTTCAAAAAACACAAATAAATTAAATAAATCGCCGGTCAAAAAAGCACCATTTATTCCCACCATAAAAAATTGCATTAGTGACTGAAAATGAGAACCAGCTTTGTACCAATGAGCCCGCGCAAAAACCAACACGCTAGTCACCAACAAGCTGGAAAGTAAAAGCATCATAGCGCTTAAGCGATCAAGGACTAAAACAATTCCAAAAGAAGACGGCCAATTACCAAGTCGATAAACATCGCAAGCCGGTGCTATTTCAAGAGTACGTATAATCAATAAAATGGCAGTAACGACCAACAGTCCCGCAGAAGAAAGACTGATGAATGATTTAAGTTTTGCACGACGTTCATCATAAAAAAGAAGAAGTGCTCCAGTGATTAACGGCAAAAGAATAGGCAAAATAAGGAGATGATGCACCCCTACTTCCATTATTGCACCTCACGTCCATCAACGTGATCAGAACCCGTTAAACCACGTGAAACCAACAAGATAACTAAAAATAAAGCTGTTGTTGCAAAACCAATCACAATCGCAGTTAACACCAAGGCTTGTGGGAGAGGATCGACATAATTAGCTGGATTAATAACAGTGGTAGGATCAACAATTGGAGCAGCATTACTACGCGGTCTACTCATTGAAAATATAAAAAGATTAACACCATAGGAGATCAAGGACAAACCAAGAATGACTTGAAAAGTACGTGGACGCAAAACAAGCCAAATACCTGATCCGACAAAAACACCAATACCCAAAGAAAGAACAATTTCCATTAATTTTCCTTCTCTTTTAAAATAGGTTTCTTACCGATTCGGTAACTCCGAATTGACTGGTGTGCAAGTGCAATTAAAATGAGAACAGTTGCTCCCAACACAAGAGAAAGTACACCAAAATCAAACAAAAAAGCAGATGTCATGGGAACTTTCCCAATTAACGGAAGATGAATATATCGAAAAAAGGATGTTAAAAAAGGATATCCAAAAAACCAAGAGCCCATCCCCGTTACAACTGACAACAATAAGCCAAAGCCTATCCAACGCAAAGGTAAAACTCTCAAATGCGTTTCCACCCACCGAATATCGCGTGCAAGATATTGTAAAATAAACCCTATCGCCAAAGTAATACCACCGACAAATCCACCTCCTGGCAGATCATGCCCTCGCATGAATAAATAAATAGCAAAAGCAATAATAATCGGAAAGAGCCAACCCATAATAACAGCAGGAACAGCTAAATAATTTAATACTGTATCTCCCACATTTCGATTAGGCTGTGCTATAT
The DNA here is from genome assembly GCF_042195335.1 of Bartonella sp. CL25QHWL. Lineage (NCBI taxonomy): Bacteria > Pseudomonadati > Pseudomonadota > Alphaproteobacteria > Hyphomicrobiales > Bartonellaceae > Bartonella > Bartonella sp. CL25QHWL. Next base: position 252,300 of record NZ_JBHIOE010000001.1, on the reverse strand, counting down.
CAAAGGCTTTCTGGATACGTTGTTGAAAAGGCGCATCAATACTCTCAGGCGCAGGACGAAAACGTCGTAAGAGGGCAAAAACAGTAAGGGAAACAACACCCAAAACCACAATTTCTCCCATGGTATCAAAACCACGGAAATCAACCAACAACACATTCACAACATTGCGACCACCAGCATCTGAGTAAGCATGCGTTAGAAAAAAATCAGAAATCGTTGTACCTTGAGGACGTGTCATCACTGCAAAAGAAAGCCATGCTACACCAGCACCTCCTACAAGGGATATGATGAAATCACGGAAACGACGCAAACGAATCCAAAAATGAACAGCAGCTGGCCTAGGATCATGCAAACGTTTAGGCAACCACCGTAAACCAAGCAATAATAAAACGACTGTAACAACCTCAACAACCAATTGTGTTATTGCTAAATCAGGAGCAGAAAGCCATAAAAAGGTTGCACAAGTCATCAAACCAGCTCCCCCTAAAAGCATAAGTGAAGCAAGACGATGAAACTTTGCTCGCCAAGCAACTAAAAGCGCACATAATCCGCCAACCAGCCAAAGAGCGAGAAAAGGAATATCAAGTGGAAAAAGCGGTAATGTCCCCACTGGAATGAAACCATCGCACCAAAGTAAAAGACCAACAAATGCAAAACAGACCCAAAAAATCCAATGCAACTGGATCTGCAAACGGCGTGTTGACAAAGCAGATTCCACCGCACGGGCCCATTTCCAAGAAATAATTACGAGAATGCGTTCAAAAATACGCGGTCCTTTTAAGTGACGGAAAAAAGGAGCCCCATCATCACAGGATAAAAAATAACGATGCCCGACAGCATAGAGCAATCCGCCCCCTAATAATGCAACAAAACTCATCACTAATGGAGTGTTAAACCCATGCCAAACAGCCAAACTATAAGGAATTGTCATTGGTCCTAAAACAGACACGACCGCATTATCTAAAATAGGTCCTATTGTTAAATTAGGAAAAATACCAACCGCTAAACAAATAAACACCAAAAGCTCCATTGGTAAACGCATGAAATGCGGTGGTTCATGGGGAGTCTTGGATAAATTGTCAGGCTTTGGTCCTAAAAAAACACCGTGAATAAAGCGTATAGAATAAGTCACACTAAACAGACTAGCTAGCGTTGCCACATAAGGCGCAATCCAATCGAGCCATGATTCCATATGCGTTTCAACAGCTTCAGCAAAAAACATCTCTTTCGATAAAAAACCATTCAACAAAGGAACCCCAGCCATCGCTGCACTCGCAACTAAAGCAAGAGTTGCTGTAATAGGCATAGAACGATAAAGCCCTGACAGTTTACGCATATCACGTGTTCCTGTCTCATGATCAATAATGCCAGCAGCCATAAATAAAGAAGCCTTAAAAGTAGCATGATTGGCCATATGAAAGATCGCCGCAACACATGCAAGTGGACTACCAAGACTTAAAAGCGTTGTAATTAATCCAAGATGACTAATAGTCGAGTAAGCAAGCAGTCCTTTTAAGTCTTGCTGAAACATGGAAAAATAGGCACCTAGCAGCAATGTCGAGAGTCCTGAAAAGCCAACCAGCCAAAACCAAGATTCTGTTCCAGAGAGCACAGGCCATAAACGAACAAGCAAAAACAATCCCGCTTTTACCATTGTTGCCGAATGCAAATAAGCCGATACGGGGGTTGGAGCAGCCATCGCGTTGGGTAGCCAAAAATGAAAGGGAAATTGCGCGCTTTTTGTTAACCCTCCCAATAAAATACAAATAAGGATAGGACTATAAAGAGAACTTGACCGGATCATATCTCCAGACTGTAGCACCTTATCCAAATCAAAACTGCCAACAGTATACCCAATCAATAAAACTCCAATAAAAAGGGCAAAGCCGCCAAAACCTGTGATCGTTAGAGCCATACGCGCACCCTCACGCGCACTTGCATTATGGTACCAATAGCCGATCAACAAAAAAGAAAAAATACTGGTGAGTTCCCAGAAAACAACCAAAAAGACGAGATTACCTGATAAAACTATTCCTATCATTGATCCCATAAAAGCCAAAAAAAAGGAAAAAAAACGAGGTACAGAATCCGCTGGATCCATGTAATAACGTGAATAAATGACAACAAGCAGCCCAATCCCTGTAATGAGCAAGCAAAAAAGCCACGATAAACCATCTATACGAAGAATCAAATCGCTTCCCCATTCTGGAAGCCAAGAAATATCTAAACGCACTATGTGGTTTCCGCGAACTTCCGGATAAAGCATTATTGTAAAAATAAGACAGAAAAGCGCGACAATCCCAGCAAACCAGGCTTCATTATTTTTTGCTGTCGAACGAAAAAAGCCAATGACAGCACTTCCACCAAAGGGAAGCAAAACGAGCAATACCAACATTGCTTCCCGTGTTGTCATTCTTTAAACTCCATTTTGCCTTAATATTTTGTCATCGACAAAAACTTATATTCTCACCCCCCATTCCACACTTAATGATAATAAGATTTAATAAAACTTAAAAGCATTTAAAATTTTAAAAAAAACAATGCTGGCATGAAAATACTGCGCACCACACAAGTCTTCTCTTTATTTTAAGAACAATAACGCCCACGACAAGAAGCAATTAAAATTTTATTTAATAATTTCTATCCTTTAAAAAAGCGTGATAAACACTGCTTACGCCCCCCATGAAAAGGCTGAAAACTATTATCATTTTTATTATAAGAGCGATAACGCGCAAGGCAAGATTCAATATGTTGTTTAAGCATCCATGGCTCTTTTTTTTCTAATTTTTCCGAAGAAGAAGTTAAAAACACTTTTTTAGCATCTGGTACAACTTTTAATGATGCGCCTTTTGTGCTTAAGTGCGGTGATGTAATAAATGCCACTTCAGGATACCACCAATTATCACTGTATTTACGATAACCACGCCGATAATGACGATAACCTTTAAAACCATTAAGTTCTCTACGCCCCGTAAAAATCAAAGGCACCGAACTATCTTGGAGAGAGGTCTGAGTAACCAGTTTGGCTTTAGCATCACTCCTATTTTGCCCCCAATTAACAAGAGTGGTTATTATAATGAAAAAACTGCTAACAAATACAAAAGCTAAAGCATAATATAATTTTTTTTTCATACTCATAACAAAAAACTCAACATAATAAACAACAGTAATTACAGAAAGCCTTTCTCTTGCTGGACAGAAACAGATTCTTTTCTTAAGATTCTTTTTTCTTGAGACATTCTGTTACTCTTTGTACTAAACGTTGATCTTGGCAATAAGATCCTACAAAAAAGAATGAATAAATAATGATAAAAACCCCCTACTATCTTATAGACAAATCGAAACTCATCAAAAACATGCAAACAATTTCTCGTTTACGGGAAATGTCCGGAGCTAAAATTTTACTTGCTTTGAAATGTTTTGCCACATGGAGTGTTTTTGATTTAATGTCTGAGTTCATGGATGGAACCACATCATCATCCCTTTATGAACTGCGTTTAGGAAGAGAAAAATTTGGCAAAGAAACCCATGCTTATTCAGTGGCTTGGGCAGATGATGAAATTGATGAAGCCTGTGGTTATGCAGATAAAATCATCTTTAATTCCATCCAACAGCTTCAACGCTTTTCTGATGCAACAAAAACCATTCAAAGAGGTTTAAGGTTAAACCCAGGAATGAGCGCATCAAATTTTGATCTTGCCAACCCCTCTCGCCCTTTTAGCCGCTTAGGAGAAACAAACCAAAGCGCTATCAAAGAAGTTCTGCCTCTTATCAACGGATTGATGATCCATAACAATTGTGAAAATGCTGACTTTAATCTTTTTAACCAAATGCTTGGGTATATGGAAGAAAAATTTGCAGAACTTTTTTCTGCTGTTGACTGGATAAGCCTTGGCGGCGGAATCCATTTTACGGCTGAAAATTATCCTCTAGAAGCTTTCGCAAAACGCTTAAAACAATTTTCTAAAACTCATGGTGTCACTCTTTTTCTAGAACCAGGAGAAGCTGCTATTACCAAAAGCACCACACTGGAAGTAAGCGTTCTTGACACATTGTATAATGAAAAAAAACTTGCCATCGTTGATAGCTCCATTGAAGCTCATATGCTTGATCTTTTAATTTATCGTGAGAATGCCAAATTAGAACCCAATCAAGGTCCACACGAAATTATGATTTGTGGAAAGTCTTGTCTTGCCGGCGATATTTTTGGAACATTTCAATTTCAAAAACCTCTTAAAATAGGCGATAGACTGTCTTTTCAGGATGCAGCAGGTTATACAATGGTCAAAAAAAACTGGTTTAATGGCGTTACAATGCCTGCTATTGTTCTCAAAGAGTGCGATGGTACATTAACACTTCAACGCCAATTCAGCTATAACGACTATCAGGAAAGCCTTTCATAAAGATAAACCATAAAAAACGTCATACAACAGTATTAAAAAGGAGATGGACCTACAATGAAAAAAAATGTTCTCATTATTGGTGCCGGAGGTGTTGCACAAGTTGTTGCGCATAAATGCGCTCAAAACAACGATATTCTTGGTGAAATTCATATTGCTTCACGAACACTCAAAAAATGTGAGGCCATCATTGCTTCTATTAAAGAAAAAAACACAATGAAAGAACAGGGTGTTCTCAAAAGCCATTCGCTCAATGCCATGAATGTAGAAGAAACTATAAAGCTCATCCAAAAGACCAAATGCGAAATTGTCATTAATGTTGGTTCTGCCTTTCTTAATATGTCTGTTCTTTCAGCTTGTATTGAAACCAAATGCGCTTATATCGATACCGCAATTCATGAAGACCCATTGAAAATTTGTGAAACACCTCCTTGGTATGGCAATTATGAATGGCCTCGACGTCAAGAATGTGAAAAAGCTGGTATAACCGCTATTTTAGGAGCAGGTTTTGACCCAGGTGTAGTGAACGCTTATGCTGCATTAGCGCGCGATGATTATTTTGATAAAATCACAGATATTGATATTATTGATATTAATGCCGGAAATCATGGGCGTTGGTTTGCTACAAATTTTGATCCAGAAATTAACTTCCGTGAATTTACAGGACAAGTATGGTCATGGCAAAATAAAAAATGGACTTCTAATAAAATGTTTGAAATCAGCCATGAATGGGATCTTCCCGTTGTGGGAAAACAAAAAGCCTATATGACAGGACATGATGAAATTCATTCACTTTCCAAAAATCTTGATGTAGAGAATGTCCGTTTCTGGATGGGATTTAGTGATCGTTATATCACTGTTTTTACGGTTCTAAAAAACCTCGGACTCTTATCCGAACAACCAATTAAAACGGCAGAAGGTCAAGAAGTCGTGCCCTTGAAAGTCGTGAAGGCCGTCTTACCCGACCCTTCCTCTCTCGCCCCAGACTACACAGGAAAAACCTGTATCGGAGATCTTATTAAAGGCGAAAAAGATGGAAACTCGAGAGAAGTTTTTATCTATAATATAGCCGATCACAAACAAGCTTTTCATGAAACTGGGGCACAAGGCATTTCCTATACAGCTGGCGTACCAGCAGCCGCAACAGCTCTTCTTATTGCCACAGGCGAATGGGATGTTAAAACTATGGTCAATGTAGAAGAATTACCACCCCACCCTTTCCTTAAATATCTTGATCATATGGGGCTTCCCACTTTTATAAGAAAACAACAAGAAGATAAAAAATTACAATTTTAATACCTATAGAAAGCATATGCTTGATTTTTTAAGTTATCACAAAACTGCCCAATGAAAACAAACTTAATATTCTCGTGTAATTATGGTTTTCAAAAAAATTTTAGCTATTCGTTATATTTTGGCAACATTACGATTTCTTAACAACCTTAAAGAAGAGACATATCATCTTTTTAAGACATAGCAAGCAATGATCAAGAAAAGCAGAGAAGAAAAAACTAACTTAATCACACTGTATGACTTGTCATTATCATCAAAAAGATAGTGTCATAAACAAAAGATATAAAAATACCGCTTTTTTAAAGAAGAGCGGTATTTTGTAGAATATCCAATCCCTCCCCTCTTCATCTTAAATGACAAAGATCCTTAACCCACACCAATCATTAAACAATTCAATTTCTTTGGGTGAATTCCTCTTGGCTTCTCTCTTCATATGATTCATCATCATATATAACACATTGATTTATAACAATAAAATATCATTTTCAACTTGATTCATAACGCTGAATACTGTAAGATTTTCTTATCACAAACTTTCTCACATTGAAGCAATTAAAATCTTTTGTCTGCACATCACAAACAAAGCGAGCGTGTGAGGTAAAATGATAAAAGAACAGAATAAAAATTCTCTTATGAAAACTCTCAAATAATAAAGAGCTTTAGAAATATTGAGAACTGAAAAAGTGTATTATCAATGTCAGCGTGTACTTTTACTAAACATAAAGATGATGGTGCACAATAGGTCTTATAACAGTTTGAATGAATTTCATATATTTCAAGAGAAACTTTACAGCTATACCATTCACGAGCACCATTGCGAAGTAGATTTGGGCATTTTGAGAGATGTTTTCTTAACACAAAGCACGCAGATAGGCTCAGAATCCTATCTTAAATATTTATAACAGTATAAAAACTACCCCATATATAAAACTTTACATAGACTAAACACCACCGCTCTAAACGATAGTGCACAACAGAATAATCAATCAAAACTGCACAACAGATATCTAAAACAGTAATTATCGAAAAGCATACAACAAATGGAACATTTTAATACAATTGGTTATATTCCTTTTTAAAGTTTTAAAATGCTGTTGCATGCTTCACTAATATTTTCCGCCTCATGTGCCTTTTAAAATGTACTTTTTAAAAGCTTTTTAAATATGAAGTGGTTTAGCAAATGTTGCCAAAGCTGCCTCACGCACGGCTTCTGATAAGGTAGGATGTGCATGGCAACAACGTCCCAGATCTTCTGATGAACCACCAAATTCCATTAAAACTGCAATTTCATGGATCATTTCACCAGCACCAAATCCAAGAATATGCCCCCCTAATACCCGATCTGTTTTTTTATCAGAAAGGATTTTAACGAACCCATCACTCTTTTGCATTGCACGTGCACGACCATTAGCCATAAAAGGAAATTTGCCAACATTATATTCAATACCAGCAGTTTTTAGCTCTTCTTCTGTCCTTCCTACACTCGCAATTTCCGGCTGTGTATAAACAACACTAGGAATAACATCAAAATTAACATGTCCTTTTTGACCTGCCAAAATTTCTGCCACAGCAACGCCTTCTTCCTCTGCTTTATGTGCTAACATTGGTCCTTTTACGACATCACCAATTGCATAAATTCCTGGAACATTCGTCTGCCAATGAGCATCAATTGCAATAAATCCGCGTTCATCTAACTGAACACCAGCCTCTTGTAAGCCAAGCCCCTCTGTATAGGGAGAACGTCCAGTAGCAATAAGCACAACATCAGCCTCTAAAGTTTCAGATTCACCACCTTTGACAGATTCAAAGCTCACCTGAGCAGTTGAGCCAGATTGTGTAACAGCTGTCACCTTTGCACCCGTTTTATATTCAATTCCCTGTTTTTCCATTAATTTCTGAAATTGCCGTGAAACTTCACCATCCATTGAGCCCAAAACTTTATTAAGATACTCAATAATGGTCACCTTAGCACCTAAACGGCTCCAAACTGATCCAAGTTCTGAACCAATAACACCAGCACCCACTACAATCATATGCGCTGGTACTTTTTCAAGTGAAAGAGCTCCCGTAGAAGAAACAATAGTCTTTTCATCAATTTCAACATTCACCCCTGGAATGCCTGAACTCTCTGAACCGGTAGCAATAATAATATTTTTTGTTTCAATTGTTTGTTTATTACCATCTCTGGCAACAACTTCCACATGACCCGCACTCAAAATTTTGGCTGTCCCAAAAAAAGTATCAACTTTATTTTTTTTCATCAAAAAAGAAACACCACTCGTATTGGCTGTTACCACAGCTTTCTTATGAACCATCATTTGTTCAAGGTTAAGCTTAGATTTACCAATAGAAATACCAAGCGTTTCAAAACCATGCTGGGTTTCAGAAAACACTTCTGAAGCATGCAACAACGCTTTAGAAGGAATACAACCAACGTTGAGACATGTTCCTCCTAATGTTGTACGCTTTTCAATAATCGCTACTTTAAGTCCCAGTTGTGCCGCCTTTATTGCTGCTACATAACCACCTGGACCCGCTCCGATCACAGCCACATCATAAGACATCCGTTTCTCCTTTCATCCTGAAAACTGTATTTTACAAATCAAGAACAAGGCGTTCCGGATCTTCTAAGCTTTCCTTAACACGCACAAGGAAAGTCACAGCTTCTTGCCCATCCACAATACGGTGATCATAAGAAAGCGCTAAATACATCATGGGACGAATCACAACTTGGCCCTCAACAACCATTGCTCGCTCTTTAATCGCATGCATTCCCAAAATACCAGATTGTGGTGCATTCAAAATCGGTGTTGACATCAACGATCCATACACACCACCATTGGTAATGGTAAAAGTTCCGCCCTGCATATCAGAAACGGCTAATTTTCCATCACGCGCAAGACGTCCCAAACGACCAATCTCTTTTTCAATCTCTGCCAATGACATTTGATCTGCATCTCGCACTACTGGAACAACAAGCCCTTTATCCGTTCCAACAGCAATTCCAACATTGACATAGTTTTTGTAAACAATATCTGTCCCATCAATCTCGGCATTAACAGCAGGAAGTTCTTTTAATGCATGACAAACAGCCTTGGTAAAAAACCCCATAAAACCAAGTTTAACACTATGTTTCTTTTCAAAAAGATCCTTATAACGCTTGCGCAAATCCATCACAGCTGACATATCAACCTCATTAAATGTGGTTAACATCGCTGCTACATTTTGTGCATCTTTAAGACGGCGAGCAATTGTTTGACGCAATTTCGTCATACGAACCCGCTCTTCACGTGTTTCTTGGACAGGAATTGCCGAAGAACTCGTCGCAGAAGAAGAGGGTGTAGGGGCATTTGTACTTTGTTTTAATCCACCAAGAACATCTTCTTTAAGAATTTGTCCACGTTTTCCAGAACCTGAAATATCGCTTTTTACAACATTATTTTCAGCCATCAATTTTGCTGCTGAAGGAGAAGGAGGCATTGCACTGCTCAAAGCAGGCTTCTCCGCTTCAGATGAAGCCGCTGGAACAAGCGTAGCAGAAGGTGAAAATGATTGGGAGACACCAGCTTCTCCAGCTTTCACCACTCCTAAAAGAGCATTTACTTCAACCGTATCGCCTTCTTTTGCAATGATTTCAGATAATTTCCCAGCAACAGGAGAAGGAACTTCAACGGTTACCTTATCAGTTTCTAATTCAACCAAAGGCTCATCCATAGCGACAGCTTCGCCAAGTTTTTTAAACCATTTGCCAACCGTTGCTTCGGTAACCGATTCGCCCAAAGTAGGAACACGAATTTCAGTAGTCATAATATTTTTCCATACATCAGAGTAGTAATAAATTAAGAACCTAACGCGTCTTTAAGAAACGCAGCCAGTTGTTCAAGGTGTTTCACCATTAACCCAGAGGCCGGTGACGCACTCGCAGGACGTCCTGCATAACGAGCACGTGAATATTGCGCATTAATATGCGTCAAAACCCATTCCAAATAAGGCTCAATAAATGACCAAGCCCCCATGTTTTTTGGTTCCTCTTGGCACCAAAAAACTTCCGCCTGCAAAAAGCGCGATAACACATTCACCAAAACTTTTGCAGGGAAAGGATAAAGCTGTTCAATACGAAGGAGATAAACATCATCAATACCCTTTTTTTCACGTTCTTCATAAAGGTCGTAATAAACCTTACCAGTACAAAGAACGACACGGCGAATTTTATTATCTTTTTGCAACTTAATGACAGAATCTTTGAGACATTCTGCATCATCAAGCAACACACGACAGAAACTTGTTTCTGGCCCCATTTCATTGAGAAGAGAAACCGCTCGTTTATGACGTAAGAGTGATTTCGGTGTCATCAAAATCAATGGCTTACGGAAATCACGCTTAATTTGTCGACGCAAAATATGAAAATAATTTGCAGGGGTTGTACAATTAGCAACCTGCATATTATCTTCCGCACAAAGTTGAAGAAATCGTTCTAAACGTGCAGAAGAATGCTCCGGCCCTTGCCCTTCAAAACCATGAGGCAATAAACACACAAGACCAGACATACGAAGCCACTTACGCTCTGCGGATGAAATAAATTGATCAAAAATGACCTGTGCACCATTAGAGAAATCACCAAATTGTGCTTCCCAAAGTGTTAATCCTCGTGGTTCAGCAAGAGAATATCCATATTCAAAACCAAGAACAGCTTCTTCAGAAAGCATAGAATTAACAACGTCATAAAGCGCTTGCCCCTTTTGTAAATGATTCAAAGGAATATAACGCGCCTCATTTTCTTGGTCATAAAGAACGGAATGACGTTGTGAAAAAGTTCCCCGCTCAACATCTTCACCGGAAAGACGAACCGGTGCACCTTCCAAACAAAGTGAACCAAAAGCTAAAGCTTCAGCGGTTGCCCAGTCAATACCCTCACCGGTTTCAAAAATTTTAGCACGATTATTTAAAAAACGTTGAATGGTTTTGTGAACGTGAAAATTCGCCGGAATTTCAACAATTTTCTGACCAATTTCCTTTAAAGTTTTTAATTCAACACCGGTTGCTCTAGAATGCTGCTCATCAGAACTACTAAAAGCTTTGAGTCCCGTCCAGCTTCCATCAAGCCAATCAGCCTTATTAGGCTTATAAGAAGCACTCGCTTCAAGTTCACCTTCAAGCTTATCGCGCCATAATTTTTTTTGTTGCTCAATCTCTTCTGAAGAAATCATTCCTTCTGCTACCAATTGGTCACTATAAAGTTGAAGTGTTGTTTTATGATTACGAATTGCTTTATACATAAGCGGCTGCGTAAAGGAAGGTTCATCACCTTCATTATGCCCATAACGGCGATAACAAAACATATCAATAACCACTGGTTTATGGAAAATTTGGCGAAACTCTGTTGCTATTTTGGCAACAAAAACAACCGCCTCAGGATCATCACCATTCACATGGAAAATTGGTGCATCAATCATTTTTGCGACATCTGATGGATAAGGCGAAGAACGTGAAAAACGTGGAGATGTTGTAAAACCAATCTGGTTATTGATAATAACATGAAGTGAGCCTGCAACACGATAACCTTTAAGACCTGAAAGACCAAAAGTTTCTTGAATAACGCCTTGTCCTGCAAAAGCAGCATCACCATGAATAAGCAATGGCATCACTTTTGAACGCTCACTTAATGGGAGTAAATCAGTATGCGCAGGTCCCATAAGTTGATCTTGTTTAGCACGTGCTTTCCCCATAACAACCGGATCAACAATCTCAAGATGAGATGGATTAGCCAACAGCGATAAGTGAACTTTTTTACCATCAAAGTCCAGATCAGCGGTAGTTCCCAAATGATATTTGACATCACCGGATCCCTCCACATCATCAGGCTTATAAGATCCCCCTTTGAATTCATGAAAGATAGCCCTATGCGGTTTGGCAAGAACTTGTGAAAGAACATTTAAACGACCACGATGTGCCATTCCTAAAATAACTTCCTGCACCCCCAAAGCACTACCACATTTGATAATTTGTTCAAGAGCGGGAATCAGCGCCTCACCACCATCGAGTCCAAAACGCTTTGTACCTTTATATTTAGTGTCTAAAAACTGTTCGAATCCCTCTGCCTGAATAAGCTTATTCAGAATAGCTTTCTTGTCTTGTTGTGTGAAAGAATTTTTTTTATCTCGCCCTTCAATGCGTTCTTGAAGCCATGCTTTCTGAACTGGATCAGAAACATGCATATATTCCACACCGATTGTTGAACAATAGGTCCGATTGAGAATCTCAAGCATTTGCGGAATAGTTGCATATTCCAATCCTAAAACATTATCAATAAAAATGGGACGCTCGTAATCAGCTGGAGTAAAACCATAAGCTTCTGGAGAAAGTTCCTTATAATCTTCTTGTTTTTCGGCCAATTGAAGAGGGTCAAGCTGCGCATGAAGATGTCCCCGTTCTCGAAACGCACGAATCATCATAATTGCATGAACGGAATCACGTGTTGCACGAATAATATCTTGTTTACTGGAAGTTTTTCCCTTTTGTGCAGCACCTGTTATTGCTTTTTCCTTTAATTTATCGCCAAGATATTTTTCAAGAGAAGACCAATCACCATCAAGAGCAGAAACCAATTCACCCTCTGCTTTTAATGGCCAATGATCACGCTGCCATGTTGCTCCTTCAGCATTTTTAAGAACATCTTCTTTATTATCATGAAGTCCTTCAAAAAAAGCACGCCACTGTGAATCAACACTGGTAGGATCTTTTTCATATTGAGCATAAAGTTGATCTATATAATCCGCATTCCCACCATAAAGAAATGATGTCTGTGCAAAAAGGCTATTTATTTCGTCCTGCCTTGCCATATACCTCTCCGGAACATCTATTCCGTCTCCTTATATCTCTTTTGACCTTTAAATGCTTACAAACAAGCAGTGATTTGAACATTCAAAAAAGTTTTACCTTTTTATACTCAAGTTTTTTCACCTGAATCTAAGAACCTTTGCTTATTCAGGTGAAACTTTCTTTTAGCCTTTCAAAACTGACATCAAAGTCTTACCTATCTGTGATGGTGAAGAAGACACACGAATCCCTGCTGATTCCATTGCTGCAATTTTATCTTCTGCTCCACCCTTACCACCAGAAATAACAGCACCGGCATGTCCCATTGTCCGTCCTGGAGGAGCCGTACGGCCAGCAATAAAGCCAACAACTGGCTTTTTTCGACCTTTTCTTGCTTCATCTTGCAGAAACTGTGCTGCTTCTTCTTCAGCAGAACCACCAATCTCACCAATCATAACAATAGACTGAGTTTCATCATCTGCTAAAAACATTTCCAACACATCAATAAATTCAGTACCCTTAACAGGATCACCACCAATCCCTATAGCAGTTGTTTGTCCGAGACCTTCCTGACTCGTCTGAAAAACAGCTTCATAAGTTAAAGTTCCCGACCTCGAGACAACCCCAACAGAACCTTTTCTAAAAATAGAACCAGGCATAATACCAATTTTACATTCATTTGGTGTAAGAATACCGGGACAATTAGGACCAATAAGACGAGACTTTGAGTTTTCTAATCGCGCCTTCACTTTAACCATATCCATAACGGGAATACCTTCCGTAATACAGATAATTAAACGAATTTCAGCTTCAATAGCCTCTATAATAGCTGCCGCAGCCCCTGCAGGAGGAACATAAATAACGGAAGCATCCGCACCTGTTTTTTCTTTTGCTTCTGCAACATTAGCAAAGATAGGAAGAGTTTCACCTTTTGAACCTTCCCATGTTTCTCCACCCTTTTTAGGATTAACGCCACCAACCATTTGCGTACCATGATAAGCAAGCGCCTGTTCTGTATGAAATGTTCCTGTTTTTCCTGTAAGCCCTTGAACTAGAACTTTTGTCTCTTTATTCACAAGAATCGACATAGCTTAAGCTCCCTTCACGGCTGCAACAATTTTTTGGGCAGCATCATCTAAATCATCAGCAGGAATAACATTCAAACCACTCTCATTAATAATTGCTTTACCCTGCTCAACATTAGTGCCTTCAAGACGAACAACCAAGGGAACTTTCAAACCAACCTCACGAACAGCAGCAACCACACCTTCAGCAATGACATCACAACGCATAATACCACCAAAAATGTTAACCAAAATGCCCTTAACATTTGGATCGGCCGTAATAATCTTAAAAGCAGCTGTCACCTTTTCTTTTGATGCTCCACCACCAACATCCAAAAAATTCGCTGGCTCTGCTCCATAAAGCTTAATGATATCCATTGTTGCCATAGCAAGCCCAGCACCATTAACCATGCAACCAATCGTACCCTCAAGAGCAACATAAGCAAGATCATGCTTTGATGCTTCTATTTCCTTTGGATCTTCCTCTGAAAGATCGCGTAATTCTAAAATATCTGGATGACGAAACAGAGCATTATTATCAAAAGAAACTTTCGCATCAAGAACACGCAAACGACCATCTTTCATCACAATAAGTGGATTGATTTCTAAAAGGCTCATATCTTTTTCACAAAATGCCTTATAGAGAATCGGAAAAAGCTTTTCACCATCTTCTCGCGCACTACTTTGTAGTTTCAACGCATCACAAAGTCTTGCACAATCAGCAGAAGTAACACCCTCTCCAGCATCAATGGGAAGCGTGAATATTTTTTCTGGTGTCTCTTCAGCAACCGTTTCAATATCCATTCCACCTTCTGTTGAAACAACAAAAGCAATTCGACCAATGCTACGATCAACCAAAAGTGAAAGATAAAGCTCCCGTTCAATATCGGCACCGTCTTCAATATAAAGGCGGTTGACCTGCTTACCCTCTGGACCAGTTTGTTTGGTTACCAAAGTTTTTCCAAGCATTTCTTGAACATTTGCAACAACTTCTTCAACAGATTGTGCAAGCCGAACACCACCCTTTGCATCAGGATCAAGTTCTTTAAACTTACCCTTACCACGACCACCAGCGTGTATCTGACTTTTAACCACATAGAGAGGTCCGGGCAATTTTTCCGCCCATTTTTCCGCTTGCTCTACAGAATAAACAGCGACACCATTTGCAATTGGTGCTCCATATTCATGAAGCAGACGTTTGGCCTGATACTCATGGATATTCATGCATTTGTCCTTTTCTTTTATGGATCATGGATCTTATTAATCCTAAAGTTTTAATATTCTAAATACTTATTTTAATGAATTAAACCTTGTTCAATTTACTTGAGACTAGGTACAAGAGCAATACAAGCTTCACAAAGCTTTTTAACCGCATTTACTGAATGATCAAAAGCACCTCTTTCTTCTTTATCAAGATCAATTTCAATGACTCGTTCAACACCACCTGCACCAAGTACAACAGGAACACCAACATAGGTATCATTAACCCCATATTCCCCTGAAAGATAAGCTGCAACAGGCACAACACGCTTAGTGTCCTTTAGATAAGCCTCAGCCATAGAAACAGCAGAAGCTGCTGGTGCATAATAAGCAGAACCTGTTTTTAACAAACCAATAATTTCTGCACCACCATCGCGGGTACGCTGGATAATTTGATCAATTCTTTCCTGTGTTGTCCAGCCCATCTTTACAAGATCAGGCAAAGAAATACCACCAACCGTTGAATAACGCACGAGAGGAACCATTGTATCACCGTGGCCCCCTAAAACAAACGCTGTCACATCTTTAATAGAGACCTTAAATTCCTCAGATAAGAAATGACGAAAACGCGCTGAATCAAGAACACCTGCCATACCAACCACTTTATGTGTAGGGAGACCTGAAAATTTCTGCAAAGCCCACACCATCGCATCAAGGGGATTAGTAATACAAATAACAAACGCCGAAGAAGCGTATTTTTTAATTCCAGCTCCAACTTGTTCCATAACCTTTAAATTAATGCCCAAAAGTTCATCACGGCTCATACCAGGTTTTCGCGCAACGCCTGCTGTTACAATAACAACATCAGCACCTTCAATTGTTTCATAAGCATTAGCACCTTTTAGACTGATATCAAAACCATCAACAGGAGAAGATTCGGCGATATCTAGAGCCTTACCTTGTGGCACACCTTCTGCAATATCAAATAAGACCACATCAGCAAGCTCTTTAAGCCCAATAATATGTGCTAAAGTACCACCAATCATACCTGAACCAATGAGAGCTATTTTTTTCCGTGCCATTTTATTTTTTCCTAACTTTTAGATAATTCAGCGCACACCCATCAGCGTCCGTATACTGAATATTTTTGACTTCAACCATATTCAAACAATATCATAAAAAGGAGTAAAGAAATGAAATTTACAAATTTCTCTCTTTACAGAAACAACAACCCTCCGCTGAAACAACTATTAGAAAATTATCACGATGTATCGATAAAGTGAATTTAAAAAAAATACAACAGAATTATTATATTTCTTTAATTTCAAAAAGTTATTGTTTTTACAGTTTACGTAAAGGTAAAAGTATAATCAATGCTTCTTCTTCAAAAGAAAATGTTCTTCCCAAAGTTTTAAATAATCGTAGCTTTGCATTTCGAAAAGACGTGATTGTGTTCTTTTAAATTCAAATGTTTCCGTAATCTGCGCATGCCCTTTATACAAATCCCCTACCCCTGCCGCAGCCGACATAAACAACCGTATGTGGCGTTCATAAAGAATATCAATAAGCAAAATAAACCGTTTTGTTTCATTGCGACATGTATCATCCATGACCGGTACATTATCAATAAAAATCGTATGATAACGCTCTCCTAATAACAAATATTCAGCCGCGGCCAAAGGCTTTGCACATAAATCCCCATAATCAAAACGAGCACATCCTGCACCAAAGCGCGGAATAGAAATAAGGCGCCCTTTTATAGAAAGCTCATCAGATGTCTCCTTATGTCCTTGCAATACAAGTGCCCATGCTTGATCCATATATTCATTTGCTGGGACCCCCAACGGCGACACATACACCTGTTGTAGATTTGATTTTTCAAGGCGATAATCTGTTTTTGCATCAAGATTAACAACGCGAACATATGCTTTCAAAACTTGAATAAAAGGCAAAAAGAGTTCACGATTTAAACCGTTACAATAAAGGTTATCCGGCGCCACATTTGAGGTTGCAATAAAGAAAATTCCTTTATCAAACAAAGCAGAAATAAGCCGTCCCAATACCATAGCATCAGCAATATCTGTTACACTAAACTCATCAAAACAAAGTATTTTTGCTTCTCGTGCAAGATCCTCAGCAACAGCTAAAATAGGATTATCTTGTTTAAATTTTGCACACCCAGATGCTTGACGATAAAAATTAATACGCTCATGTACATCAGCCATAAAATCATTAAAATGGGCACGCTTTTTATGACCTTTAGGCAAACAAGAAAAGAACAAATCCATCAGCATGGTTTTGCCCCGTCCTACTTCACCATAAATATACAGTCCCTGAAAAAAACCTGTTTCATCTCCTTGTTTTACAACACAAGAAATATTTTGTTTTTTCCTTTTAAATATTCTATTAAAGAAAGAGCAAAATATCCAAGTCCAAGGACGAGAGATATTTTGTTCCGTAATTTTTTTTAATAAATGATCAAAATATTCTGTTATAGCTAATTGAGCGGGATCAAAACAAACCTCTCCTTTAGCGACAAGCTCCTTATAACGTGTTGAAACGAGAATCATCCAAAAAACCTTTTTCAAACCGATCTCAATGAAAAATACAAATACTTTTCACGAATCTGTCCGTCTAGCTTAGCTTGTCATAAACGGTCAAAAATGATTTAACGACTTAAAACAACGGGATGATCATCAAGTGTACGTCCCTCAAAACGATCAACATTTGAAGAATAAAGAACGAGGATAACACGTCCAGAGTTATTATAAAAATATAATCTTTTTCCTTTAACGTCCCACGATCTCACTTGGGAAGCAATTCCTAGACAATGTAAAGGACCAGCACGGTACCCTTTTCCAAACTTTGTTTGTGGAGTTGCAATCCGGCAAACTTTTCCTCCCATAGAAAGATTCCATACCCCAGCAATACTTGCAGGAAATAAATCAGTGGCACTGCTTGGCAATTCGAGACTAGCCATTCGTCCATCGCTCTGAGAATCTCCTTTTTCATACACCAAAGCGTTTGCGTCTTCAGATATCGACGAAGAAGGAGACGACAGATCAGACGCTTCCAATATTGTCATTTGTTGAGATGGATAAAAAACTTCTAATGCGTTATTATCGTCATTACCATCAAACCGTGTTGTTGAACATCCCCCTAAAAACATTACAGTTGATAGTGCAACGAAAAACGAAACTCTTGAAAACGCCATGTCTGTACTCTCTCCCACGACAATAAATAAGTTCACAAAAAAATTAAGCGAATATTTGTTATAGTTACAAAGATAAATTAACAAATTAAAAAAAACAGGTTAAAATCACTTATTTTAAACGAAATAACTTATGTACCAAATTTTATATTTATTAAACACTGGAAATTTATAAGATTTTCAGCCATATATCTCTTTTATAAGTAATCATTAGAAATAGAGAAGTTTCATGAAAACGCCATTTAGCAAAATGGACGGTCTTGGAAATCAAATTATTGTTGTTGATATGCGTGAAAGCACTCATGCTCTTACACCAAAAGCAATCCTTGCTTTGTCAGCAGATCCTGAAATGCATTTTGATCAAATCATGGCTATCCACACACCAACCCAGAAAAAAGCCAACTTCCGCATCGAAATATGGAATGCCGACGGATCAATGGCTAAAGCTTGTGGCAATGGTACCCGCTGTGTCATCGCATGGCTTAAAGATCACAATTTTGGTGAAAAATTTCATTTAGAAACTCCCGCTGGAATTATTGAAGGGAAATACCAAACCGACAATCTCATTTCTGTTGATATGGGATGCCCAAATTTCAATGCAAAAGAGATGCCTGTTTCACGTGAAATAGTTGATACCAATCACGTAGAAATTACGGCTGGTCCCCTAAAAGACGCTTGTCTCATATCCATTGGCAATCTCCATGCTATCTTTTTTGTTGAAAATGATATTCAACATATTCCATTAGAAAAATATGGACCAAAACTTGAACATGATCCCCTGTTTCCCGAACAGTGCAATATTTCCATTGCTTGCATAACGTCAAAGAAAAGTCTAAGTTTACGTACATGGGAGCGAGGAGCAGGATTAACACAAGCATGTGGGAGTGCTGCTTGTGCAAGTGCAGTGGCTGCTTATCGTCGTGGTCTTACACAACGTCATATTGATGTAAACTTACCAAAGGGAACACTTAATATTTTTTACCGAGAAGACAATCACGTTATTATGACAGGACCAATAAAATATCAATTTAGTGGCTTTTTAAGCCCTTTAACAGGGTGCTACAAAAAGGATCACTCCTGATGGCAATAGAAATTGTAACTTTTGGTTGTCGACTTAATAGCTACGAATCGGAAATCATTCGCAAAGAAAGTACTTCTTCAGGGCTAGATCAGCTTAAAGATGGTGCTATTATCTTTAATACCTGTGCTGTCACTGCCGAAGCCGTACGACAAGCAAAACAAGCTATCCGCAAAGCACGACGTGAAAATCCTCATGCACGTATCATTGTAACAGGGTGTGCCGCCCAAACAGAAGCACAAAATTTTGCCTCAATGACAGAAGTGGATCTCATTTTAGGAAACGAAGATAAACTTCACGCCCATTCTTATCGTCAACTTCCTGATTTTGGTATTAACCATTCTGAAAAGGTGCGTATCAATGACATTATGGAAGTACAAAAAATTGCTCCACATATGGTCAGTGCAATGCAAGAGCGCACCCGCGCTTTTGTACAGGTACAAAATGGATGTGATCATCGCTGTACATTTTGCATTATTCCTTATGGACGAGGACCATCTCGTTCAGTACCCATGGGTGCTGTCATAGAACAAATAAAAAAGCTGATAGGTGAGGGTATCCAAGAAGTGGTCCTTACAGGTGTTGACCTTACAAGTTATGGCCACGATCTTCCTGGAAAAGCTACTCTAGGAAAATTAACTTCAGCAATTTTGCATCATGTTCCTGACTTAACGCGATTACGCCTCTCATCTATTGACTCTATTGAAGCAGACGAAGAACTCATCAATCTTTTAGCTTATGAAACAAGAATCATGCCCCATTTGCATTTATCTTTGCAAGCAGGTGATAATATGATTTTAAAACGGATGAAACGGCGTCATCTGCGCGAACATGCCATTCAATTTTGCCAAGAGTTGCGTGCCAAACGTCCTACAATGGTGTATGGTGCCGACTTAATTGCTGGTTTTCCTACAGAAACAGAAGAGATGTTTCAAAACAGTCTTGTTTTAATCAAAGATTGTAATTTAACCCATCTCCATGTCTTCCCCTTTAGTCCAAGAGAAGGAACACCTGCCGCACGTATGCCACAAATCAACCGTAAAATAGTTAAGATGCGTGCTGAAAAATTGCGTAAAGCAGGTGAGATGGCTTACCAAAAGCATCTTGCTCATTTACAAAACAGTCTACAAACAATTCTCGTTGAAAAAGATGAAATCGGACGAACAGAAGATTATACCCTTGTACAGGTTAAAGGTGCAAAAGCAGGAACAATTGTTCAAGCCCTTATCGTTGATCATGATGGCGATAAATTGATTGCTGTCCTTCCAAAATTAAACGCTGCTTGAGCAGGAAAATTCTTATGACGAAATCTTTTATTAAAAAAATATTCTCTTTTAACAAATCTCAAGAGCAAGAAATTGAACAACAGATTTCTATTCCTGATAAAAGCGATATAATAGAAGAAAATAAAGACAAAAATGAAAAGACAAAAAATAACCAAGTTTCTATAGACACAGAAAAAGAAGAACAAACAAAAAATCCAGAGTCAATACTTACAAAATATGATGAAAAATCTCCATTTTTAGAATCCCGTTCTGATAAAATTCCTTTTTCTGGTAAAATTATTGTCACAGACAACATCCGTGAAAAAAAGAATGAAGAAATTTTATCTGAACCTTCTGTTGAACAAAAAAAGACAGCGTGGTTTGGGCGCCTTAAAAAAGGTCTATCCCTTTCTTCACAACGCTTAAGCGGATCAATTAGCGATCTCTTTGTTAAAAGAAAACTTGATGAAGACACATTGCAAGAGCTCGAAGATATTCTTATCCAAGCTGACATAGGTGTAGAGACGGCAACACGCATCACAAATACTTTAGCTTCCAGTCGTTACGGAAAAGACCTCTCCCCAGATGATATTCATACTATTGTAGCGGATGAGGTCAAAAAAGTTCTGGAACCTGTTGCAATACCATTGGAACTTGATCTCAGCCATAAACCGCATGTTATTTTGCTGGTAGGTGTAAATGGCACTGGAAAAACGACAACTATTGGAAAACTTTCAGCAAAATTAACAGAAGGGGGATTAAAAGTTATGCTGGCAGCTGGTGATACTTTCCGAGCCGCAGCTATTGAGCAACTACACATCTGGGGTGAACGTACCAATTCTCCTGTTATTTCAACAAAATTGGGTGCAGATGCCGCCAGCTTAGCATTTGATGCTTATGAAAAAGCAAAAAAAACAAACAGTGATGTATTAATTATTGATACAGCAGGGCGTTTACAAAATAAATCTGAATTGATGGATGAATTAGCAAAAATTATTCGTGTTTTAAAAAAACATACCCCCCAAGCACCCCATACAATCCTTCAAACGCTTGATGCAACAACCGGACAAAATGCACTCAACCAAGTAGATATTTTCCGCGATATTGCTGGTGTTAATGGTTTAGTCATGACAAAGCTAGATGGGACTGCACGAGGAGGAATTCTTGTCGCTATCGCAGCAAAATATAAATTACCCGTTTATTTTATCGGTATAGGAGAAGATATTGAAGACCTTCAACCCTTTTCTGCTTCTGACTTTGCCGAAACTATCGCAGGAAAACATGCATGAAACAGCCTTTATCTAATCCTAATTTACACAATAGTTCTGAAAAAAAAATGAATAATAATAATAATAAATCTCTCTCACCAACACTTAAGTTTCTTTTGGAAATGGGTCCATTGGTTGCCTTCTTTTTTGCCAATTATAAGGGAGAATGGCTGATAAAAAACATTGGATTTTTTCAAAATTTTAACAAATCTATTTTCCCTGCAACAGCTATTTTCATGGTAGCGATAATTATTTCCCTAAGCTTATCATGGATCCTTGCAAGACAAATTCCTATTATGCCTCTTATTTCGGGAATATTTGTTTTAGTTTTTGGCTTTCTAACTCTCTGGCTTCATAATGAAACTTTCATAAAAATGAAACCAACAATCATTAATAGCTTATTTGCTTTTATACTTTTTGGTGGGATGTTTTTTAAAAAACCACTTTTACGTTATGCTCTTGATTCTACCTTAAAACTTGATGATTTAGGTTGGCAAAAACTTACCTATCGTTGGGCGTTTTTTTTCATTTTTCTTGCCCTTTTGAATGAAATAATTTGGCGTAATTTTAGCGATAATTTCTGGACAAGTTTCAAAGTATTTGGCGTCATGCCTATAACAGTCCTTTTCATGCTTACCCAAATGCCTATAATTATAAAACATTCAAAAGGACTTTTTACAGAAGAGGACAAATCTGATTCTTAAAAAAATCACCACTACCGATTATTTTATAGATTCATCGCCAAACACTGTTCGGGAGAAAAAATATGTTGATTGAACAGTTTATTTGTCGAGAAGACAATTTTGGTATACTCATTCATGATGAAAAAAGTGGTATGACAGCTGCAATAGATGCCCCTGAAAGCAAAGCGATCCACAATGCTTTAAAGCGCCACAATTGGACACTTAACACTATTTTTGTAACTCATCATCATCACGACCATGTAGAAGCCCTATCAGAATTAAAACAAGTTTACAACGCTATGGTTATCGGGCCAGAAGCAGAAAAAGAAAAGATCAATTATCTTGATCAAACACTTCAACCTGATGAAAGTTTTTCTTTTGGCACACACCTGCTTTTAGCTCTTTCAACACCTGGTCATACTTTAGGCGCATTATCTTACTATTTTCCTGAGAAGAGTTTACTCTTTGCTGGAGATACACTTTTTTCATTGGGCTGTGGACGTCTTTTCGAAGGAACACCTGCACAAATGTTAAATTCTTTAAAAAAACTTCGTAAACTTCCTGATGAAACATTTCTCTATTGTGGACATGAATATACAAAAAACAACGCTCTTTTCGCACTAACAATTGACCCACATAATAAAAAACTCCACCAAAGAATAGAGGAAGTTTTTTTGCTACGTGCAAAAAACGCTATGACTTTACCTGTCACTTTAGGGCAAGAAAAAGCCACCAATCCCTTTCTCCGCTGGGATGATAGTGTGTTGCGAAGGAACCTTGTAATGGAAGAAGAAACAGATGAAGAAGTTTTTGCTGAAATTCGAAGAAGAAAGGATAATTTTTAACCATGCTTAAGTTCGTATTACGTTTGTTTCTCCTTTTTCTTTTCGTGATACATATTCAACTAACAAGAGCAGAGGAAAAGGAAACAGATAATTCTTCTCTTATATCCCCTCTCATTGCAAATTATCCCTTAACAGAAGATCTTTTTTTAAAACTGGAAAAAATTGAAAAAGAATGTGAAAATTTACTTCCAGAAACAAAAAATGATCTTATCACTTATGATTCTAGTATCCACTCTAATATTGAAAACTACACTACCTATATTTCTAGTAAACCAAAACTTATGAATATTTTAAAAAAAAATAATATAAAACCAGAAGATTTTGCTGCTGGAACCTTAGTACTTAAAGAAATATCCGCGCTTCTCATATTTGCACCTGAAAAGGAATATTCTACTGAGAAAAATACTATATTTCTAAACAATCTTGAATTTGTTAAAAAACATTTTTACAAAGCAACAATTCTTTTAGATAGCTGTGAAAAACTCATTTTGAGCAACTAATCAGTTATGAAATGTTAGAAAATATCACCCCTTTAATCTAATAAAGAAGTCAGTGCATTAAAAAATCACCGTATTTTTATCATTCCTAATAATTGTTTTTATTTCGATTATATTTACAAATGTTTTTCTAAAAATAAAGAATAACAGACGGAAAAATATTTATTGAAATTCAAAAAAGAAAGGATAATTTTTAGTCATGTTTAAACTTCTATTGTGTTTTTTCTTCATTTTTCCCTTTGTATCATACGCTCAAGAAAAAAAACAAGAAATAGATGATCCTTCTTTTATACCGCCTTTCATTGCAAATTATCCCTTAACAGAAGATATTCTTTTAAAGCTGGAAAAAATCAAAGAAGAATGTAGAAATTTATCTTCAGAACCAGAACAAACAAATACAAAAAGTGATATCAATACTTATGATGATCATATTGAAAAATATGCTGCCTATATTTCTAATAATCCAAAACTTGTGAATATTTTAAAAGAAAATAATATCACACCAAAAGATTTTATTGTTGCTCACCTAGCACTTAAAGCGACATTATATGTACTTACTGATGAGGAAAATTATACTTATGAAAAAAACTCTTTACCTTCAAGAAATCTAGAATTTGTTAAAGAACATATGTATAGAATAATCCAAATTTTAAGAGATAACTGTTAAAAATCTTTTTAGAACAATTGATTAACTTTGTAAACGCCGACAAATTTCATCTAATTGTTCTAATGAAGAGTAATGTATTTTTAAATCGCCACCTTTTTTACCATGCCGAATAATAACTTTCATTCCTATCACATCTGCAAGTAATTTTTCTAAAGATTTTGTTTCAGCATCTTTTTCCGTATTGGTACGCTTTTTAGTTTTAGGATTGGCTTTCTCATATGCAAGTATTTCTGTTTGACGTACTGAAAGCCCTTCACGAATAATTTTCTCAGCTAAATTTTGTGGATCATCAACGGTTATAAGACAACGTGCATGACCAGCAGAAAGTTGTCCATCCGTTAAGAATTGTTGTACTCTTTCTGGAAGTTTTAATAAACGAAGCGTATTTGCAACATGACTACGACTTTTTCCAATAACTTGTGCTAAATCTACTTGTGTATAATCATGCTCATTCAAAAGCATCTCATATCCTTTTGCTTCTTCGATAGGATTAAGATCTGCCCGCTGAACATTTTCAATAATAGCCAATTCCAAAGCGGTTTTATCGTCCACATCACGAATAATAACGGGTAATTGACTTAAATTTGCACGTTGTGCTGCACGCCAGCGCCGTTCACCCGCAATCAATTCAAACCGATGAGGATGATCTCTTAAAGGCCTTACAATAACCGGTTGAACCACACCGTGTTGACGAATTGATTGTGCCAAATTATCAAGCTCTGTTTCAGTAAAATGACGCCGAGGATTGTGAGGATTACATGAAATAGATTCAATAGAAATAAATCGCTCAGAAATACTACCGGATTCATTTAATTTATCAAAGCTTGATGAACGTGCAATATTGTTGTTTAAATTGATATCTCCAATCAATGCCGCTAATCCACGTCCTAGTCTTTTTTTTGAGAGATCATCATTCATAATTTTTCTCTTTGAATTTTTAGATTATTTTTTTATATTTTTAAGCAGCAGCGCGTGCTTGTTTTTCACGTTGTATCATTTCTGATGCTAGACGCAAATAAGCTTGGCTTCCAGCACATTTGAGATCATAAAGCAATACAGGTTTGCCAAAAGAAGGTGCTTCTGATACTCTTACATTTCGTGGAATAACAGTACGATAAACTTTATCTCCCATAAAAGAACGTACATCTTCAACAACTTGATTTGAAAGGTTATTACGTCCATCATACATTGTTAGAACAATACCTTGGATTTCTAAAGATGGATTAAGTACGGATCGCACTTGTTTTACTGTTTCAAGTAATTGACTTAAACCTTCAAGTGCTAAAAATTCACACTGCATAGGTACCAAAACAGAATCCGCGGCCCCCATAGCATTAAGTGTTAAAAGATTAAGGGAGGGAGGACAATCAATTAAAATATAATTGAATTTTTTTTCCATTTCCGGATCATCATAGAGAGCTTTACGTAAGCGTTGTATGCGATCTTTTGATGAAGAAATTTCCATTTCCACACCTAAGAGATCAAGTGTAGAGGGAACTATATAAAGATTGGGTACAGCTGTCTTTAAAGCCGCCTGTGTAATTGAAACGCCCGAAACCAAAACATCATAAGACGATAAAGGACGGCTATTACGATCAATCCCCAAACCAGTACTTGCATTACCTTGTGGATCAACATCCATAATAAGAACATTTTCACCAATGGCTGCTAAAGCTGTTGCAAGATTAATTGCTGTGGTTGTTTTTCCGACTCCACCCTTTTGGTTTGCAATAGCGATAATTCGTGTTTCGCTCATTTTGCTCTACCCTCTATATGATCGAATATGAGAAATTTCCAAAATAACAGAATTTTCATCAACTTTACTTTTATGTTTTAACAGATCAAAGTGCCAATTGGCAGAGGCATTTTTTATTTCTGTAGCGTAATCCCGACCTTTTTGCAAAAGAGCTATAGTTTTTTCTGTTAATAAAGGAAAAATAAGTTGTAAAAGAGTATTAAGCGGCGCTAATCCCCGTGCCGTTATAATATCAGACATGGGAATTTTTTGATATATATCTTCAATCCTAGCGTGATAAACCGTTGCTGGAAGATTAAGTTGAGCAATAACTGTTCGCAAAAAAGCAACTTTTTTGCCATTACTTTCAACAAGATTAATATGTCCTTCTTTTTTTTCTTTCAAAAAGATAGCAATCACAATTGCAGGAAAACCTCCTCCTGATCCTAAATCACTCCAATGTAAAGAATGAGCATACAAAGGAAAAATTTGTGCTGAATCTAGAATATGTCGTGTCCATAGATCTGGTATTGTTGTAGCAGATATCAAATTAATATGTGCATTCCATTGAAGTATTAAAGACTCAAACTGAATTAAATTTTCCATTGTTTCACGTGAAACAGAAGGAACAATATTTAATAATTGTTTATATTTTTTTTCTATAGAAAAATCCATTAAGCTGTTTTAGCCTTTTCACGTCGTTGACGTTGAATATATGTAATAATAAGAGATAACGCAGCGGGTGTCATGCCATCAATTTTTTGTGCATCAGCAATTGAACGCGGCGATACTTCTTTAATTTTTGATTTAAGTTCATTTGAAAGACCTGAAATTGCCTGAATATCAAGAGAAGAAGGAATTTCTAAACGCTCATCTCTCTGAAGAGAAGCAATATCTTGTGCTTGTTTATCTAAATAAACCGCATATTGTGCTTCAATTTCTAAAGATTCTGCTGTTTTAGAATCAATTTTTTGTAATTGTGGCCAAAAATCTGAAAGACGCTCTAAGGTCATATGAGGATAAGCAAGAAAATCATAAGCCGAACGCCGAATTCCATCATGATTAACATGTAATCCATGAGCAGAAGCTTCATTAGGTGTTAAAAAAATACTTTGACATATTGATCGTGCTTGATCAAGCCGTTGTTGTTTTTTCTGATAACATTCCCAACGTATTTTACTCACAATACCCCATTTTTGTGCCAAAGGTGTTAAACGCGTATCAGCATTATCAGATCGTAAAGATAAACGAAATTCAGCACGTGATGTAAACATCCTATAAGGTTCACAAACACCACGTGAAACCAAATCATCAACCATAACACCAATATAAGCCGTAGATCGACTTATAAGTATTTCATCTAATTTACCTACTTTACGTGCAGCATTTAATCCAGCTAAAAGTCCTTGTGCTGCTGCTTCCTCATATCCTGTTGTACCATTAATTTGTCCTGCTAAAAATAAACCTGGTAAAGAGCGTAATTCTAAGCTTCTCGTTAATTGTTGTGGATTAACAAAATCATATTCAATAGCATAACCAGGTTGCAAAACTATAGCATTTTCCAATCCTTCAATGGTTTTCAATAGAGAAATTTGCACATCTTCAGGAAGAGAAGTAGAAAGACCATTTGGATAAACGGTATCATCATTTAATCCTTCTGGTTCTAGAAAAATCTGATGTCCATCACGTTCTCCAAATTTAACAATTTTATCTTCAACAGAAGGACAATAACGTGGTCCTAACCCTTCAATATTTCCAGAATATAAAGCAGAACGATAAATATTATCGCGAATAATTTGATGTGTTTTCTCATTTGTACGTGTTATTGCACATTCAATTTGTGGTTGTTCAATTTTCTCTGTTAAAAGAGAAAAGGGTATGGGATTTTCATCTGCTTGTTGTTTTTGGAGAGCTTCCCAAGCAATTGTTTTTTTACTCAAACGAGCAGGGGTTCCTGTTTTTAATCGACCAAGTTTTATATGATAATTTTTTAAACGTTTAGCAAGTTTTACACTTGACTGATCCCCCATACGTCCAGCAGCCCATGTTTTATCACCAATATGAATAAAGCCATTTAAAAATGTCCCTGTTGTTAAAACAACAGCACCAGATAAAATTATTCCTTGTTTTTTTAAAATAACACCTGATACACAATTATCTTTAACAACCAGATCAATAACTTCATCCTCAATAAGAGTAAGATTTTCTTGTTCTTTTAATAATTTTTGAATTTCTTTTTTATAAAGTTGTCTATCTGCCTGTGTTCGTGGTCCTCTTACTGCCGGTCCTTTACGTCTATTAAGTAGTCTAAACTGAATTCCAGCAGCATCTGCTGCTCTTCCCATGAGACCATCTAATGCATCTATTTCACGAACTAGATGCCCTTTTCCAAGTCCACCAATAGCAGGATTACACGACATTGTTCCCAATGCTGATATTTTATGTGTAACAAGCGCTGTTTTGGCTCCTACACGCGCTGAAGCTGAAGCTGCCTCACAGCCAGCATGACCACCACCAACAATAACAACATCATATGATTGCATTTAATTCATTCCGTAGAAAATATTCTAAGGTTTCACGTGAAACAATATATAAATTACATAATCTTTATAATCTATCTATGAAATAATCAATGTTTCACGTGAATCATTATTTACCAACACAAAATTCTGAAAAAATAATATCAAGCAAATCTTCAACATCAATATCTCCTGTAATTTTACCAAGAAAATCACTTGCACAACGGAGATGTTCTGCACGTAAACTGAGATCAAGAGAATGATAATTAAGAGAAAATTCAATCTCTTTAACAGCCTCCTTTAACAATTGAAGTTGTCTTTTACGTGCTGGAACAATATTTCCAATTTCAGAAGCACGATGATGACAAAATGATTCAAGTTCTTTTATAAAATAATCAAAATTTAAACCAGTTAATGCGGAAAATTGTATAGACCAACGCTGATCATTTTTTTCATAAAGATCAAGCTTATTGCCAACACACCATATT
Source organism: Bartonella sp. CL25QHWL (assembly GCF_042195335.1). Classification (NCBI taxonomy): domain Bacteria; kingdom Pseudomonadati; phylum Pseudomonadota; class Alphaproteobacteria; order Hyphomicrobiales; family Bartonellaceae; genus Bartonella; species Bartonella sp. CL25QHWL. Next base: position 223,271 of record NZ_JBHIOE010000001.1, on the reverse strand, counting down.
TCAGCCGATGTTTCTGGTAAATCAACCTGCTTAGGATTTTCTATATCATAAACCAAAATAACCAAATCAGCTTCCATAACATGCTGTTTAGCAACTTCTATTCCCATCTGTTCTATTTTATTTTCTGTTTTTCTAAAACCAGCAGTATCCGTTAAAAAAATAGGTAAACCACCAAGAATAATTCTCATTTCTAAAGCATCACGGGTTGTTCCTGCTTCTTCCGTTACAATAGCAACAGATCTTCCTGAAAGACGATTCATAATGCTTGATTTTCCAGAATTAGGAGCACCAGCAATAACAATTTTTAATCCATCACGTAAAATACTCGCACGTTCTCCTTCAGTAATATATTCTCGAAGAGAGGTACAAAGATCTTCAATATCTTTCCAAACTTTATCAGATATTGCGTTGGGAATATCTGCTTCATCAACAAAATCAAGTTCTGCCTCGATAAAAGCACGCGCCTTCATAAGCTTATGACGCCAATCACGATAAAGCGTCGTTAAATGTCCACTTGTACCCATAACAGCTAAACGCCGTTGGCTTTCCGTTTCTGCTTCTATTAAATCAGCAAGACCTTCTGCTTGAACAAGATCTAATTTTCCTTCCATAAAAGCGCGACGTGAAAATTCACCTGCCTCTGCAATACGGCATCCAGAAAATGTCGACAATTCATCGAGAAAACGATTAACGACGGCTTTTCCTCCATGTAAATGGAATTCTGCACAATCTTCCCCCGTAAAACTATGAGGAGCAGGAAAAAAAACAGTTAAACCAGAATCTAAAAAACTACCATCACGAGCAGTAAGATTTCCATAATGCATAAAACGTGCTTTAGGTAAACGACCACAAAGCGTTTTAACTATATCTACAACATGAGGACCAGAAAGCCGAATGACTGCAACCCCTGAAGGTAACAATCCACTCGAAACAGCAAAGATTGTATCCACAGGTTTTATCCTAATAAAAACTTTAATGACTCTACGTATTCATTGAATCAAAAAATTCACTATTGTTTTTTGTTTGCTTTAATTTATCAATCAAAAATTCAATTGCATCTGTTACATTCATAGATGCTAAAATACGACGAAGAACAAAAATTTTATGTAAATCTTGTCGTTCTACCAGAAGTTCTTCCTTACGCGTTCCTGACTTTAAAATATCCATAGCAGGGAAAATACGCTTATCAGCAACTTTTCGATCAAGAACAATTTCCGAATTACCTGTTCCTTTAAATTCTTCAAAAATAACCTCATCCATACGACTTCCTGTATCAATCAAAGCCGTTGCAATAATGGTTAAAGATCCGCCTTCTTCAATATTACGTGCTGCACCAAAAAAACGTTTTGGACGCTGGAGAGCATTTGCATCCACACCACCTGTTAAAACTTTACCCGAAGAAGGAACAACTGTATTATATGCACGCCCAAGACGTGTAATAGAATCGAGAAGAATAACAACATCACGCCCATATTCAACGAGACGTTTGGCTTTTTCAATGACCATTTCTGCCACTTGTACGTGACGTATTGCTGGTTCATCAAAAGTAGAAGAAACCACTTCTCCTTTCACTGAACGCTGCATATCAGTAACTTCTTCTGGTCGTTCATCTATTAAAAGAACAATGAGATAACATTCAGGATGATTAGTGGTAATAGAATGAGCAATATTTTGAAGTAAAACTGTTTTTCCCGTCCGAGGAGGAGCTACAATTAACCCTCTTTGTCCTTTTCCCAATGGAGATATCAAATCAATCACGCGTGATGACATATCTTTCTCTGTAGGATCTTGTATTTCCATTTGGAAACGTTCATTTGAATAAAGAGGAGTAAGATTATCAAAGTGAATTTTATAACGAATCTTTTCAGGTTTTTCAAAATTAATTGTATTAATTTTAAGGAGAGCAAAATAACGTTCTCCCTCTTTTGGACTGCGTATAGGACCCTCAATTGTATCACCTGTCTTTAAAGAAAACGACTGTATTTGTGCAGGTGAAAGATAAATATCATCAGGACCAGGAAGATAATTAGCATCAGCAGATCTCAAGAATCCAAATCCGTCTTGTAAAACTTCAACAACACCCTCTCCTATAATTTCTACATCTTGTAGAGCAAGTTTTTTCAAGATAGCAAACATTAATTCTTGTTTGCGCATAAGGGAGGCATTTTCAACTTCTAATGTTTCAGCAAAAGAAACAAGCTCAACGGGATTTTTGCTTTTAAGTTCTTGTAGTTTCATTTTTTGCATGAAATATGCTCTTTGTAATGGAGAAGATTGTTCTAAATAATTTATGGAAATTTATGAGTGAAATATTATTAAGAAAAAAATATTCTACACTCAATTTTTTTAATCTGCAAGTACCATTTATATGAAATTTATTCCTGTAATATTAAGTAATTATATGAAAAACTTGAAAAAATATAAAATCCAAATAGTATTTAATTATTTTAATAACAAAAATGTAAGTTAAATTTATAGCATTAATGAAATGCTATTCAAAAGTATTTTTACAGAAATTTATATTAATAAATTTATATTAAAGAAAGGATTATTCTTATTTATAACTGTGTTTAGTGTGGATTATTATTTATCCTCAATTTTATCCACAAAAGGAAGTTAAAAAAGAATAAAAATAACACTATCTTAAAGATATTATCCCCTCTTTTTTTATAAGAGGGATTAAATTATCACAAGCATTTAATTTGTGCATAAAAAAGGAGAATTTTTCCTAAATTTTAGTTTTATAAAAAACGGTGAAGATATATACACATATCTTAACAAGGAGTTAAAATTTTTGTGACAAAAGAAAAAAAATTCTTTCATTTACACATGCTTTCTGATGCAACGGGAGAAACATTAATCTCTGTTGGAAGAGCTGTAGCATCGCAATATGCAATGAGTCAGGCAACAGAGCATATCTATCCTATGATTCGTAATAGAATACAGTTACAAAAAGCTCTTGATGAAATACAACAAGAACCAGGTATTGTTCTTTACACAATGATTGATGAAGAATTTAAACTTCTCCTTCAAAAAATGTGTAAAAAAATAAAAGTTCCCTGTATTGATATATTACATCCTGTTTTAAATGCTTTTCAGTCTTACCTTGGAATGCCAACACATTTACGTGCGAGCGCACAACATGATCTTAATGCGGATTATTTTCGCCGTATTGAGGCACTGGATTTTACAATAGAGCATGATGATGGACAGTCTTCCAGTAGCTTATCCGAAGCAGATGTGATTCTTGTGGGAATTTCAAGAACCTCTAAAACGCCAACAAGTATCTATTTAGCAAATCGCGGAATAAAAACGGCTAATATTCCTCTTATTCCTAATATTGATTTGCCAGAATCCCTTTTAGAGGCAAAAAATTCTTTAATTATTGGTTTAATTGCTTCAGCTGAAAGAATCTCACATATCCGCCAAAATCGAGATTTGGGAGAAAGTTTTGCTCTTGATAATTATACAAATCGTATCAACATAGCTGAAGAATTAATCTATGCAAAACGCATTTGCGAACGTTTTGGTTGGCCTATTATTGATGTCACAAGACGTTCTATTGAAGAAACTGCTGCTGCAATATTTGAACTGTTATCACGATTTCGTGAAGGAAATGAGAGAAAATTCTCATGAACGCAGATACGTTAATATTAGCATCTCTTAGTTTTTATCGTGCAAAATTATTAAAAAAAGCAGGCTTAAATTTTTCCATTGAAGGAGCTTCTTTTGATGAAAGAGAAGTAGAAAAAAAAGCAAAAGAAAAAACACCTAAAGAACTCAGCTGTTTTCTTGCGAGCGCAAAAGCAAAAAATGTTTCAGATCGTTTTCCTGATGCTTTCGTTATTGGTTGTGATCAAGTTCTTGATTTTGAAGGTCAAGTTTTTCACAAAGCAACAAATATAAAAGAAGCACATCAACGTTTATGTGAATTATCAGGAAAAACCCATTCTCTTCATAGTGCGGTAGCTTTATTTAAAAATGGTCAAAAAATTTGGGTTGAAGCTTTTAGTGCACATATGTCCGTCCGTTTACTCTCATCAGAATTTATTGAACGTTATTTAGCACGCGTAGAAAAAGATGTTTTAAACAGCGTGGGAGTATATCAAATTGAAGGAGAAGGAATTCATCTCTTTGAAAAAATTGAAGGAGATTTTTTTACCATTGTTGGTTTACCTTTACTGCCTCTACTCATAAAACTGCGTCACTTAGGAATTATTGATGGTTGACTTAACAATAAAAAAAACAAATTATCCGCGTGCTTTTGTTGTTGGTTCTCCAATTCATCATTCAAAATCGCCAAAAATTCACAATTTTTGGCTTAAACAATATGGTTTACAAGGAGAATATATTGCACAAGAAGTAACATCTGAAGAATTCAGTCATTTTATTGCGTCTTTACAAAAAATAGGTTTTTGTGGAGGAAATGTTACTTTACCTTATAAACAGGAAGCTTTTCGTTTAGCAGATTATAAAGATGAGAGAGCAACAATGATTGGTGCTGTTAATACACTTTGGTATGAAGGAGATAAGCTTTGTGCCACGAATAGCGATGCCTATGGTTTTAGCGCTAATCTTGATGATTTTGCATCTGATTGGGGAGGGGAAACAGCTCTTGTTTTTGGAGCAGGTGGTGCCGCACGCGCTATCATATATGCCTTAAAAAAACGCGGATTTGAACAGATTTATCTGATTAACCGTACAAAACAACGTGCTGATAATTTAGCTCAGCATTTTGGAAAAATCATTAAAGTTTACGATTGGCATAAAATCCATGAAATACTTCATCAAGCTGATTTGATTGTTAATACAACCTCTATTGGTATAAAAAGTCCAGAAGAAAAAAGTGATTCTTTTTTTTGCGATTTTCATAAAGCAAAAAAAACGGCGTTAGTAACAGATATTATTTATACACCATTGATAACTCCTTTTTTACAACAGGCAAAGGCTTGTGATCTCAAGACGGTTGATGGACTTGGGATGCTTCTACATCAGGCTGTTATAGGGTTTGAACAGTGGTTTGGAATAAGACCACAGGTAACAAAAGCTTTACGGACAGCTATTTTAGAGGATATGAGTGAAAAAAGAGAATGAAGATCATAGGATTAACGGGATCAATTGCTATGGGAAAATCAACAGTTGCTGATTTTTTCAAGCAAGCGGGTATTTCTGTTTTTAGTGCTGATGAAGCAGTAAAACAGCTTTATAAAAGTGAGCCAGCTTTGTCATTCATAGAGCGTATTTTTCCTGGTGTTGTTGAAAACGGTGAAGTTAACCGTTTGAAACTTTCTGAAATTTTGATTGATGATAAAGAAAAATTACAAACATTAGAAAAAATAATTCATCCTTTGGTGCAAGAAAAAGAAAGGGAATTTATTGATATAGCGCGTGAACAAGGGAAAAAATTCGTTATTCTTGATATTCCACTTTTGTTTGAAAAAAATGGTGAAAGTCGTGTGGATAGCGTTATTGTTGTTTCTGCTCCACCAGAAATACAAAAAGAACGTGTCATGATTCGCCAAGGTATGAATGAGAAAAAATTTGCCTTTATCAATGCTCAACAAATGCCAGATGAAAAAAAACGAGAACGTGCTGATTTTATTATTGATACAGGGAAAGATTTAGAGAATACACGTCAACAGGTTTTTGATGTAATAAAAAAACTAAAGAATTGAAGTTATGCGGGAAATTATTTTTGATACAGAAACAACAGGTTTAGATAAAGAAAAAGATCGCATAATCGAAATTGGTTGTGTAGAAATGGTTGATCTTTATCTTACGGGGCGCCAATTTCATGTTTATTTAAACCCTGAAGGCGTTATTATTCCTGATGAAGTTGTAGCAATTCACGGATTAACCAATGAACGCCTAAAAAACGAGAAAAGTTTTAGTGATATTGTTGATGAATTTTTGGAATTTATCAAAGACGCGACAATGATTGCGCATAATGCGAGTTTTGATATTGGTTTTATTAATGCAGAATTAAAACGTGTCAACAAACCGCTTATCAGTGTTGATAATATTCTTGATACACTGGCTATGGCGCGGCGTAAATTTCCTATGGGTCCTAATTCTCTTGATATTTTATGCAAACGTTTTGGAATTGATAACAGCCATCGTGTTCTTCATGGTGCTTTGCTTGATGCAGAGATTCTAGCCGATGTTTATATTGAGCTTATCGGTGGAAAACAAGGTGTATTGGGTTTTGATAACAGAAGGGGTGTTGATGAACATATCCAGAATGATAAAGATACATCTTATGCCGTTAAAATTCGCCCACAGGCTTTACCTTCAAGATTGAGTACGCAAGAAAAAAAGTTACACGCTGATTTTATCTACAAAATGGGTGAAAAAGCTCTGTGGAATAATTTCAAAATTCATGAATAACATCATTTTTTCTCTAAAAAAGTCACGATTGAAATTAAAGAATATCGATGTCAAAAAAAACGGTCGTTGTGGGGAGGGGAACACCACAACGACCCTGTCGCTACATCGTACCTCAGCTATCATAGGAGGAGCAAAATGAAAGCTATTAATCCTGTAACAGCAAAGAAAAGCTCTAGGTACTTAATATAAAGTGCAACGACTTCATGTCTTATGAAAAGAAAAAATGGCTTTTTAGAGGCAAAGTGAAAAAATATATAAGGACAAATTGTTTTTTTAGCTGAAATGGAGAAAAAATTGTAATGAAAGCAGCAGATCATCTTTTTTTGGTTGACGGATCAGGCTATGTTTTTCGTGCTTATTATGCTTTACCGCCTTTAAAACGTAAAAAGGATGGACTTCCTGTAGGAGCAGTAGCTGGTTTTTGCAATATGTTATGGAAATTACTATGTGATGCTCGTAATACAGCTACGGGTGTTGTTCCAACACATTTTGCTGTTATTTTTGATTATTCATCTGATACTTTTCGGAAACAAATTTATCCTGAATATAAAGCGAATCGCGCTGAACCTCCTGAAGATCTAATTCCTCAATTCGCGCTAATACGCCAAGCAACGAAGGCTTTTAATTTGCCTTGTATTGAAAAGGAAGGCTTTGAAGCGGATGATTTAATTGCTACCTATGCAAAATTTGCAACAAAGGTTGGGGCAAAAACAACCATTATTTCTTCTGATAAGGATCTTATGCAACTCGTAAATACGCATGTATCTTTGTATGATGGAATGAAAGATAAGCATATAGGTATCTCAGAAGTTATAGAAAAATGGGGTGTTGCGCCTGAAAAAATGATTGATTTACAAGCATTAATTGGAGATTCAACAGATAATGTACCGGGTATTCCAGGCATTGGTCCAAAAACTGCAGCTCAGTTATTAAATGAATTTGGTTCTCTTGATCTTTTATTGCAACGCGTAACAGAAATTAAACAAACAAAACGGCGTGAAAACATTCAAGCTTATAGAGAACAAGTTAAAATGTCTCGTGAACTTGTCAGGCTTAAAACAGATGTTCCTATAGATAATGATTTAGATGATTTTGTTTTGGAGCCACAAGATGGTCCACGTTTAATTGCTTTTTTGAAAGCGATGGAGTTTTCAACATTAACGCGTCGCGTGGCAGAGGCAACGTCATGCGATGCAGCTGTTATTGACGCATTTGATATAGATGTTGAATGGGAAAAACTAAGCCCCAGGCATGATTCTGAGATCAAGAATACTGAGCACGCATCTCTTCATAGTTTTTCTGAAAATTCTCCACAAGTTTTTGCACAAAAACGTAAAGATCAAGCGCTGACTCAAAAAATTACAAGAGCTGCTTATACAACAATTCTTGATGAGAAAATTTTAAAAGAGTGGTTATCACAAGCACAGGAGCAGGGTTTTTTCGCTTTTGATACTAAAACAACATCTCTTGATCCGATGCAAGCAAAGCTTGTTGGTTTTTCACTCGCATTACAGCCGGAAAAAGCAGCTTATATACCTCTTGAACATTTTGATGAAGGAGAAGAGGACCTTTTGAGGGGCGGGCGCATTGCCTCACAGATTGAGGCCCGAAAAGCTTTAGCACTTTTAAAACCGATATTAGAAGATTCAGCGGTGTTAAAAATTGGTCATAATATAAAATATGATTGGTTGGTGATGAAGCAATACGACATTATGATAAGCTCTTTTGACGACACCATGCTTTTATCATATGCTTTTGATGCTGGAACTTTAACCCATAATATGGATGATTTGTCTGAACGTTGGCTTGAGCATAAACCAATTGCCTATAAAGATTTAACGCATAACGGAAAAAAAATTACTTCTTTTGCACAAGTAGATTTAAAACAAGCAACCCTTTATGCGGCGGAAGATGCTGATATAAAGCTACGCCTTTGGCAAGTATTGAAACCACAACTTGTTGCTCGTGGGATGACAAAAATTTATGAGCGTCTTGATCGACCCCTTGTAAAAGTTCTTGCAAGAATGGAAGAACGGGGGATTCTTATTGATAGGCAGATTTTATTGCGTCTTTCTGGAGAGTTGGCACAAGCTGCTTTGATTCTAGAAGAGGAAATTTATAAACAAGCTGATGAAAAGTTTAATATTGCTTCGCCAAAGCAATTAGGGGATATCCTTTTTGGCAAAATGGGATTGCCTGGAGGCGCCAAAACTAAGGGTGGACAATGGTCAACTTCTGCACAGACTTTAGAAGAGTTGGCTGCTGAAGGTCATATTTTACCGCGTAAAATTATTGAGTGGCGTCAACTTGCAAAGCTAAAATCTACCTATACAGATGCCTTGCCTTCTTATATTTTTTCAAAAACAGGGCGAGTTCACACGAATTATTCTTTGGCAATAACATCAACAGGTCGGTTATCATCATCAGAGCCAAATTTGCAAAATATTCCAGTGCGAACTGCTGAAGGGCGTAAAATCCGAACAGCTTTTATTGCTCCCAAAGGACGTGTGTTACTTTCTGCTGATTATAGTCAGATTGAGTTGCGCATTCTTGCACATATTGCGGATATAAAAGCATTAAAAGAAGCTTTTGCTAAAGGGCATGATATTCACGCTATAACGGCATCACAAATGTTTGGTGTTGCGATAGAAGGAATGCATTCAGATATACGACGGCGTGCAAAAGCGATTAATTTTGGTATTATTTATGGTATTTCAGCTTTTGGATTAGCTAATCAATTGGGAATTTCACGCCAAGAAGCGGGTCGTTATATTCAACTGTATTTTGAAAGATTTCCAGGAATTAAAGATTATATGGAGAAAACTAAAATCTTTGCACGTGAAAATGGTTATGTAGAAACAATTTTTGGACGTCGTATCCATTATCCAGAAATAAAAGCAAAGAATGTAAAAATTCGTTCTCTTAATGAGCGAGCAGCTATCAATGCTCCAATTCAAGGTTCTGCGGCCGATATTATTCGCCGCGCTATGATACATATGGAAGATGCTTTAAAAGAAGAAAAACTATCAGCAAAAATGTTGCTGCAAGTGCATGATGAACTGATTTTTGAAGTACCAGAAGAAGAAAGTAAAAAAACCATGACTGTTGTTAAAAATGTTATGGAAAATGCTACAATACCGGTTCTATCTTTATCTGTACCGCTTGAAGTAAAAGTCATGACGGCTCAAAATTGGGATGAGGCACATTAATTTTTTTATTTATTTTTAAGAATGTTGATTGCGTTAGAAAGATTAAGATAGGCTTTGATAGGCAAATGATCTGAAGCAATGCGTGCAAGCGGTGAAAGATGATTTTCAATACTTGTTACCAATTGGTGGGGAAAAGAAAAAACTCTATCAAGGGCTAAAAAAGGAAAGCGAGAGGGAAAGCTTGGTACAACTTCAAAAGTGCTATCAAAATAGGGAGAAAAATGATTTAAAGATGAGCCTTTTCCCATCCGCCATTCATTAAAATCTCCTATAAGGAGTGTAGGCATAAGGGGGCGTTTTTGGAAAATTTCAAGGAGCATTTTTGTTTGTTGTTTACGAGAGTAACGTAATAAGCCAAAATGAGCCGCAATAATACGAATAGGGCCTGCTTCCATTTCCAACTCTACAACTACAGCCCCACGTGGTTCAATACTAGGAAGAGTGACTTGTAAAGTATCACGTACATATCCCTTTCGCAAAAAAAGAGCATTCCCATGCCAACCATGGCCATGAGGTGACATAGTATTAAGAGGTACAGGAATCAAACCGGTTTCAGCTTTTAATAGCTGAAGATTAATCAAACCAATGCGTTCCCCAAAACGTTTATCTGCTTCTTGAAGAGCAAGAATATCAACTTTTAATTCAGTAATAACACGGACAATTCTTGTAGGATTAAAAATTTTATCAACACCTACACATTTATGCACATTATAGGAAGCAACGGTCAGATCATAATTACTATTTTGATTGATGATGTTTGATTGATGATGAGAGCGGCTGTGAATTGCATTAAAAAGGGAGCTGTGGAGTTTTTGTTGGATAAAACCGGTAAACCAAGGGAATTTTTGCTTATAAGGTATTTTTGTCATTTTACGAAAAGAATAGTCCCTAAGAGGCCAAGGGTAAAGACTTACACTAAAAACAAAAGAACCTTGTCTCTTTTAGAAACAAGGTTCTTTAATTAAGTTATGATTTTTGCAATCAATCACGGTTTGAGCCAAGAAACTGTAGCAAGAAGACAAACATATTGATGAAATCAAGATAAAGATTCAACGCGCCCATAATAACTTTACGTCCTCTGGTATCGCTTTCATCTCCTTCATAATACATCAACTTAATGCTCTGGGTATCGTAGGCTGTTAAACCAGCAAAGATAAAAACACCAATCACAGAGATAGCAAACTGCAAAGCGCTTGATCCAAGAAAAATGTTCACAATCATGGAAAGAAACAAGCCGATCAATCCGATGAATAAGAAGGAACCGATTGCTGTGAGATCACGCTTTGTTGTGTATCCATAAAGTGAAAGAGCTCCAAAAGTTGCGGCGGAAATGACAAAGGTTTGCACAACACTTTCTGTCGTATAGCGCAAAACGATTGAAGACAGTGAAAGACCAACCAGAGCAGCATAACCAAAAAAGAGACTACGAGCAGCATTTGTGCTCAATGTATTAATTTTAAAACTGAGGAATAAGACTGCTATGAGTGGTGCAAACATAACAATATAAGAGAATGGCGATGTATAAAATGTTACTCCAAGTGGTGTTAGATAAACACTGCTATTGATTTGAGCTGCTGCTTGGCTCATATCTGTTGTCGTTGCTAATGATACAATTGCATAAGCGGCAGCAGCTGTAATAAGCAAACCAATGGCCATTGCATTGTAGACACCCAACATATAGTCGCGTAATCCCTGATCAATTGATGCATCGGCATGAGAAGCAGGTGCCGAACGTAAATCTTTAAAATTAGCCATAATATAAAATCCTTTAGCATATGTTCTGTCAGGTATAGGGCTTTAAAAGTGTCTCTGTCATTACACAGATAAGCTTGGTATAAGCCTTAATTGGGCAAATACAAAAACCCTTAAGAATCACTGACAGAATTCCAGCATATATGCTCTTATTATGGAGATTTATTTAAAAATTACAAGAGATTTATATGAAGAAGGAACCTTACAAATTGGTAAGGAAATAGTTCATTTTAATAAAAAATATTTCCATTTTTTGCCATATTTTTGCAAGATAAAAAGACTACATTCAAAAAATTTTCTATTATTCACAGAAACTATGTAATACAATCCCTTATAAAATATTCACTATTTTTGCGTTTATGAGAAGAGCGGCAAGTATCATCACACTATTTTCAACCTCCAATATTGCATCTGTTTTGCACGGTTATAAGAGCTATCGAATTGGATTTTTATATAATATATTGATATGTAATGATAAATTGTCTTTTTGAATGCTAAATGATACTCTAAATATCGCAAGCTTCTCTGGTTTCAAATCTGTTTATATTAATCAAGATTATTAACTTGCTTGTGTCTTGCAAGAGACAGGGTTTTTATGGATTCAACATGAACAGATTCCAAATAAAAGAGATTTAGGCTATTAAGGGCTTTTATTCAATATGAAAAAAGGTAATTTATATTTATAATCAATATGTTGCTTTAACAAGACACCATTGAAAATAGTTGAAAAAATGTTTTTTATTAAACAATATATAAAATAAAAAAGGAGAGTTTTTAAACGAAGCACTTAAGAAAGGCTCTGTAAAAGCGATATCTGTAAAAACTAAAAAACATACGAAAAGCAATTGTTCTAATTAAATAAATGGAACTTTAAATGCTGTGAAATATCTCCTCAAAAATTATGATGTAGGACACATGGATAAAAAATATTGATTTCTATTTGAGTTCATTTCTTTTGCACTAACTAAGTGTAGAAATGTGAAGTTGAAAAGAAAGTAAGATCTTATCGTCCCATGAAGAGAAACACGTGAAATGACGAGCAACAAGAATTGATTAAGAGAAATCAATGCGTAATCAGACTTGTGATGATCAAAGCTTTCTGTTTTCTAAGGCAATGAACATATCAATGAGGAGATGTACTATTGGAATGAGGCTTTGCTTTCATCCAAGTACGCAATTCTTCAATAAGGATGGCAATAACACCGAGAGTGATAAAACTATCTGCAAGGTTGAAAATAGCAAAATAAAAAATATCATCAATATGAAAAAGTATATAATCAGTGACATGATGAAAGCGAATACGATCAATGAGATTGCCGATGGCTCCTCCAATAATAAAAATAAGGCCAAAGCGCATTAAATACTTATTATATTCAGTATTTTTCCATAACCATAGAAGGAAGATAATCACAATGATCGTGATGGCGATGATTCCCCACTGAGAAAAGGAAGAAAAAAACGAAAATGCGATGCCAGAATTGCGCACATGATAAAGGGAAAGAAAAGGAATAAGCGAAATTTCTGTTCCTAAAGGCATATTGTGCATAACCCAGTATTTGACAGCTTGATCAAGTACTACTGTAAAAGCCAAGCCCAAGAGAAGAAAAGAGAGTGATTTACGAATCATGTTTTTCCTCACATGGTTCCAGTATTAAATAGGGGCGACGGATTTCATAAAGCATAACAGCTGTTGCTACAGCTAGATTAAGCGAGTCTGCTCGTCCGCTTTGTGGAATACGCGTAAGTTTATCACACCGATTCGTAAGAAGATCTGATAATCCCTGTTTTTCATTCCCCATTAAAAGGATAATAGGGCCATTTTTGAAGTCAAGTGTGCGATAATCCAGAGATCCTTTGAGGTGTGTTCCAACGATCATACCTTTAAAGTGAGAAGACCAGTTTAAAAAGGCGCTTTCATCAAAACGATAAAGTGGTACAGAGAAAATAGATCCCATGGTTGCACGGACCGTTTCAGGCGAGAAAGGGTCTGTTGTTTCACCAATTAAAATAACACCTTTAGCACCTACAGCATCAGCGGTTCGAATAATGGTACCAAGGTTTCCAGGATCACGCACACGATCAAGCGCGATGTAAACATCTTTAATCTGTCCTTTTATCATTTCAAAAGAGTGCCATTTTTGCTTGAAAATACCAATAACTGTTTGTGGGTTATCGCGTCGGGTAAGTGATTCCATAACCTTTTGTGAGGCTTTAATAACAAAACCACCGTTGGCAACAGCACGTGCGGCAGTATTTTCAATAGTAGCATTACCGATTTTACTTTTAGAAAAAATAAGCGTCTGTATTGTCCAGCCAAGATTGAGAGCATCAATGACCAATTTCAATCCTTCTGCCATGAAAAGACCTTCTCTATTACGGTTTTTCTTTTGGCTAAGTGCTTTAAGATCTTTTATGATGGGGTTGCTAAGAGAGGTAATTTCTTTCACTCTACCAGTTTTGGGTCTACACATATTCAAGCAATCCAACGGCTAAAAAGAGAAGTAGAAAGAGCACGTCCTGCAACTTCTTCACGCAAAATGAGTTCTCCTGATTCGACCGTACCACCAAGATTTACAAATGCATCACGCATTAAAGCATGAAGTGCAAAGAAGGAAGCACGAATAGAATAAGCTGTAAGGACAACAGAGAGCGGTTTATCAGAGAGAAGTTTACGACAATTTGTGATCATGGCGGGTAAATGATCAAACAGTTGCCAAATTTCACCATGGGGTCCACGCCCATAAGCAGGGGGATCAAGAAGAATCATATCATAGCTTTTTTTACGACGCAGTTCACGCTCGACAAATTTCATAGCATCATCGCAAATCCAGCGAATAGAATGATCTGGTAATCCTGCTCTTTCTTGATTAGCTTTTGCCCACGCAATGGCTTTTTTAGAAGCATCAACATGGGTAACATTCGCACCCGCTCGTGCTCCAATCAAAGAGGCAATACCTGTATAGCCAAAAAGATTCAACAATTTTATAGGGCGTTTGGCTTGAACAATTTGTTCTTCCATAGAGCGCCAATGGGCATCTTGTTCAGGAAAAACCCCCACATGACGAAAGGAAGTAAAACGGCCTAGAAAAGACAATCCATTCCAAGCAAGAGCCCATGTTTCATCAAGTGGCTTTTTAGGAAAATGCCAACGCCCAACCCCTTCTTCATCAAGGTTTCCTGTGAAAATAGCATCAACATCAGCCCATTGTTGTTGAGGTAAAGCGGGTTTCCATAGTGCTTGACCTTCTGGTCGAATAATGCGGTAAGCTCCATAACGTTCTAATTTTTGTCCATGACCAGAATCAATGAGAGCATAGTTTTCGCTTATACCCGTTTCTAAAATAAGGGGCAACTTTTCCTGCGGATATCTATTGTTATGGGAGGATTGAAAGTATTGTGCGGGCATGTTTTGTATCACGGTATATGAGGTATAAAAAGATATTATAAAGCTCTTAAATGTTTCGTAAAAGTGCAAAAAAGCTAAAGTCAATTAAAACATGTATAAAAAAAGAAAAAGAGCACTTTTAACTCTGTACTGAATATAAAATACTAAAGAGAAAAGATTTCATTTAAATACCATTACACCAGATTTGTGATAGATGTTTTCAATTTTTCAATCTCGGCTTTACTTTTTTTGAGAGCTTTTTTGTATTTGTGATAGGAAAACCAACTTATCAGATTTCCTAATAAAATACCAAAACCAAAGAAAATAAAGAGCCATATAAAGAGGGGAGCATGATAAGTAAAACTTTCAGGATTTGCTCGAAAAGGATCAAGGGTTAACGGAACCATTTGACGATTAGCCACGATAAAAACAATCAAAACCGCTGCGAGAATCACACCGATACTTGTTAGAAGAATACGTTTAATTATCATAAGTTTCTCACTGATTAAGACGGTCGCGTAAATCCTTGCCAGTTTTAAAAAAAGGAATCCACTTTTCTTCAACAGAAACAGCTTCACCTGTTCGTGGATTACGTCCATTACGGGCTGAACGGCTTTTTACAGAAAAAGCTCCAAATCCACGAAGTTCAACGCGATTGCCATTTGCAAGTGCTGTTGCAATTTCCTCAAAAATAGCGTTTACAATATTCTCCACATCCCGTTGAAAAAGATGCGGGTTATGACGAGCGATAATTTGCACAAGCTCTGATTTTACCACAATAGCCTCACTTTCACACAAAAAAATTTTGTAATTGTGCACTCCATGCATATTACAATATATAAACGGATAAAAGCAAAATAAAATCAAGAAAAAACAAATTGCAAGAAACAAAATTTGAAAATACCTTCTATAAAGGTTATACAGATTAAAAATGCGGAGTATTTAAGAGATCAGGAGAGTATGTCCGTACACAATCATTATGAAGCCTTTTCAACGCAATCATCTTGTGGAGATGTTTTAAAAAAAGCATCCCGTCATTCGCGTCGCATTAGCATATTAAAAATCTTTTTACCTCTCTTAGCGTTGATTTCAGCGCTGGTTTTTTGCTGGTTTACGTTTTTCTTGGTTCCCATTACTTCTGATTCTATGCCTTTGAACAATGGAGAAAGTGGCGTGATGAATTTGACGATGCTCAATCCAAAATTAGAAGGGTATACGCGTGCTCATGAACCTTATTGGCTTAAAGCAGAAAAGGCATTTCAAGACCATACACACGCTGGAATGATTGGGTTGCAAAACATTACAGCTAGAGCATTTATGGGCCAACAAAGACAGATTTTTCTCGCAGCACAAGGGGGGGTTTACGATAACATTAATGGTTTTTTACAGTTGGACAAGCCATTCACCATTACGACGAATGATGGGATGATGGTACAATTTATGTCAGCTAGTATTAACTTATCCGAGGGACAGTTAAAAACAGATCAACGTGTTAATATTCAGCAAGCCGGTTTTCATCTTGCCGCAAACGCCTTACAAATTCGAGAAAAAGGAAAAAACATGTATTTCCATGGTGGAGTGCATTTAGTGCTTCAAAAGCAATAACGCAATATCAATACAAATCTTTAAAGGATATTTATAAAGAGAAGTATGTGTATATACAAACAAAAGAATTGAAATAATGAAATCGTACAAAAGATGGATAGGTGTGATGTTGGCTTTTAGCATGGGAATGTTAGGAGGAGGAGCAGTTTTAGGATATGCTGAAGTGGCCCATTTTGGAATAAGTCTATCAAGCGATAAAGAACCAGTAGAACTTCATGCAGATTCTTTGGAAATACGTGATAAAGAAGGGATAGCGCTTTTTAAGGGTGATGTTTCAGTGGTGCAAGGTGAACGTCTTTTAAGAACGGCAGAATTAGTTGTTTACTACGATAAAGCATATAAAGAAATTGATAAAAATCAGGAAAATAAAAAGGCATCATCTGTTTCTTTATTTGGTTCGTCGAGTATACAAAAAATGGAAGCTTTAGGAAAAGTTTATATAAAAATTGCTACGCAAGTTGCTACGGGTGATAAAGGCGTTTTTGATGGAAAGTCAAAAATGATGAGTTTGACAGGGAATCATGTTGTGTTAACTGATGGTGACAATGTGGCAACGGGGTGCAAACTAACGGCAAATATGGAAAGCGGAAAGGCTTTTTTAGAAGGTTGTGAGACACCTAAGAAAAAAGGTCGTGTTTCTATTATTTTAAAACAAAATCAAAAGAATGGTCATTAAGATTTCATGTTTGGAATCAAAATAAAAAAACAGACCGATAGGTATAATCTTGAAAGTGAAGCTTCAAAAAACCCCTTAAAAGGGACCTTGATTGCCAGTAATTTGATTAAAGTTTATCGAGGAAGGCGAACTGTTAATGGTGTTTCTTTTGGCATTCGTACGGGAGAAGCCGTTGGCATTTTAGGGCCCAATGGGGCAGGTAAAACAACTTGTTTTTATATGGTTACGGGGCTTATAAAATCTGATGGAGGATCCATTAAAATTGATGGATTTGATATTACGCATCTTCCGATGTATCGACGTGCGCGTTTAGGTATTGGATATCTTCCACAGGAAGCGTCTATTTTTCGTGGTCTTTCAGTAGAAAATAACATTAAAGCTGTTTTAGAGGTCGTTGAAAAAGATCGCCTTAAACAGCGTGAAGAGTTAGATAGCCTTTTACATGAATTTAAAATTGATCATTTACGTAAAATGTCTGCACTTTCGTTATCTGGAGGTGAACGTCGGCGACTTGAAATTGCGCGCGCTTTAGCTTCTCGTCCCCATTTTATGTTACTTGATGAACCATTTGCAGGAATTGATCCTATCGCTATTTTCGATATTCAACAACTTATTCGTCATTTAACGAAGCGTGGCATTGGTGTTTTAATAACGGATCATAATGTGCGTGAGACATTAGGGCTTGTCGACCGCGCTTATATTATTCATACAGGGCGCGTGTTAGTTCACGGTTGTCCTAACGATATTATCAACAACGTTGATGTACGCAGAATTTATTTAGGAAATCAGTTTTCTCTTTGATTTTACAGCTTTCACGAGTTTCCATTTAAGTTTAACCAAACATTATTACTGAAAATCTCCTTATTTATGCCAAAACTTCTTTTATGACTATAACCTTAGAATGTTTTTATTGAGTGGTGAAAAAAGCTTCATCATTAAAGAGTTAGTTTTTTTTTATAAGTTTAGCTTACTCATGATTGTATCATAGAAAAGATATCACTAGATTAACGTGATAATGAGTGATAAATGAAACTCTCAATAAATGCGTGTGTTATTGAAAGGTAAGAGATGTTTATCATATTTTTCTCTGTAATATATCGATGATGCTGGTTTAGGTATTTTAATAGGAGCGCCGGTTATTCAATAGGAGTTGTCGTATTTTATTGGTTTATATGGCCCTATTAAAAAATAGGAGCTTGACTACAGATATCAGGCTAAATCTATAAATCTTTTAAAATAACCATTAAATCTCTAAAAACCTTTATATTCTTGTTATAAGGCGGTATTCAAGCTATACAGTAATTTTCAAAGTAAAGGTCCATTTTGCTCAGTATGCTTTTCATCTTAATTTAAGGGATCATTTTTAAGGAAAGAAAAACTCTGATAGCGAATTATACATCAATTCTTATGACAAGTTTAATAAATTTATGAATAATGACCTTTTCTAGAGTCGTAAGGAAATTAACTTTATGAACAACTTCATTTCTTTGTTTTCTCATGCCGTTAATGAGGAGCTAAATACTATTTATTGTTGTGTTAAAAGTGATATGACATGTATTGAGTTATCATCCGTTATAAATTGAAAAATAAAAACACATGCGATGTTGCGAAAAGTGAAAGAACATTAAGTATCTATACCGTTTATAGGTTTATTGATGAGCATTTGAGCGTGTAAGAGGAAAATTAAAGTATGAATTTGAGTGAGTTAATAGCACCGGAAGCGATCATTCCGGCTCTTAAGGCTAATTCGAAAAAACAAGTTCTACAAATTTTAGCCGAAAAGGCTTCTAAGCTGACAGGTCTTAGTGAGCATGTAATTTTTGATGTTGTTTTGCAACGCGAGAAGCTTGGTTCAACGGGTTTGGGTGGTGGTATTGCGATTCCTCATGGGAAATTACCTGATATTGATCGGATTGTTGGTATATTTGCACGTCTTGAAAGTCCTGTTGATTTTGAAGCTCTCGATGACGAACCTATAGATCTCGTTTTTCTCCTTTTGGCACCTGAAAATGCTGGTGCAGATCACTTAAAAGCTTTATCTCAGATTGCACGTGTTTTGCGCCATGCTGATGTTGTGCAAAAGTTGCGCAATACGCATAATGCCAATGCGCTTTATGCTTTATTGATTCAAACTTCAGAATCAAATGCAGCTTAAAAGGTATTATGAGCGTATAAATTGCGAGGTATGCACCACAGAGCGTAGGAAATAATATAATTTGCATCTTAAGACTAATAACAAAAGGTTATGTCATGAGATTTAAAAAAAATCATTTCTAAGTGAACCTTCTTTTTAAAGAGCAAGCAACAAAAACGAAGGAGTTGTCCTTTCTTGTTCTCGTATATTAAAGCACCTAATTATTATGTTCATGGATTCTTTTATCCTATTATACTATAAAAACACTATCATTTGAGGTGTGGTGAGATAAATTCTGGAAATCTTCTTGATATATTAAGTGCTTTTAGAGTGCGTGGTAAATATTTTTAAGCAGGATTTGTCTGTAGAGCCTTTAGTTAAGTGAATCACATGAGTGGAAAGGCAAGGGGAACTCGACTCAACAAGAATCCAAACTTCTTATACACCAAATTGGGTTAAAAATCTTCACCCTCTGAGGGTGGGGCAGTAATCAATAGAAAAGTTTATTCGTGCATTGAATTTTTTTGTAAATTAAATTTTGGTACTTAGGGATAATATTATTAAGATTCAAGTAGAAAATAGGGGATATTGTATCCCGTGTGTGTCAATATATTGATTTATAAAGATAATTTACTGTTTTACATGTTGAATGAGAGATCCGAATATCATAAGATTCCCTCATGCCGAACCTATTCATGTTGAATCAATCAAAACCATTCACTTACACGATTACAATTAAGGAAAGCCGTGTGGATAAGACTGTATAAGACAAGGAGTAAAAATGCTTCTTATGAACCGTCTCAAATGCCAAGGGCTGTAGCAATATTGGAAGCTGGCAAAGTGTGATTAAGTATGATTTAGATGTCAGCTGTTGTATAAAGCTCATACTAAAAAATAATTTTGTACGGTAAGAATGAAAACTATACCTTTAGGTTGGGTGAAAGAGTTTTTATGCATAAGAAGATTTATTCAAGTGTCTTTAATTGATTAAAATGTTGTTTAAAAAACGGTAATGTTAGAACTTCTATAGAAAAAAGTTTTATATTTCTTGTTATAAATTACTGAGAAATAAGATAAGAGAACTTGTCAAAAAATTCTTAAAACATTTTTGGTAACAGGAAGAAAGGAATTGTCTAATACATTTAAAATAATATGTTTAAGCTATTATAAGCTACTAGAATCACTTTAGAACTTAAAATTGGAGATGAAATATATAGGAAGAGTTAATAGGAGCAAAAGAAACAAAGTTACATGTAGTTGTTGAGACAAAATCTAGTACTTTATGTTTCATGACCAATGTAGTGATAATAGTCTATTATTTTTTTAAGATATTTTGAAGATTATGAAAAGGCGATATGGGAACGATGTTGAATACGAAGTATGAATGCACTATAATGGATAAAAGGTGAGGTATTTACGAACATAAATGTATTGAATGTGTGAAGTCGAGAAGTGATATTCGCAAGGCTGTGAAATTTTTGGGGAGGTCAGGGTGTGTTTGCAAAATTTTGCAGCAGATTTCTTGTGATATTAAAGAGTATAGTTTATTTCTTAACAGAGTGGTAGTGTATTTTCATCTCGTTTTGAAGTTCTATTGCTTAAAGAAATCGTTTTTTATACAAAAACGAAATGAGTAGCATAAAATGAAAATGTTATTTTTTAATGTGGTTATTGAATAAGAAGTTTATATTTTGGTAACACCTAAAAGGTCACAATGAAACGTAGAGATCTATTTTAATTGGTGTGAAAATATTTTGCTTATTGGAAGAATTAGGACAGTGATACATGAGTATCGAGGTTTTTTTGAATTTTTCCAATGAAGAGAATCTTGTTAGAGACTAAAGAAGTGAGCTAAATAAAGATGTTTGAAAAGACTGTTATTGCTGCATCTGTAATGGTTCTGGTTACAGCTGGGGCAGCATGTGCACAAACGCCAAATCGTTTAAATCAATTTGAAGCATGGGGGGTCTATTCTTATAAATCGCCCCAAAATACGATTTGCTATGTGTTATCGGTACCTTTGAAGGCTCTTCCAACGACGGTTAATCATGGTGATAATTTTTTCTTAATTACCAAGCGTTCTCATTCACCTGTTTCGTTCGAACCGCAGTTTATGGCTGGTTATACGCTTCAAGAAGGATCGAGAGTGACAGTGACCATTGGAAATAAGGACTTTAATTTTTTCACGAAGGATTCCTCAGCTTGGTTGGCGTCATCAGAGCTAGAAAAGCAGCTTGTTTCTGCTATACGTGCTGGAAACAATATGACAGTGCAAGCGATATCAAAAAGAGGAACGCATACCACCTACACTTATTCCTTAAAAGGGGTCACTGCTGCATTAAACGCAGCTCAAAAGTGCCATTAAGGTTTCGATAACTTCTAAAATAGTGATGTGAATTGGAAAGCAATGGCCATTTCCTATGACCTTAGACCAGTTGGTTCATGTTTTGCACGAAAAACAGATAATGTGGTCGTGAAGGAGAGTTCTAAGCTCTCTTTAATTGGTTTGTCGCAAGATGAAATGATACAAGCTTTAAAGACAGTTGGTGTACCAGAGCATCAGACGCGTATGCGTATGCGTCAGCTTTGGCATTGGCTTTATGTGCGTGGTGTTTCAAATTTTGATGAGATGCTGAATATTTCTAAAGCAATGCAAGAAACACTTAAGTGTCATTTTTCCATTATGCGTCCAGAAATTGTTGGAGAACAAATATCAAAAGACGGTACACGTAAATGGCTTTTACGTTTTCCTGCACGTGGAGCTGGAAGACCTGTTGAAATTGAAACGGTTTATATCCCTGAAGAAGGACGTGGTACTTTATGTCTTTCATCGCAAGTAGGGTGTACGTTAACCTGCTCTTTTTGCCATACGGGAACGCAGATGCTTGTTCGTAATCTGACCGCAGAAGAGATTTTAGCACAACTATTAGTTGCACGTGATTGTTTGGGTGATTTTCCTGATAAGAATACCCCTGATGGAGCAATTGTTCCCATTGAAGGACGAAAAATTACCAATATTGTTATGATGGGAATGGGAGAACCTCTTTATAATTTTGAAGCTGTTAAAAAAGCTTTATTGATTGCCTCTGATGGCGATGGCCTTTCTTTATCAAAACGTCGAATTACGCTTTCAACTAGTGGGGTTGTTCCTGGAATTATCCGAACCGGAGAAGAAATTGGTGTTATGTTAGCAATTTCACTCCACGCAGTACACGATACACTAAGGGATATGCTTGTTCCCATTAATAAAAAATATCCGCTTGCTTTACTAATGGAGGCTTGCCGTAATTATCTTGGTCTTTCCAATGCAAAACGAATCACATTTGAATATGTTATGCTGAAAGATATTAATGATAGTTTAGATGATGCTAAGCGATTGATTCAGTTATTGAAAGGGATTCCTGCTAAGATTAATTTAATCCCTTTTAATCCGTGGCCAGGGAGTAATTATCAGTGTTCTGATTGGGAGCAAATCGAGCGTTTTGCTGATGTCGTTAATCAAGCGGGCTATGCTTCTCCTATTCGGATACCGCGTGGACGCGATATTTTAGCTGCATGTGGACAGCTTAAATCAGCTTCAGAGCGCTTACGTAAATCTGAACGGTTACGACTTGAAAATGCCATTGGTCATTAGTTAACGCAATTTTCAGCGATATCGAGGCCTATGCTTTTTTTCAGTAAATCATCATATAATAGCATGTGTGAGACAGAGATTAAGATAGATAAGTGCTAGACGAACAGTCTCAGCTTTTATATGCTAAATGGGGTAAGATATTGTCTATAGTCTGTTTGCATAATCTCTGAAATAAGAAGGAAGCCTAATTTAGAGGGAATATGAGGTCTTAAGGATTGTAACTAATTTTTACCTTATTATCATACTCTTTAATTCGGTTTTATGTCTTTTAAAAGCATCTACGGTAATATCTTTTAAAAAGTGGAGATGGTGCACTGCCTCATGCTTTTGTTTATTACGTTCTTTAATAAGATCACGCTTCACAAGCACAACAGAGGATCTAAAATATAAATACCATTGTGTTGTCCATTGATATGTTTTTTAGGTATCTCTGAGTGCACTCTTTATATCACGACAATGCCTGTGAAGAGTATAACAAAAAGGCTCTGTGAAATGTACTATACTCCTACACCTTTATGTTTAATAAAGGTGTAAGTTGATACCACCATTCTATTTTTTAGCTCCCAATGTTGTAAACAGCTTTTGGCACTTAAGATGGTTCATAAGAGGTATTTTTATTCTTTTCTTAGACAGTTTTTATCCATACGAAAACTCCAGCTTCGCTTGTGATGTACAAAGGAAAGGTATTATTTTATTCAACATAAACGGGTTTGAAATGAAAAAATCTTATAATATTTGTTTTTTTATTTAAATTAAAAGCGATACATTACACATATAAATCAATGTTTTGTAACGATAAGGAGATGGAGGGCAAAGCTGGTAAAAGTACCAGCAATAAGCCAGTCGAGAAAGCGAATATAAAGAGGGTTCTTTTTGAGAGTTTTGGTAAGTTTATGCGCTGTAAAAACGATTGCAATTGTAATGGGGAAAGAAATAGGAATATAAGAGAGTCCTAAAAAGAGCAATTTTTGTGTTGCCATAGGATCATTCGCATTGATAAATTGTGGTAAGAATGTCGCGTTAAAGAGTATAACTTTAGGATTGAGAAGATTAATTCCAATACCAGCAAGATAGTTACGTTTAGCGCTTTGAGATTTAGAAGATGTCTGTTCAAAGGAAAAAGTGGGGTTTCTCCGTAACGCTTGAAAGGAAAACCATAAAAGATAAAAGGCGCCAACAATTTTCAGAAGAACAAAAGTATGTGGTGCAGCAAAAATAAGCGCTGATAAGCCAAGTGCTACAGCGGTAACCTGAATGGCAAACCCTGTTGCACTACCCAAGGCGCACATAATTCCAGCTTTTTTGCTTTGTGTAATGGTTCGTCCTACAGAAAGCATCATATCTGGTCCTGGAATAAGTGCTAAAATCAACGATGCTAAAGCAAATTGTACAACAATAGACCACTCCGGTAGAAATGACACGTAAATCTCCTTTTATTTTTAAGCAGTGTTCACTATTTATACTTTGAGGCACCTTTATTTACGCTTTTTACGTCTTTTTAATGTTGCTTAAAAAGAATTTATTTTTATATTTCTTGTATCGTTTTGATTTTTGGGTAGAAATAAAAAAAGTAGCTCATATAGAACGTTAAAATGAAAAAGTGGCAAAATATTAGAAAAGTTGTTTTGGCTTATTCAGGTGGATTGGATACGTCAATTATTCTTAAATGGTTGCAAAGTACGCTAGGCGTTGAAGTTGTAACTTTTACAGCAGATTTGGGGCAGGGGGAAGAGCTGGAACTTGCTCGTCGTAAAGCTGAAATGCTAGGTGTTAAAGAAATTTATATTGAAGATTTGCGTGAAGAATTTGTGCGTGATTTTGTTTTTCCGATGTTTCGAGCCAATACCATTTATGAGGGGACTTATCTTTTAGGAACATCAATTGCACGTCCACTTATTTCAAAACGCCTTATTGAAATTGCTAAGGAAACAGGGGCTGATGCGATTGCTCATGGAGCAACAGGAAAAGGCAATGATCAGGTACGCTTTGAGCTTTCCGCTTATGCGCTTAATCCTGATATAAAGATTATTGCTCCATGGCGTGATTGGGATTTTAAGAGTCGGACAGATCTCTTTGAATTTGCTCGTATTCATCAAATTCCTGTAGAAAAGGATAAGCAAGGCGAAGCGCCTTTTTCAGTGGATGCAAATTTATTGCATTCTTCATCAGAAGGAAAGATTTTAGAAGATCCAGCACTTCCTGCTCCTGAATATGTCCATATGCGTACTCTTTCGCCGGAAGATGCTCCAGATCAAGCAACCAGAATTACTCTTGGCTTTAAAAAAGGCGATGCTGTTTCAATCAATGGAAAAAATTTATCTCCTGCAACTTTACTTGCAGAATTAAATCATTATGGGCGCGATAATGGTATTGGTCGGTTAGATTTGGTAGAAAATCGCTTTGTGGGTATGAAATCGCGGGGTATTTATGAAACACCAGGTGGAACCATTCTTTTGACGGCTCACAGAGCGATAGAATCTTTAACGTTAGATCGTGGCGCAGCTCATTTGAAAGATGAATTGATGCCACGTTATGCAGAACTCATTTATTATGGATTTTGGTTTTCGCCGGAACGTAAGATGTTGCAGGCAGCTATTGATTTATCTCAAGAACATGTTGAAGGTGAAGTCACGTTAAAGCTTTATAAGGGGAATGTAATTATTGAAGGGCGCCAAAGTAAAAAATCACTTTATTCTAGTGAGTTGGTAACTTTCGAGGATGATCAAGGTGTTTATGATCAAAGAGATGCAACTGGTTTTATTAAATTAAATGCTCTACGTTTGCGTACATTAGCAATGCGTCATCAAGGTGATAAAGAAAAGAAATAGAAAATTACGGTGACAAGTGTAATATGGATTAGTGCTTTTGTATGAAATGCCTAGTTTAAGCATTTTTCTGTTGGTTTTTACCGTTCTTTCGTTCAATACTAGAAGCTTATCTTCTGCGCTAATAAATATAATAAGCAAAACCCATGATAATAATAGCAATGAAGGCTTCAATAATCAAAACAAGTCAGTTTTGCTTTATAATATTGAATGTTTTTGATTTTTATCAGAACAAAACATGTTTATAACGAGGGCGGTTTTTGTATTGTGACTTAAGAGTATAAAGAAATTTTCATCTTTTTGCTTGCTATTATTGACGAATAAATTCAAGAACCATACACCCTATTTTAAAAGAGTGTAATTTTTAGGATAAATAATGATGCGTGATCAGTGTGATACCCTCAACCTTACGCCTGAATTAAAAGATGCAGCTTCTCAATCGAGAACTTGGCCATTTGAAGAAGCACGTAAGATTATCAAACGGTATGAAAAAACGGGTTATCCAGACAATGTGATATTTGAAACAGGTTATGGCCCTTCTGGTTTACCGCATATTGGAACTTTTGGGGAAGTTGCACGTACAACCATGGTGCGTCATGCATTTCATATTCTCACGGAGAATAAAGTAAAAACAAAATTACTTTGTTTTTCTGATGATATGGATGGTTTGCGCAAGGTTCCTGAGAATGTGCCTGATCGCGAAAGGATGGAACATTATCTTGGTCAACCGTTGAGTCGTGTACCCGACCCTTTTGGAGATGATTATCCTTCTTTTGGGGCAGCGAATAATGCGCGGTTACGGGCTTTCCTTGATCGTTTTGGTTTTGATTATGAATTTGCAAGTGCTACGGATTATTACAATTCTGGTCGTTTTGATGAAACACTTTTGAAAATCCTTGCCTGTTATGACAAGGTTATGGCAATTATTTTACCAACATTAGGTGAAGAACGGCAAGCGACCTATTCACTCTTTCTACCGATTTCTCCCTTTTCTGGAAAAGTATTACAGGTACCGATGATTGCGCGTAATGTTGAAAAAGGTACAGTCACTTATATTGAGCCAGAAACAGGAGAAACTATAGAAACAGAGGTTACGGGGGGCAAAGTTAAGTGTCAGTGGAAGGTAGATTGGGCAATGCGTTGGACAGCACTTAGCATTGATTATGAAATGGCCGGAAAAGACCTTATCGATTCCACAAATCTTTCTTCTAAAATTTGTAAAGTATTAGGTGGAAAGCCCCCAGAAGGATTCAACTATGAGCTCTTTTTAGATGAGAAAGGGCAGAAAATTTCCAAATCCAAGGGAAATGGCTTAACCATTGATGAATGGCTTACTTATGCCCCAACAGAGAGTTTAGGGCTTTATATGTTTTCAAAACCTAAAACAGCAAAAAGGCTTTATTTTGATGTTATTCCTAAAGCTGTAGATGAATATTATGCTCATCTTTCTGCTTATGGTCGTCAAAAATGGCAAGAACGGCTTAGTAATCCTGTATGGCATATTCATAATGGTTGTCCACCGCAGGTTGATTTGCCTGTATCCTTTGCGATGCTTTTAAATTTGGTAAGTGCTTCAAATGCGGAGAATGCAGAAGTTCTTTGGGGTTTTATTTCTCGTTACGCTAAAGGAGCAAATGCACAAACTTATCCAGAACTTGATCAATTGGTGAAGTTTGCTATTAAATATTTTGATGTTTTTGTTAAACCAAACAAGAAATTTCGTATACCAGATGATAGCGAACGAGAAACATTAGCACAAATTGATGAAAAATTAGCTCATTTACCTGAAACTGTTGATGGCAACATATTACAAAATATGCTTCTTGATGTTGCACGATTAACGGAACGTTATCAAGATCATAGCAAAAAAAGCCCTGAAGGTGGGCCTGGTGTTTCTAATGTTTTTTTTCAAATGTTGTATGAAGTCCTTCTTGGACAAGAGCGAGGTCCACGATGGGGATCATTTATAGCGCTTTATGGGATTAATGAAATGCGTGCACTGATTGCTGAAACACTTGCACGGCCGACGGAGGAATAATGGAACGAAGAGTGCAGGAAGTAAAGCGACGCCGTACATTTGCAATTATTGCTCACCCAGATGCGGGGAAAACAACATTAACAGAAAAGCTTTTATTGTTTGGTGGTGCTATTCAACTTGCAGGAGAAGTAAAAGCCAAAAAAGATCGTATTCAAACCCGTTCTGATTGGATGAATATTGAGCGTGATCGTGGTATTTCCGTTGTGACTTCGGTGATGACGTTTGAATATGAAAATCATATTTTTAATCTCCTAGATACCCCAGGACATGAGGACTTTGCGGATGATACGTATCGCACTCTCACAGCTGTTGATAGTGCTATCATGGTATTGGATGGGGCCCGCGGGATTGAGCCTAGAACATTAAAATTGTTTGAAGTGTGTCGGATGCGGGATATTCCTATTGTTACGTTTATCAATAAAATGGATCGTGAGGCACGTGATCCTATAGAGCTTTTAGATGAAATTGAAGAAAAGCTTGCTCTTGATACCGCGCCTATAACATGGCCAATTGGGTCGGGTAAAGATTTTGTTGGTACCTATGACCTTCATCATAATCGTTTTCGTCAAAAAGATGATGAGATAATACAGCAGATAGTTTCAAATCCCAGAGAGGTTGTCCATTTACTCCCTGAATATCAACGTTCAACTTTTATTGAAGGGGTAGAACTTGCTCAAAGTGTTTGCAAGAATTTTGATCTGCAAGCTTTCCGTGAAGGTCATATGACACCGGTTTATTTTGGTTCAGCTTTGCGAAATTTTGGTGTTCGTGATTTGATCAATGCGCTTATAGATTTTGGTCAAAGTCCTCGTGATCAAAGTGCAGATCAGCGCAATGTCATAGCAACTGAACCTAAAATGACGGGATTTGTTTTTAAAATTCAAGCGAATATGGACCCTAATCATCGTGATCGTATTGCATTTTTTCGGGTATGTTCGGGAACGCTTGAACGTGGTATGAAAACAAAGTTGGTTCGAACAGGAAAACCGATGACACTTTCGGCTCCACAATTTTTCTTTGCGCGTTCGCGCCAAATTGCTGATCAAGCCTATGCTGGTGATATCGTAGGGATCCCTAATCATGGAACATTGCGTATCGGCGATACTTTGACTGAAGGAGAAGATATCCTCTTTAAGGGAGTACCGAATTTTGCACCAGAGATTTTGCGTCGTGTTTGTTTAGGCAATCCAATGAAAGCAAAAAAGCTCAAAGAAGCTTTGCAACAAATGGCTGAAGAAGGGGTTGTACAATTGTTTATTCCTGATGATGGGTCGCCTTCTCTCATTGGTGTTATTGGTGCTTTGCAAATTGATGTCTTAAAAGAACGATTAAAAATAGAATATTCTTTGCCAGTGAATTTTGAGTCTGCGCGCTTTAATTTATGCCGTTGGATTTCAGCGCAGAGCAAAGATGAGTTGCAAAAGTTTCTCAGCAATCACCGCTCTGCTATTGCGTATGATTTAGAAGGTGATCCAGTTTTTTTAGCGGAGAACCATTTTTCATTGAATTATGAGGCAGAAAGAGCTCCTAAAATAAAATTTTCTGCTTTTAAAGATTATCAAGTACGCTCTTAAAATAAAGAAAAATATTTTCTACAATAATTTGATTTATAATGATAATTTATCGTTTTTTATATGGGAACAATCAAAATCATTTGTTTAAAAATCATAAGTAGGATTGGTGTGTGCGTAAAACACTTGAAGCAAGAAATACAATACCTCTTATAGATCTTCTCTATAGCCAAGAGCTTTCAAAATATTGGGTGAGGGTAAAAATGATGATGGTGGTTATAGCGTTATGATGTAATGATGGTGGTGTGTGATGTATCTTATCCCATTCACGGAAGTTTACGTTATACTATTCATTTATATTATTTACGGGATGACATGACGAGGTAAGATCAAGTACAATGAAAAATGTCCCTTTAAAAACAAACATATAAAATTGCAACATAATGATATTTTTGGGCATTCTATTTTGCATAAGGGATGTAATTCTAGCAAGATAGAGGCTTGCACGATAAAATTTCGCAAAACTCTCTCCCTCAAAGTAATCTGTTTTCGCTGTGAAATGTGGAAATATTATTATTTTTTTCCAAGCTTTTTATGGGATTCTAAAATATTATTTATGAAACTGATTTTTAAGTTTTGCAATATCATGATATCTATTTTTTTCTGAAAGTGATGGAGTATGTAAAGGATATTTTTAGATTGAACTGTATAAAAAATACGGTAAATTTATTTATTATTAAAAGAGTTACAGCGCACTGGTACCTCTAGAACCTTTTAAAACTTTAATATTTATTTTTATATTACCTATTTGAGTTAGAGAATAAACTGTAGCCAATTCTACGTTGAAAAATATCAGAAAAATTTTATATATTTTTTCGCGATGACTTAAGACATATAATTTATTTCGATATTTTTTAAATCTAAACTAAAAAATCTGCTTTATAAACATAGCTTTTCAGTTTTTCCTTGTATAAATATTGTATACAGTCAAAATAATACAAATAATCAATAAGCTGAAATTTGTTATCCCAAATATGAGATCATATGACCTATAAACCGCATGTCTTTTCTATTTCTCCGGGAACTGCTTTTTTGCCTCACTTTGTTGATGCACTACTTTCTGGTAGCCTTATTGATAATTTCGCTTCAAGTGGAGACATTCAAACAGCCCTTGCCGATAGCCTTATTTATGTTCCGACACGTCGTGCTGCTCGCGCTTTGCGTTTAGCCTTTGTTGAAAGAAGTGATACACAATCAACATTTTTGCCAACCATTCGTGCTCTAGGAGATGTCGATGAAGACAGTTTTCTTTTTGTTGAAAATCATACCAGTGCTCTAGATCCACCTATTGGAGAAAGCGAACGTCTTTTACTTTTAGCGCGCCTTATCCGTCCATGGCGTGAAAATTTGCCTGCGCATCTGCGTGCCATGTTTGGTACAGAAGATGTACTTATTCCGGCTCATAGTGCTGATGCGATTTGGCTTGCGCAAGATTTAGCACATTTGATGGACGAAATTGAAGCAGAAGGAGCAGATTGGTCAGAACTTAAAAATATTGCACCTGATATGGTCGCTGAATGGTGGCAAATAACGCTCGATTTCTTGACTATTGTTACGCAAAATTGGCCAAAAATCTTGAAAGAAAAACAACGAAGTAATCCCGCTGAATGGCGTAATCAAGTACTCACAATGCATGCAGAGACTTTACGATGCATGCAGCCTGATAAACCGATCATTGCAGCTGGTGTGTCAGGTTCTATGCCCGCAGTTTCTCATCTTTTAAAGGTTATATCTTCTCTGCCCAAAGGGGCTGTTGTTCTTCCTGGTCTTGATCTTCATATGGATGAAGAACAATGGAATGCACTAAGCACAAGCAATAAAGAAAAAACAGCTTGTGATTTTTTTGATCCTGCAGAAAATGTTTTTAGCCATCCTCAATATCATTTAAAAAAACTTCTAACTCTCATGGAGTGTCAACGTCATCATGTTTGCGAAATTGGCCAACAGAGTAGCATAAAGAAAAAACGAATGGCTCTTTTATCAGAAGCACTCCGACCAGCTTCTACAACAGACAAATGGGTACAAATTGTCCGTGATGATTATGAGAATCTTTGTGCAGATTGGTCATTTATTGAAGCTATAAATGAACGTGAAGAAGCTCTTGCGATAGCTGTTACCTTACGCAAAGCTATTGAAGAACCCAAAAAAACTGCAGCCCTTATTACAAATGACCGTAATTTAGCACGCCGTGTTGCTGTGGAATTACAGCGATTTGGAATTGAAGCAAATGATTCAGGCGGAATACCACTTGCACAAACATTGCCTGTAACTCTCTTACGACTTATTTTAGAAAATGTATTGCAAGCTGATGATCCCATTGCTTTTCTTTCTCTTCTTAAACATCCCCTTACAACACTCCAACAAAACCGTCATCGTTTACGGGAAATGGCAGAAAATTTTGAACTTTTTGTTCTTCGAGGGAATACAGGGCGCATCAATCTTTGCGAGTGTGATCAATTTCTCGAAAAATGGATTGATACATCCTTTCATAATAGTTCTGAAGTCAACACCCTTGATCAGCAGAAATGTGAAGAAGCACGTCTCCTTTGTCATCTTTTGAAAAAAGCTGTTGAACCTTTAACATCTCTTATGAAACAAGAGAAAGAATGCACCATCAATGAGGCTGCAATAGCAACTGTTGAGGTTTTTGAAAATTTTGGTCGCAATGAGGATAATTCTCTTGCACATCTTTATCAACACGAAGCAGGACAAGCCCTATCAAATTTTTTGCGTGAATTGGTCAGTGATCAATCAGGATTAACATTTCATCTTTGTGAATGGCCCGCTATGTTTTCTGCCATAATAGCAACCCGTTCCGTCGCACCTTCGCCTGGAGGACATCCACGTTTATTCATCTGGGGTACTTTGGAATCGCGTTTGCAAACGGTTGATACAGTGGTCATCGGCGGTCTTAATGAAGGGTCATGGCCGATATCAACCCGAAATGATGCTTTTTTATCGCGACCGATGAAAATGATGTTAACTCTGGAACCACCAGAGCAGCGTATTGGTATTTCTGCGCATGATTTTCAATGGGCGATGGGAATGGAAAAAGTGGTGATGAGTCGCGCATTGCGCGTTAATCATACGCCTTCCATTCCTTCACGCTGGCTACAACGCATGGAAACAGTTGTAGGAAAACAGGTTTGGGAACAAATCCGTGAACGAGGTGAAATACTACGCCATTGGGCAAAGATGCTTGATCATACAAGCATAACTTCTGAGGTGGAACGTCCTTGCCCTGCTCCGCCTCTTGATATACGCCCGCGTCATTTTTCAGTTACTGAAATAGAAACATTGCGATATGATCCCTATGCTATTTATGCTAAAAAAATCTTAAGGCTCAAACCACTTAAAGAACTTATTCATGATCCTAGCGCTTCAGAACGAGGAACACTTTATCACGCTATTCTTGCAGCTTTTTGCACACAAATGAAAAATCCAAATGCTGCAAATGCACTCAATGTACTGCTTGCTATTGGGCGTAAAGAGTTTGATAAATTCAATTTTCCACCCGATATTGAAGTAATTTGGTGGAATAGTTTTGAAAACCTTGCTCCACGCTTTATTCAATGGGAACAAAGTTTAGGACTGCGAGAGCGATATTCGGAAGTGGTATCACAAAAAATTTCTATAGGAACAACAGGAGTAACCCTTTCAGGACGTGCTGATCGTCTTGATGTTTTGCCAGATAAAACGGTTGAAATTCTAGATTTCAAAACCGGAACCCCTCCTTCATCAAAACAAGTTCGTGAATTATTATTTCCGCAATTGGCGTTAGAAACAGCTTTACTCATACAAGGGGGCTTCCCAGATTTTCAAGATTTTACCCCCTCAAATTTATTTTACATTCCTCTTAACAAAAAAGGTGAAATTAAATCCCAATCAATTCTTTTAAAGAAAAAAGACGGAAAAACTCATCTAAGTGCTGTTGATCTTGCTGACAATGCATGGGAAAATCTTATCGCACTCATAACTTATTATCAAAATCCACAACAAGGTTATCTCTCACATGCTGTCCCTATGTCAAAACGATATGAAGGTGACTACGACCATTTGGCTCGGTTGTGGGAATGGTCAAGTGGTTTTCATAAAGAAGAGTAATCATGACGTTTTTTTCTATTCCTGAAGCCGCTCTTGATGCACAAGCAACAGCAACACATCCCCAAAAAAACGTGTGGGTTTCTGCAAATGCTGGATCTGGAAAAACCCACGTTTTAAGTGAACGTGTTATCCGTTTGCTTTTAAACGGTACGCCTCCAGCACGTATTTTATGCCTTACTTATACAAGAGCTGCTGCTGCTGTTATGCAATCACGAATTTTTCGCACGCTTTCCAGTTGGAATGAGCTCGATGATGCACAGCTGCAAGAAACCTTAACACGGTTTGAAAAAAAGCCTGTTAATGCGCAAAAACTAACTTATGCACGACAACTCTTCGCGCGTGCTCTCGAAACGCCTAGTGGCTTAAAAATTCAAACGATTCATGCTTTTTGTGAAGCTCTCTTACATCAATTTATGTTAGAAGCCAATATTGCAGGGCATTTTGAACTTCCCGATGATATCGGTCGAAAAAAATTACGACAAGAATCCCGTCGTCAACTTTTAGCCCGTCGTGATGTACAACCTGCTTTGCAACAGTTACTTCAAGTTATTAGCGAACATACTTTTAACCAATTGCTCTATGAAGCAGTTGAAAAGCAACATAAATTGTCTGATTTTTTATCTTCTCTTTTATCTGAAAATGGAGAAGAAAAATTGCGCGCGCTTTTTAACTTAGCGCCCAATGAAACAAATCAATATCTGCTGGAACAAATTAAACAAACAGCGCGCCTTCCTCTTTATGCTCTTAAGCATTGTGAAATCAATGGTAGTCAAAGCTTTAAGGATATGGTGGAAAAACTTTCCCAATTAGAAAAGGTGCATGATGAGAAAAATATTCTCAATATTATTTCTGATATTTATTTTACAATCAAAGGTGAGCCGCGTAATTTTTCAAATTTATCTCGTAAAAAATCAGACGAAATTTGGCCTTTTATTCAACAAATGCTTGAAGATAAACAAAACAAGCTTTCTGTTCTTTTAGAAAAATATCAATGCGCAAAGGTTGCCACTCTCAATATGGCTGCTTTTCAGCTTTGTGCTATTTATCTCAAAATTTATAAGAATCTAAAAAAGTCCAATGGCTTCTTAGACTTTGATGATCTTATTGAGCGTACACTTCATTTGTTACAGCGCAAAGGTGCAAGCCAATGGGTGCACTATAAACTTGATCAGGGACTTGATCATATTCTACTTGATGAAGCACAAGACACCAACCCTGAGCAATGGCAAATTATTCAACTGTTGGCACAGGAATTTTTTTCAGGGTATAGCCAACGAACAAACATACGCACTCTTTTTGCTGTTGGAGATGAAAAGCAATCTATTTATTCTTTTCAAGGCGCTGCTCCAGAAAATTTTGCTGCAAATGGACGAATTATTCAAAAAAAAGTGCAGCAAACAAATCAGCAATTTGAAAAAATACAACTGCATTATTCTTTTCGCTCTACAGCAGATGTTCTTAAAAGTGTTGATCTTGTTTTTGAAACACCAGAAAACTATAAAGGACTTTCGGCAGAAAATACAAAAACGGTGCATGAAGCTATTCGTGTTCACAGTCCCGGTGAAGTTGTTATATGGGATGCCATTTCCAAAGAAACGAGTGACTTTCCTCAAGATTGGCATGCAACTGTTAATCATTTAGATACACCTGAAGTGCGTTTAGCAGAAAAAATTGCTGAAACGATTGCCGACTGGTTACAAAAAGGCGAAATGCTTCCAGCAAAAGGACGCTTAATACGTGCAAGTGATATTATGATCTTGGTCCGTAAACGTGATCAATTTGTCTCAGCTCTTTCCCGTGCTCTTAAACACCGTAATATTCCCGTAGCAGGAGCTGATCGTTTACAGCTTACCAAACATATTAGTATCCGTGATTTAATGGCGCTTGCACGTTTTGTTTTACAGCCACAAGATGATCTTTCTCTTGCTTGTGTTTTAAAAAGCCCACTTTTTGCTCTTAGTGAAGAGGAACTCTATCAGCTTGCAGCACACCGCACCGGCTCTCTTTGGCAAAGCTTATTTACGCACGCATCATCGCAGGCATCTTTTAAAGATGCTTTTGAAAAGCTAAACCATTATCGCGCTTTAGTGGATAAAATACCGGTTTTCGAGTTTTATAGCCATATTTTGAATAATGATAAGGGAAGACAAAAAATTCTGTCTCGTTTAGGATCTGAAGCAAATGATGTGCTCGATGCTTTTATGGATTATACGCTCACTATTCAAAAAACAGGATTACCAGGATTACAAGCTTTTTTAGAAACATTAAGTGCAAGCGAACCAGAAATTAAACGTGAATTTGAACAAAGTAATGAAGAAATTCGCATTATGACTGTTCATGCTGCAAAAGGACTAGAGGCTGCTGTTGTGTTTTTAGTCGATCCAGGTAGTGCGATTTGGCATCCTCAGCATGCGCCTCACTTGCTTAAAGTTCCTTTAAACAATGCACAATGGAATGGAAAACAAGCCTTTATTTGGCATCCCAATGAAAAGTTTGATACAAAACTCTCTAAACAAGCAATTTCATATTTAAAAGAGCGTGCAGAAGAAGAATATAGGCGTCTTCTTTATGTAGGAATGACACGTGCTGAAGATCGCTTGTTTATTTGTGGATATAAAGGCCCGAAAACGCCATCTCATACATGGTTACAACTCGTAAAAAAAGCCCTCGAACCGCATGCCCTTGCTATAAAAGATTCTTCGGAAGATATTGCAGCTTTGCGTTATTGCATTACACCTGCTTCTTCTGCTTCTATAAACTCAAAAGTCCCTTGTGCTGAATGCCAAACCTTACCACCTTTACCTGCTTTTTTCTCCCATAAAATACCAGAAGAACCAGTGCTACCAAAACCGTTGAGACCCTCTGTTGCTAGTCTTTCCATTGAGGCTGATACCGATATTTCTTCTAATTCAAAATATCATAGCGTCTCGCCTGTTTTGGGAGAAAAAAATACCAACAGGGCTTTTTCCATTGAATATGGTAATCTCGTTCACCGATTGTTACAATACTTACCCGATTGTCCCCCACAAAAACGTCGAGATTATGCTCGAAACTATCTCAATATCAAAGCCTCTCATTGGGATGAAAGCCAAAGAGAAGATGCTCTTCGCCATGTTTGGAAAATATTAGATCATGTTTACCTCAAGCCCCTTTTCTCTGAGCATTCACGTGCTGAGGTCTCCTTAATGGGTATTGTGAAAATTCGTGGAAAAGAACAAGCAATTTCTGGTCAAATTGACCGTCTTTACATCACGCAAAACAGCATTATCTTTGCCGATTTTAAAACAGGAACCCCACCAGAAAATGAAGCTGCTATTGCTTCCCATCACTGGTTGCAAATGGCTCTTTACCGAAAATTGTTGCAAGCTATTCATCCCGATAAAGATATCCAGGCTCTGCTTATCTACAGTAAAGAAGCCAAAATTTTTAAACTTCCTCCAGAAAAACTTGAGGCATTTCTTAGTGAAGTTGCTTTATAAGCTACTCTTTTCCTTGCAAATCATCTTTACACTTTATTTACTTTCATAAAATCGCCCAAACAAACACAATGCACAATCTCTAGTGTAAAAAAGTCCTTTAATAATTTATCTTTGCAATAACTTGATATGAATTGTTATTATACCAATCTATAAAAAGTGAATATAAAGGATAAATCAATGACGTGTATAAAAGTTGATAAGGACAATTTCGAAAGTGAAGTTCTAACCTCTTCCACCCCTGTTGTGGTTGATTTTTGGGCAGAATGGTGTGGCCCTTGCAAAGTGATTGCTCCAATGTTGGATGAGATTTCAATAGAAATGCAAAATCAAGTTAAAATTGCTAAGGTAAATATTGATGAAAATCCGGAACTGGCTACCCAATACGGAGTACGTTCTATCCCTACATTATTAATGTTTAAAAATGGAAATATTTCATCGAATATGGTTGGCGCTACCTCTAAAGGACGTCTTTCTGAATGGATAAAAGATGGGCTTAGTTAATTCCACATATAATCACTATAAAGGAGAGAAGTTTTGTCTCTCCTTTTGACTTTTTAAAATATTCTTTTTTGCATTATATTATAATGAAAAGACAATAAAAATCAAAATTTTAAATGAATTTAAGAATTCGTGCTTTTATGCATGATTCAATTGACCATTTTTATAAAAAATTGCTTTGTATGAAGAATATAGGCAATTCTTTCCTTATATGCGTGTTAAAAAATATTGGGTGAATGATAATTTCATAAAGGTATTTTTTCTTAGATAAGACTATTGAGATAGATAGTGCTTTCAACACATAAAAGGAGATTTTAAGCAAAAACTTTGCAAATTACTTTTCTGAAGCTCACAATTTTTAAGCAGAAAGAAACAAGCAATTCACTACAGGTTATAGAATGCTCTTCTAAAGGGTTACCACTTCAATTTAAAATTCTCTTATACTATTCTCTAGAATCAAAATTGTAGGTATCAGATTCTCTAAAATAAATTGATGAATTCCTATAAATTAACGGCTGTCCTTTGCAATTTATGTCATTGTTATATGAAAGAGTCAGCACTTCGTTTCATCTTCCATGGTCGGTGCCTCCATGAAGCCTTATTTATGTTGTTCATCATCTCAAATTTCATAGGTACGTACTGAGGTATTATAAATTAAAATGATGATGTTCATGTCGATGTTTTTTTTAAATGTACGAATTGTAAAGACTGTTGCAAACACTCAATGGAATGTTGTGCTGATTTAACTGTTACATGACGCCCATGTTCTTTATAGTGTAAGGTGAGTGCAAAAGTGGCAAGCTCTAAAAGAGCTGTATTTCTTTCTGGCCATTCAACAAGTAAAATATTTTT
Organism: Bartonella sp. CL25QHWL; assembly: GCF_042195335.1. Lineage (NCBI taxonomy): Bacteria > Pseudomonadati > Pseudomonadota > Alphaproteobacteria > Hyphomicrobiales > Bartonellaceae > Bartonella > Bartonella sp. CL25QHWL. The sequence continues at coordinate 185,122 of NZ_JBHIOE010000001.1, read as the reverse complement.
CTCACGAGCTTCATGAAGCCCTAATTCATCAATTTCTTCTGCCATAGAAAGGCGATAAAGATCAGCATGAATAATTTCAAACTTTGGAAGTTGATAGCTTTGCACAAGAGTAAAAGTAGGGCTTGGAACATCCATAGTGTTATCGTTTGCAAGTGTTTGGATGATTGTACGTGCAATGGTTGACTTTCCAGTTCCAAGATCCCCTTGCAGCGTTACAAGATCTCCTGGCTTTAAAGAAAGAGCTAAATTTTGTGCAAAAAGCTTTGTTGCCTCTTCATTTTCAAGAAAAAAACTAAAATTCATTAAAAGTTCCATGAAATGGATGAAAATTTTTTGTTATCATAAAAGTTAAAATTAAAAAATCTTATCTCCTTTGGAGAGTGGGAAAAAACATTTAACTGTTGTTCCTTTTCCAGAACCGGTAAGAATTTCAACATGTCCACCGTGTAGTTCAACGAAACTTTTCACAAGGGAAAGGCCAAGACCCGCTCCCGCACGCCCACCATGGTGTGAATGGGAAGAAAAACGTTTAAAAATACGATCAAGGACGTCTTCTGGGATGTCAGAGCCCTGATTGTGAACGCTAAAGACAATGTTATCATCTTGTTCATCGACGCAAAATTCAATAGTACTCGCCTCCGTTGCAAAATTAATAGCATTGCTCAGTACATTCACAAAAATTTGATGCAAGCGTTTTTCATCAGCAGAAATAGAATTTAAGGAAGGGGAAATTTGTTGTAAAAGCGTAATATGACGTCCATTAAGGCGATCTTCTACGCGTGCTACTGCTTGTATCATAGCATCGGCAATGTTAACCGATTTTATGTCCAACTCCATAATGCCTGCATCAAGGGTAGCAAGATCAAGAATATCGTTAACAATATTTAAAAGAGTTCCTGATTCTGAATGAATGTGTTCAAGATATTCTTGTTGACGTTCATTGATAGAGCCGAAAATTTGATCACGTAAAATGTCGGAAAATCCAATAATATTTGTGAGAGGTGTGCGCAATTCATAAGAAACATGTTGGACAAATTCATTACGCAAACGATCAGCACTTTCTAATGCTTCATTTTTTTCTTGAAGAGCACGAGCAACATGGACAGTATCCGTAACATTCACAAAAGTAAGCATCGTTTGTCCATTAGGAAGAGGGACCAGAGTATAGTCAATAATCATATCATTTTTAAGATCTATACGACCTGAAAATGTTTCACGTTTTTCAGCAAAACCGGTAATGAACTTGGTAAACTGATCCCATTCTGTCCCCAAGGTTAAGGCTGAACAATGGCTTTGTAACTGTGTAATATGGGTTCCTTCTACCAGCAAATTATAAGGAAGAGACCACAATTTCGACAAGGCAGGATTCGATAAGCGAAGGCGTCCATCAGTACCAAAAACGACCACGCCTTCAGAAAGTTTATCAAGTGTTTCACCTTGTATTTTAATAAGTGTATTATAACGGCGCTCAAGATCAATTTTTTCTGTAAGGTTTTCGTACAGCCAAGTGACACCTCCTTGTGGATGAGGGTTCGAGACAACACGCACCGTACGCCCATCTGGAAGATTCCAAATTTGTTGGTTTGATTCTGTTTGCCAATAGGCTTTTAAAAGTTCTTCTTTCCATGCGCGCCAATCAGGGTGTTCAGCAATGAGCCCCTTTTCACGTAAACGTTCAAGAAACAATGTATGGCTTGGTTCACTTTCTAAAAAAGAACTCTCCAACGGCCATAAAATTTTGAAAGCATGATTACAGAATTTTAATTTTTGGTTTGTATCAAAAATGGCTACAGCTGTTGAAATTTGGTCAAGTGTTTCACAATGGCTTTGAAGAACATATCTTAATTCATGAGCAAGATTTTCATATGCGCTGTCATCACGTGCAAAAGCTGCCATTCCTTCAGCTGTTGTAATACGTGTGAGATGAAAACGGTGCCGTTCTCCACCAATAACCGTATGAACATGTTCTTGAAAAATTGTTTCTGTTTCATCTGTTTTGCGTTGTGTATTTTCATTGAAAAGATCCCCCACGTCATCACTGTCTTCAGGAAAGTCTGTCATTTCTCTAAAGGCGCGATTGATAAAACAAACTTTTCCTTCACAATCTTTTATCCATACGGGCTCTTGAATAAGATCAAGAAGATTACGCTGCATTCTCAGTTCAGTAAGAAGGCGGGCGATATCTTTCTGTAAACGAGCATTTTCACTCTGTTGTTTTGAGATATCTTGAAAACGAGCAATAGCGACTGTTCCTGCGATGACTCCTGTAACTTGTAGCAGTACATTGTTTGTGGTGGTGATAGAAAGATCAAAAGGGTGACATTTACAACGTAGTTGAGTCAATGCATAATCAAGTTCTCGCAGAGAATTTTCTTCAACCCAGAGCTCAAAACGCTGAAAATCTTTCTGATCGATTCCTATTTTTTGCAATGCAGAAAGAGCACCAACAACACGGGGTAAGGTTGTTGGATTTTCCCAAATAAGAAGGAATTGCTCGGTTTCTTTCAGAAGCCATTCATAATATTTAAGTTTTTCAGAAAAATTTGCCTGAAGTATCTTCAAAGGCTTCTGTGCAGTTTTTTTTGCACGCACGGTAACAGCTATGCACGAGAGAAGTGAAGCACAAGAAATTCCTCCACACAGCGCTAAAAGCAGCCATGGACTATTTGGAAAAGTGAAGAAAAATGGTAAATAACCTTCCAATGACTGAGCAACAGCGCATGTTGGAGAAAAAAAGAAAAAAAGGCAAAATATATACGTATAGATTCGGATCACTTTTTGAGCTTTTTCTTTGGGGTTATAGTCACCAAAGCTAGGCACGGCATCTTTCCCTTTTTTAACCCAAGGAAACGTATTAGTAACGGTAATGGTTTGGTTTATAAGGTCCTTGTGGTGAGACTCCAATATAGGCGGCTTGTTCTTCTGATAAAACACTTAATTTTATTCCTAACCGATCAAGATGTAGACGTGCAACTTTTTCATCAAGATGTTTAGGCAAAACAGTGACTTCATTTGTATAGTGTTCTGCACGGGTAAAAAGTTCAATTTGCGCTAAAACTTGATTAGTAAACGAGGCTGACATGACAAAAGAAGGATGCCCAGTCGCATTCCCGAGGTTTAACAAACGCCCTTCAGAGAGCAAAATGATGCGTTTTCCATCGGGAAAGGTGATCATATCAACTTGTGGTTTTATATTTGTCCATGGCAAATTTCTAAGGGCAGCGACTTGGATTTCGTTATCAAAATGACCAATATTTCCAAGAATACACATATCCTTTACTTGTCGCATATGGTCTAAACGAACAACATCTTTATTGCCTGTTGTCGTGATGATAATATCAGCACTGGAAGCAGCATCATCCAAATTAACAACTTCATAGCCATCCATAGCGGCTTGAAGAGCGCAAATGGGATCAATTTCTGTTACTTTAACACGAGCCCCAGCACCAGAAAGAGATGCTGCTGAACCTTTACCTACATCACCATAACCACAGACAATGGCAGTTTTACCGGCGATCATCACGTCTGTTCCACGTCGAATACCATCGACCAATGATTCTTTACATCCATATTTATTATCAAACTTTGATTTAGTGACGCTATCATTAACATTAATAGCAGGAAAAGGTAGAAGTCCTTCTTTTTGTAACTGATAAAGACGGTTTACACCTGTTGTGGTTTCTTCGCTTACACCTTTAATTGCTGCACGCTGTCGTGTAAAAAAACCTGGCGTTGCATCCATACGCTTTTGTATTTGTTTGAAAAAAATTTCTTCTTCTTCTGTTTTGGGATGCGATAAAATATCTTTATTTTGTTCTGCACGACTTCCCATTAAAATATAGTTTGTGGCGTCAGCTCCATCATCTAAAATAAGATTGGAAGGATTACCATCTGGCCATTGGAAGATTGCATCTATATAAGTCCAATATTCTTCCAATGTTTCACCCTTAACGGCAAATACAGGAATGCCAGTTGCGGCGATAGCTGCTGCTGCATGGTCTTGCGTAGAAAAAATATTGCTAGAGCTCCACCGTATATCGGCGCCAATGGCTTTTAATGTTTCAATTAAAACAGCTGTTTGAATTGTCATGTGCAATGAGCCAGAAATACGCGCTCCGCGCAAAGGTTGGCTGGAAGAAAACTCCTTACGACAAGCCATCAAACCAGGCATTTCAGTTTCAGCAATATTAAGTTCTTTACGACCATAAGCGGCAAGTGCAATATCTTTGACAACAAAATCTTGAGCTGCCATTCTTTATTCCTTTAAAATAAGTTTTTCCAAGACGGTAGGAGAAATTAAAAAAAAATGCAAGACAAGAAGAGGACTTCTCTATGTGAAAAAGCTCTTTAAAAATCTCTAGAGGGAATACCTTTTAAATAATAAAAATGGTGCATTGCTTCACAGTTTTTATATCGATTTTTTATGGGATAATATCGAAAGTAGTATACCCATATTCTACTCACTTATGCGGTTGTTGAAAAAGGAAGTATTACTTTAATCTCATTATTAAGCTTTTTAGCAAAATAATATAATGCAAAGCCATAGGCTATCATGTTTATGAATAGGCAATTCAGAATCTGTTCTTTAGGATTCCAATATTGCATCTGCTCTTGGATAAAGACAGTTTATAAGAAGTGCTTTTCTTCTGTTTTCAAAGATTTTTATCAAAAGACTATAGATATACGATTAAACATTTTTTGTGATACTGAATAGAGTATTTAAAATGTAAAAACATCACTCTATTGAACACTCTGATTTTAAAACTGCTAACAACGAGCGATGAATTATAAATCAAATAATTAACTCAGTTTTAGAAGAATTTATTCTAAACGAATAGGTTTTGGGAAAATTGACCATGTGGACGAAATCGCCAAAGATAACTTGGCAAGAATGCTGCCATTGCTCTGGGGGTAATTCCCACACCTTCTAGAGTATATCCATTCTCTATAGCTTCTTTAGAAACAATGTTATCCATTTGCAAAAAACGTATCTGATTGGCTGTTACGAGTGTTGGTACAAAAGGCAATTTACCGACTGTTCCCAAAATTCCTCCAATCAATAGACCAGCAGAAAGGGGCATGGATAGGATTGTTTTTTTACGGTGAATAATTTTGAGTATATTTTCAAGAGTATTTTGGAAGGTGATAATCTGGGGACCACCAAGATCATAATTTTTTCCCCAAGCAACTTGTCCATCTAAAGCGCGCGCGATAAACTCAGCAACATCACCAACATACACGGGTTGCAATTTGCTTTGCCCACCTCCAAAAAGAGGCATAATTGGTAAAAAACGTGACAAATCTGCCAAGGTGTTAAAGAAACAGTCCTCTGGTCCAAAGATAACGGATGGACGGATAATAATTGCTTGAGGATGCTTGTTATGAATGATTTGTTCACCCATAAACTTAACACGTGCATAAAGACATGAAGCATTCTCGTTAGCCACAAGTGTTGACATATAGATTAGCGGAATACCAGTTTCTGCTGTTAATTCAGCAACATTGTAAACACCATCAATTTGTGTTTTTTTAAAATTCGATTGATTTGCTTGTTTTAAGCTACCAGGCAAAAACACTGCTGCATCAGCTCCAAGCAATGCGCGTGCAACAGAAGCACGATGCTTGATATCTGTTTTAAGCATTTGGGTTTGTCCTACTTCTCCTATTTGAAGCATGTAATAAGCTTTTTGTGGACAACGAACAGCGATACGAACGCGATACCCCCGCTTAGTCAAAGTTTCAACGACATGTCGTCCTACAAAACCAGATCCGCCAAAAACAGTAATAAGTTTAGGATGTTGATAAAGTGCACAATCAAGTTGCATGATGAAAAAGTCTATCTTTCAAAGTTTTAAAAATGGCTAATTTTTAGCACGGAGGTGTTTTATTGTCACGCAAAATATCGCCCGCAAGATAAAGGGAACCACCAATAAGGACAATTGCCTCTTTATATTCCACCTTAATCTTATGCAAAGCATCTTGTAGATGAGCTTGTGGAGTAGCAAGGATTCCTGCTTTTTGCGCTGATTCAGCTAAGTTTATTGGAGAGATACTTGCATTATTGTTAATCAGCGGTATCGTATATACTTTATCGACAAGGTTTGCTAAGGAACGAAAATAACCGACAGCATCTTTGGTATTGAGCATGCCAGCAATCATAATAATAGGACGATCTGTTTTTTTTCTCCATTGTGCAAGTTCTGCTCCAATAACTTTTCCAGCAGCAGGATTATGACCACCATCTAACCATAAATCGATATTAGGAGACAGTTGATCAACCAAATGTCCCTGGGTAAGATGTTGCATTCGTGCGGGCCAATAAATATTTTTCAAAGCATCATTTATGGCTTGTTCTGAAAGTTGAAAACCTGCTTGAAAGACTGCTTCAAGAGACGCGCCAGCATTAGCAACTTGGTGGTCTCCAATAAGGTTAGGAAGGGGAAGATCCATGAGACCTTGATTGTTTTGAAAAACCATACGTCCATGTTCTTTATAACTTTGATAATCTTGATCAAATAGAGAATAAGATGCTTTATTTTTATTAGCAAGGGGTATTAGAGTAGCAAGAGTTTCTTCATAATTTTGCTTTCCAATGACTACAGGAACGTTTGGTTTGATAATCCCTCCTTTTTGAAAAGCGATTTGAGCAATTGTCTTTCCAAGAAAGATCTCATGATCATAATCAATGGGCATAATAAGTGATACAGCTGGTTTGTTAACGACATTGGTAGCATCAAAATGTCCTCCCAATCCAACTTCTAAAATGACAACATCAGCCGGATGTATACTAAACAGCATAAAGGCAGCGGCTGTAAAAATTTCAAAAATAGTAATCGGCTCTTGACGATTTACTTTTATAATTTCATGGATTGTCTCAGCTAATTGGTTTTCTGTAACAAGTTGACCACCTCCTTTTTGACCTAACCGGCAGCGTTCATTCCAGTTGACGAGATGAGGTGAGCTATAGACATGAACGCGGTAGCCTGCACTTTCCAAAAGAGCACGGCAAATTGCTGAGGCAGATCCTTTGCCATTTGTTCCAGCGATGTGAATAACAGGTGCAAGTTTTAAATGTGGATTACCAAGACGCTCTAAAAGGTGAACAATACGCTCTAAAGAAAGATCAAATTTTTTCGGATAATTTTTTAGTAAATCATCCACCACCCTTTGTATTTGGCTTTGTTGCATAAATTTAAGCTGCTTTTGTTGTAGAAAGCGATGTTTGAGAGTCTGTTGGGGATGGATCAGAAGGGTTAAAAACAGCAGGGCGTTTCATCATCAAGCGTAAAAGACGTGCAATGGTTGTTTTCATGTCTAAACGCGATACAACCATATCAATCATACCATGTTCAAGCAGATACTCACTACTTTGAAAACCTTCTGGTAGGGTTTCGCGTATAGTTTGTTGAATTACACGTGGACCAGCAAAACCAATCATAGCGCCAGGTTCGGCAATGTGAATATCACCAAGCATGGCGTAAGAAGCAGTAACACCACCGGTGGTTGGATTGGTCAGCACAACAATATAGGGAAGTTTTTCTTCTTTCAACATTTCAATCGCTACTGTTGTACGAGGCATTTGCATCAACGAGAGTGTTCCTTCTTGCATGCGTGCACCACCAGAAGCAGCAAAAAGAACCAGCGGGCGCCTTTCAGCAATAGCAGTATCAAAAGCTTTGATAATAGCTTCTCCTGAAGCCATACCGAGTGATCCACCCATAAAGGCAAAATCTTGAACGATTGCAATAATTGGTAAGCCTTCAATCGTACCACGTGCACTTAAAATATTGTCATCAACACCAAGTTTAGAACGATAATCTTTTAACCGGTCAATATAGCGTTTTTCGTCACGAAATTTTAAAGGATCTGTTACAACTTTTGGATTTTCAAGAGTTGTATAAACACCATCATCAAAAAAATGCATGAGACGATTTTTAGCACTGATACGCATATGATGGCCAGAATTGGGAGCTACAAATTGATTAGCTTCCAGATCTTTATGGAAGATCATTTCACCACTGGTAGGATCTTTAATCCATAGATTTTCTGGAATTTCACGGCGCCCCAATATAGAGTTAATTTTAGGACGAACATAATTTGTAATCCAGTTCATCTTTATAACCTTCCTTTAAATATTGTGCATCTTTTGCATGATTTGAAAGAATATAGAACTTAAGCAGTCACATTTGCTTTACCGGTTGAACAAAGGAGTCTATTTAATACTTTTATCAGTGTACGTATAGCTTGTTTTTTAATTTTTAATTTTTCCCATATCATAACAATCATATGCATCATGAAGAGTATTTCCTATAATAAATTTCTCATAAGTTTTAAGAACTTACATTTTTTTATTTTTTACTTTGGTATTAAAATTCACTCCTTGTGTGGTTAACAAACGCCTTATTTTTTAATAAAAATGAATATCCAATTAATCATTCGTATCAACAGTTTTGAAGAAAAGAAACCTTATAGTATAAGGCGCTAACAAGGCTAAAATAATCCATTAAAGATAATGAATACGACAACGCTATATTAGCGAAACGCTAACATCAGAGCAAGGTTTTTTTCAAAAGGTTTCTTTAAAGCGTATGCTTTTTACAATTAAAATTGAATACGCTCAAAATACTCCTATTCCATTGAACTCAATATTGTTTTGAATAAAAACAAGAGGAAAAAGCATGCCGCCAAATAGTAGAAAAGTACAGAGTATTAGGAATTGTGCAAAACAATTAAGCACGTAGCTAAACGAAGTTAAACAACTCTACTGAATAAATAAAAGTAAACAACTTTCCTCCCAAATAGTTATTATTCCTTAATTTTTTACATATATCATACAAATGCAATAATCTACACTCTGTACAAAAATATTAAAAATTTCTTCTACAACAGCTGCTTTTTGAATTCTTCTTGGTTTTTAAAATTCAAAATTTCTATTCATTAAAACTTTATTTTAAACAAAGAAGCCCTAGCCGTTTTTTATAATGTTCTTGAAAAAAATCTTGTAGTTCAAAGAAAGAAAAAATTATACAGTACATTCTTTAAATATATTTCTTGTTTTTTTTGCGTCTTTCCTTAGTTTATTAATCTATGATTTTTACTGCTGCTTATCGTGCTTTACAACGTCTTTTGACCTCGCAATATCGTATTATGATACTGAAAGCATTGGGGGTTACTTTTTTCACTCTCACCATTTTATGGTTATGTGTGCACCAACTTTTTGTGTCTTACTTTTGGCCCTGGATTGCACAATTTCTTCCTGGACTCCCTAGTTGGGCAGGATGGATTGGTTTTAGCATGCTTATCATTTTTAATCTTGGTTTGGCTCTTTTGTTGGCTTTTTTGATTGCACCAATCGCAGCTATGATTGGTGGTTTTTTCATTGACTCTGCTGCTGAAATTATTGAAAAAGAGGATTACCCAAACGAGCCTATTGGACAAGCTTTGCCGTTTCGGCGTTCTCTTATCATTTCCTTTAAATTTGTTATTTTAAGCCTTCTTGGTAATGGAATTGCTTTTATTTTATTCTTCATACCAGGTATTAATTTAATTGCTTTTTATCTTATTAATGGTTATTTGCTCGGTCATGAATATTTCTTGTTTGCTGCTTATCGTTTTCGAACAGAGCAAGATGCACGTGCTTTTTTACATACTCATTACACAACGGTTTTTGGTGCAGGATTATTGATAGCGCTTTTTGTTTCAATTCCAATTCTTAATTTAGCAACACCGCTTTTTGCAGCCGCCTTTATGACATATTTACACAAAATGCTTTCCCAAAAGACCATGGCACGCATTACACAAAAATAGTGTTCCTTGACTTTAAGGTTAATAAAACTTGCTAGCCAAAGAAAGCATAATATAAAATTTTATGCTTTATCTTTTATTAAAGCAATATATTGATTTATAATGATAATTTATTGTTTCACAACATGAATGAAAAACCTAAATATCATGAGGATTTCTTATTTTAGTCCTATTCATATTAGATCAATTGAAATCGTTTGTTAATATGTCATAAACGGAGGTGGTGTGCAGATAAAAGTACTTTCAAAAAGGCGTGAAATATCTTTTATGAATCCTCTTAATGCAAACATTATCGTCGCATTGAAAACTGAAAAAGAGTATGATGGTGCCGCTTTGTACCTTATATTTCAGTAACAATGGATAGCATAAAGTATTTTATACCATTCATGGAGAGTGTATACTCTTCATAAGAGTGTTTTGGCAATTATTGAAAGATATCTGTGTAAAATAAGCACGTAGTTATATAGGAGTAACGTAGTAGCGCCGTAGATATTCTGATTTTGGGCAACAGATAGAAAATGATTAATATGATAAAAGTGGAAAAAATAAGCTTAGGCGATTGACCGTCCGATCCCATGGAAGAGCTCTTTCTTAAGAAGAAGCAAAGAATGAGAGACACCACTGATGATTAAAAATGATGAGATTTTAAAAGCTATAAGTGCAATGAAATAAGAATTCATTGAAGCACTTTTCGTACAAGTGGTGCACTGTATCAAATAATTTTTAGATAATAACACCATTAATTTACGAAGAGAATTGATCATTTTCAACTTGAATAAGAATCCAAAATATAGAAATATTCTTTAATTTCAAAGTCTCTATTCAACATCAAAAAATTATTTACTTGCACATTATAGACGAGACCAATGTATGGATACAAGGCTTTCGATAGAGGAATAAAAATGCTTTTCATGAATCATTACAATGTGAGGATATCATGGATAAAATTCTAATCTTTGTGGTCTTGGTATTCTGGAGAGAGGACACACACATTTAATCTTAAAGACCGATCACTGAGGAAAATAATAAAGGCGTCAGTTTAGACAGTGGTGCAATGAATTTTGTCTATACTCTTTATAAGCGTCAGTGTGAGATATGCTTTAAATTGCATTGAGATATTATAATATATTGATTTATATATTATTTTTCATAGTGAATAAGAGCTCCAAATAAAGTTGTCATATTTTCTCATTAGCTGCTCTCATCATGAAACAATCAAAATCATTTATTTGCATATCATAAATATGACCAATATGAGGATAAAAACATTGAAGAAAGAAAATGCTTTTTATAAATTTTATCCAGTGCAAGAGCTTTGTCAAAATTGATGGTAGCCAAAGTGAATGATAGCTTGTTTTTTTATAAGCTGGGGAGACAGTGGTGCAAGAGATCCTACTTTTATGAAGGCTAAGGTGATACGGGATTTTAAAAAAAATATTTCCCAATGCTCGTCACACCCATTTCGCAATCGCGCCCATGAATGGTATAAGGGCAAAGTTCTCGTGAATAATATAAAACTTATAGGGCATCACTATCTTTACGCTTAATAAAAAGAGCACGCTGGCGCCATCATCCTCAGTGTTGCCCGAGACGGCCCATTATAAGCGTTTTTAGTTCTTTCTTAAACGTTTTGTATTCATACAGCTATCCTTGTTTGCAATGTGCAAGAAAATGATTTTTATTGCCTTAACATGAGAGAGATTGGAAATGAGAGAATCTTACGATATTTGGGTTCTAATTTAATATGAACAATGCGAGATTATCATTATAAATCAAAAATATTGTATAACAATCGAGATGGATAGACACCTATTGTCAGTTCTATTTTATAGGTTTTTTTAATATCAACGCGTTTGAAGAGTTATTATTTGCAAAGGGGTATATTTTCCTCATGAGGAGTAGGTGTTTTGGGGGCAAAAAATGATACAATCACGTTTGCTAATTTTTGCGCTACGTGTTGTTTACTCATATGGGGCCATTGTTCAACTTTTTTTCTACTTACGAGATAAACTTGATTTGTATCAGCACCCATGACACCTGTACCATCTAGTTGAAGAGAAATATCATTAGCAAGAATGAAATCAGCTCCTTTTTCAACACATTTTTTTTGCGCATTGGCAATGATATCACATGTTTCTGCAGCAAAACCAATGACCAGTGAGGGGCGGTTTGGAGCGTGTCCAATCGTTGCTAAAATGTCAGGATTTTCGACCATATGAAGGGATGGTGGTATTTTATGAGCATTCTTTTTAATTTTGTGTAAAGACTGCGTTTGACTGCGCCAGTCACAAACAGCGGCAACAAAGATGGCGCCATCAGCAGGCAATGCGGTTTGAACGGCTTGTAACATCTGTTGTGCTGTTTCAACATGAATGGTTTTTACTTCTTGTGGGTCTGCAAGATTAACAGGTCCACAAATAAGTGTTACTTTTGCACCCAAATGCGCAAGAGCGGTTGCGATGGCATGACCTTGTTTACCTGAAGACCGATTAGCAAGATAACGTACTGGATCAATTGGTTCATGGGTAGGGCCAGAGGTAACGATGAAATGGCGGTCAGAGAGAGGTTTTTCATGCCCATTCAAAAGAGCCTCTATGGTAGCAACAATAGTTAAAGGTTCGCTCATACGCCCATATCCTATCTCGTCACGTTCAGCCATATTTCCGATTTCTGGTCCGATGATATGAACGCCATCTGCGCGCAGTTGTGCAACATTGCGAATAGTGGCAGGATGCGCCCACATGGACGGATTCATGGCGGGTGCAATTAAGAGTGGACAGCGTGCCGCTAAAAGAATGCAATCAGTCAGATCATCTCCTATGCCATTGGCTATTTTTGCAATGCGATTGGCTGTAGCAGGGGCTAAAATAATAAGGTCAGCGTTACGTGCTAATCGGATATGTCCAATATCATGTTCTTCTTCGCGTGAAAATAAATCAGTATATACAGTACCACCGCTTAAAGCTTCAGCGGCTAAAGGCGTAATAAATTTTTGCGCTGCTTTTGTCATTACAACTTTTAAGTGTGCTCCACGTTCTTGTAAACGGCGAATCAAATCAAGTGCTTTATAGGATGCAATACTTCCACCAATAATAAGAAGAAGAGATTTTGATTTCAATGATTTCACTTCAACAGCACTAGCATGAAGGGGTTGTGTGGTGAGAGGAGTGGGATTGCTTAAAAGGCGTCGGACTTCTTCTTCCATAGAAATACCATTTTGCGCGGCGCGTATGCGCAAAGCTTCTTTGGTTTCAGGAGACAGGTTACGAATGGTAATACTGGCCATAAAATACCTCCAAGAAATAAAATGATTGCAATGATTTCATTGTTGATATTTTTAGCATATTAAGGAGATTAGAAAAGATGAAAAAAGTAAAAAGTAAGAAAAGTGCAACAAAGTGCAATGATGAAAAGGCTATAACGACCATAACGGTTTCGATGACTTTGTTCCACAGCAAGTTGTTTGAGGGTAGTAGGAGAAAGATTAAAACCTGTTTTTCTCATTTGATTAAAATCTTCTTCTATCCGTTGGAAATTTTGAACCAATTGTGGTGTTTTGCGTGCCAGCGAAAGGAGAGCTTGTGCTCCTTCACTAAAGTCTTTTGCAACGCCTACGGGTCCTAAATTTTTACTAATCCATTCTTTGACAACGGGTTCAGAAGCTTTCCACATATTAAAAGTGGGGTCTAATGTGCGGGCAACGCCTTCCACAACAACCATCGTTTTTTGCAACAATAAAAGTTCAGGTCGCGTTTGCATGTCAAATAATTCAGTGACTTCAAACAATAAAGTGAGCAATTTAGCCATGGAAATGCTTTGTGCTGATTGTCCGTGAATTGGTTCGCCAATAGCGCGGTTGGCTTGCGCAAAGCTTTCAATATTATGGTGTGAAGGAACATAACCTGCCTCAAAATGGGCGCGTGCAACCCGATGGTAATCGCGGGTAATAAAGCCATAAAGGATTTCAGCAAGGAAATGCTTTTCTTTTTTACCAAGCCTTCCTGTAATGCCTAGGTCAACAGCAACAATACATCCTTTTTCATCTACAAATAAATTACCAGGATGCATATCGGCGTGAAAAAAACCATCACGCAATGTATGGCGAAGAAAAGATTGAATAAGCGTAATAGCGAGCGCCTTCAAATCAAAACCTGCTTCTTTAAGTTTGGAAGTTTCGGATATTCTTATACCATCAATCCATTCCATTGTAAGGACATTACGTCCTGTCCGTTCCCAGTCAATACGTGGAACCCGAAAGCCTGTATCATGTTGAATATTTTCAGCCATTTCAGATATAGCTGCTGCTTCTAGGCGTAAATCCATTTCAAGCCGTGTTGTTTGTGCTAAAGTATCCACTACACAAACAGGACGAAGCCTTCGAGAGGCAGGGATATAGCGCTCTTGTAAATGAGCAATGAGATAGAATCCTCTAAGATCTTTAGAAAAACGTGCTCTGATATTGGGACGAATAACTTTTACAGCACATTTTGTCGTATGGCCAGTTTCATCACTGTATTCAGCTGGATGAACTTGAGCAATAGAAGCGGCGGCAATGGGGGGATAAAAATTTACGAATAAATCATCAATAGAGCGACCAAGAGAACTTTCAATTTGAGCAATAGCGGCGGTACAAGAAAATGTTTGGACGCGATCTTGTAGTTGTGACAAATCTTTCGCAATATCATGGCCGACAATATCAGGCCTTGTTGCAAGAAATTGACCAAGTTTTATGTAAGAGGGTCCAAGCTTATTAATGGCATACGAAATATTTTCAGATCGCTGTTTCTTTTTTGTTTTGCGTCTTGCTAATGCGCCCGCTATACGATGACATAGCGCTGGAAATCCTTGAAGATCATCATGAGGAAGAGCACTTAAAACACCTTCACGTGTTAAAACCCATCCTGCACGCATCAATTGAAAGTAAGGGGAAATTTGCACCATTTTTAAATTTTCCAACCTGAATGCAGCGCTGCAATCGCACCGGTGAGATTGCGGTACGATACCCGCGAAAACCCCGCATGCTTGATCATATGGGCAAAATCATCTTGCTTAGGAAATTTGCGGATAGATTCAACCAAATAACGATAAGCATCGCCATCATTTGCGATAAATTGACCCAGCGTAGGGATAGCATGGAAAGACCAAAGATCATAAATTTTATCGAGCCAAGGCATCTCGACATTTGAAAATTCTAAACATAAGAAACGTCCACCGGGCTTTAAAACACGAAAAGCTTCTCTAAGAGCTTGATCAATATGAGGAACATTGCGAATTCCAAAAGCAATCGTGTAAGCGTCAAAGCTTTGATCTTCAAAAGGTAGATTTTCTGCATTGGCTTCAACAAAATCAATCAGAGGGGCAAGACCATTTTTTTGTGCGCGTTTTTTGCCAACGCTGAGCATTGAGCCATTAATATCAAGTACTGTAGCATGGGCTTTTTGGCGTGAAGCATTAAGAATACGAAAAGCAATATCACCTGTACCGCCAGCGACATCAAGAACTTTCCAATGAGAAAGTGCTGGTGGGGAAAGCCAAGCAACCATGGAATTTTTCCACACACGGTGTAGCCCTAAGGATAAGATATCATTCATCTTGTCATAATTTTCAGCGACAGAATGAAACACACCATCCACCATGGATTGTTTTTGCGTTTCATCTACTCTTGTAAAACCAAAAGAGTGCTCCATGCCACCCTTGGTTCCTACACGTTCTGTTTCAATTGCCATGTATATGATCTTCCTTATTTTTCTTTTATCGTAAATGAAATAGAGAGGGAATGTTCAACTACGAAAAAACAACGTATAAAACTACGACATTTACACAGCCAAAAACAGAAGAGTACCTTTAGATATCAAGATTGGCAACGTTTAAGGCATTGTCTTGAATAAAAATACGTCTAGGTTCAACTTCATCACCCATGAGACGAGAAAAAAGTGAATCTGCATCGGTTGCATCATTAATTTTTACTTGTAAAAGAGAACGTGCATTGGGATCAAGCGTTGTTTCCCAAAGTTGTTCAGCATTCATTTCCCCAAGACCTTTATAACGTTGAAGAGTAACACCTTTTTTACCGTTTGTAAAAATGCTTTCTAAGAGGCTCATAGGACCAAAAATACGCTCTGTTTTATCTTTGCGACGTAAAAGAACAGGAGGATGATATATGTCGATAAAATTTTGGGAAATGCGATCAATTTGACGTGCATCAGTTGAATTTATAAGTCCCACATCAAGCGTAACAACATCTTTAACACCACGCAAAATACGCTCAAAACATAAACTTCCATCTGCTGTATATTGTCCACTCCAACCTTGTTCCATATCATCAGCAATCAGATTAAGGCGGTGTGCTATAGTATCTGCTATTTTTTGCGCTTTTTCTTGTGATGCAAAGACTTCAAGATTAAAAGCGCCAACAATTGCTGCTTGTTCAACAATATTACGATCATAACGGGTATGAAGACCATTTAAAAGTTGACGTAATATACGAGCATCTTTAGCGAGTTGATACAAATCAGCCCCTGCACGAACTTCTCCCGTTGAAAGCTCAAGCGTTGTTTCTTCTAATCCAGTATCGATCAAGAATTCTTCAAACGCTGCTTCATTTTTAATATATTGGGAAGATTTTCCACGCGATACTTTATAAAGAGGAGGCTGAGCAATATAAAGATGACCACGTTCAATCAATTCAGGCATTTGTCTAAAAAAGAAAGTAAGCAGCAAAGTTCGAATATGGGCTCCATCAACGTCCGCATCCGTCATGATAATAATCTTATGATAACGTAATTTATCCGGTGAAAATTCATCTTTACCGATAGACGTTCCAAGAGCTGTAATAAGTGTTCCAATCATATCAGATGAGAGCATGCGGTCGAAACGTGCTCGTTCAACATTGAGGATTTTACCACGAAGGGGTAAAATTGCTTGATTTTGACGTGAGCGCCCACTTTTTGCTGAACCGCCAGCCGAATCCCCCTCGACAATAAAGATTTCTGATTTTGCAGGATCACGTTCTTGGCAATCGGCAAGCTTTCCTGGCAGAGAAGTGATATCAAGTGCCCCTTTTCGTCTTGTGAGTTCACGTGCTTTGCGCGCTGCTTCACGTGCTGTTGCAGCTTCTACCACTTTACTAATGAGAAGTTTTGCTTCATGAGGATGTTCTTCCAGCCATACTGAAAGACCTTCATTGACCAAATTTTCAACAATAGGGCGCACTTCAGAAGAGACTAACTTATCCTTTGTTTGTGAAGAAAACTTTGGATCAGGAGCTTTGACAGAAAGAATAGCTGTTAATCCTTCACGGCAGTCATCACCGGTTAAGTTCACTTTTTCTTTTTTAGCAATACCTGAAGATTCAGCATAGCCATTAATTTGGCGCGTAAGGGCACTTCTAAAACCTATCAAATGAGTTCCACCGTCACGCTGAGGAATATTATTGGTAAAACACAAGACCTTCTCATGATAGGAATCATTCCACCATAGGGCAACATCAACGCTCATACCATCCTTTTCACTTGCAATATAAATAGGATTATCAAGCAGGGCTTTTTTTGATTGGTCAATATATTTGACAAACTCCGTTAATCCACCTTCATAATGCAATTCAACTGATTTAATATCAGCATGACGCTCGTCAACAAGAAGAATATAAACCCCAGAATTTAGAAAGGCTAATTCCCGTAAGCGGCGCTCCAAAGTTTCAAAATCAAACTCAACCATAGTAAAAGTTTCAGAACTTGGTAAAAATCTGATTTCTGTTCCACTTTCTCTATCGCAATCGCCAATAACTTTTAATGGAGCATCAGCTACCCCGTGGGTAAATGATATTTCATGAATTTTACCATTGCGTTTGATTTGCAATTTAAGCCAAACGGATAATGCATTCACAACAGAGACACCAACACCGTGTAATCCGCCTGAAACTTTATAAGAGTTTTGATCAAACTTTCCGCCGGCATGAAGCTGTGTCATAATAACTTCAGCTGCAGAAATACCTTCTGTTGGATGGATATCTGTCGGAATTCCACGTCCATTATCACGAACAGAACAAGAACCATCAGCATGGAGCGTGACGTTTACAAGAGTAGCATGACCGGCTAGAGTTTCATCAATAGCATTGTCTACAACTTCATAGACCATATGGTGTAAACCCGATCCATCATCAGTATCACCGATATACATACCAGGACGTTTGCGTACAGCATCAAGACCTTTGAGAACTTTGATAGAAGCGGCATCATAGTTATTGCTTTGTACTGGTGAGGTTATTTCATCACTCATAAGTTAGTCCATTCCTGTGTTCAATTTACAATATTTTATCCGCTTTTTTCAAAGCTCAATGTTCTGATCAGTTATTTATGGAATAACCACATTAAATATTTACCGTATATCAGATCTAGATTCAATATCTGTCGATATATAATGGAGAGAATGATGAAATGATAGTGTACTGTTATGCTGTAAAACACGAGGGCGGTGATATAAGGCGAATAAACACTTTTGACTTATACAAAAAGTTGTTTCATAAAACGATGCTATTTACTTTGTTTATTTTTGCATATGCGTAATGTTTTAAAATTAGTTATGCATTTTTGTGTTACTCTAACAGAGGTCTTACTTGTTTTATCCATAAATCAATTTTCAATCCTAATTCTACCATATATTTAAAACAAAGGTTACGAGCTCTCTAAGCAGTTCAAACTTTTGTATGTTAGATTGAGGCGAAAATATTGTGTATATTGGTTTGTGTCATCTTTAAAATGTGAAAAAAGCCTCATTTGAGGAAAATATAAACGCGTAAATATAAAAACACGTTTCCACGATCATCTTTTATATTCAACTTTACAATTTTAAAAAACGTCTACGGTGATGTTTTTGAATAATGAGGGTGATGACGCATTATCTTACGCTTTATGTTTTTCTCATTCCTGTAATGGAGGTTACGTCCCTCATTTAAAACAAAGCACCATTGCGCTGATATTCTCGCACTTTTTTAAGGAACATCTCTCAATGTTTCCAAACTCATTTTACAACGATGTTTGAATAATATAGCGCAAAATACCCTGTGAATACTACAAGATTCATGTCTCCCACCTTTCCCATCTTGACAATAAAGCACAAACCAGAATCATCATTTTATTTTTCAACTCTTAAATGTTGATGCAACCTTAATGTTGAGAAAAACCTCGGCATTTGAGGGGTATTTTTACTCTTTTCTTCAATAGTATCTATATACTTCCCTAGTTGTGATACGCAAGGAAATGGTCTTAATATTTTAAGATACGCGAGATATTTTGATAAAATAAAGTGTGCCACTAAAGTATATACAGCCTATTTCTTATATTTAAAAAATTAAATCGCCTTTCTCTAAAATTACCTTTTATATATTTATTTTGGAAAATTAACATCAGAAATCTAAGCATTTTCAATGGTTTCAAAAAAAATATATGAAAACTGTTAAATTTTTTAACAGTTTTAAAAAATAGCAAGAATTTTATTTATTAAACGCCAGATATTTTGGTGAAGTGCGTTAGATAATAGTTAAGAAGAGTTGCATCTTAGTTTTGAAAAATGGGGGAGAGATTTTGAAAATAAAAAAATCTATATATGTAAAACATCTTCAATTGCGTTTACGGTATCTTTTATTCAATAATCCATACAATATTTTTATTCGTATTTTATTTGTAGCAGGGGGGGTTCTATTTTCCTCTTACGCAGAAGCTGAAAGGCTGCCTTCTTTTTTTGATTCGCATGAACACTTGGTACAACCTGATACAACGGATATCTTTCGTTTGCGTTTTGTAACAACTTTTGATTTTCCTCCTTTTAATTTTATTGATCAAACGGGGCATCTTGCAGGTTATAATATCGATTTATTGCGCGCTATTTGTTCAAAATTAAAATTAGAGAAGCTTTGTGAAGTAGAAGTGATTCCTTGGAAAGAGCTTGTAGAACATGTTGAAAATGGTGATGCGGAAGTCATTATTGCGGGTTTAAAAGAAACAAGTAAAACCCAGCAAGATCTTGTTTTTACAAAGTCATATTTACGTTTTCCAGCGCGATTTGTTGCTTCTCGACGTTTAAATCTCGATGAGCCAATAAGCGATCAATTGATACATTTAACCAGTGGTGTTTTGTCTAAAAGTGTTCACGAAAAACTCTTTCAACATTATTTTCCTAAAGCCAAATGGCAAGGATTTAAAAAGAGAGAAGAGCTCTATAAAGCGTTACAAGAGCGTAAAATTGACCTTATTTTTGATGATGGATTTGCTTTATCATTATGGTTCAAAAAACAAAAATCTGTTGATTGCTGCCATTTTGTTGGGGGGGCATATATGGCGCCACAGTTATTGGGGCAAGGAATGCAGCTTGCTGTTGCAAAAAAGAATGAAAAATTGGTTGATATACTCAATTATGCGCTGAAATCACTAGAAGAAGATGGTAAACTTACAGAACTTTATTTGCGTTATTTTCCAATAAGTTTTTATTGATGAATAGTTTTTTAATTAAGGGCTGTTAATCTTTCTGCGCCTAGTCGATAGGAAATAGCTTCTGCGAGATGATAGCGTGAAAGAGTATCTGATCCGTCAAGATCAGCAATTGTGCGTGCAACTTTGAGAATGCGATGATAAGCGCGTGCAGAGAGGTGCATTTTTTCACTCACATCTCGTAAGAGTATGGTCGCACTTTTATCAGGAATGGCAATCTGTTCTATAATTTTGGCAGGGCAATCGCCATTGGTACGAATATGATCAAACCCCATTGTTGAAAAACGTTTAGCTTGAATGGTACGGCATCGTGCGACGCGTTTGGCAACGTCGCAGCTTTTTTCTGATTGTTCTGGTTGCATAAGGTCCATAGCTGTCAAAGCAGGGACATCAATCCGTAAATCAATTCGGTCAAGCAGAGGACCAGAAATACGGGACTGATAATCGATTTGACAGCGTATTCCTTTAGGGCAAACATGGTCTTTTTCGCCTGCCATACCACATCGGCAAGGATTCATTGCGGCAATGAGTTGGAAGCGAGCAGGATAGCTAATATGGTGATTAGCGCGGGCGATAACTGACTCCCCACTTTCTAAAGGTTGACGAAGAGAATCAAGAACCTGCGGAGAAAATTCAGGCAATTCATCAAGGAATAACACACCATTATGGGCAAGGGAGACCTCTCCCGGTCGTCCTTTAAGCCCCCCACCAATCATTGCGGCCATGGAAGCAGAATGATGTGGGGAACGAAAGGGGCAATGAAGTGAAATGGTATTATGAACCGTTTCTCCTGTAATAGAAGCAATCAGAGAGACATCTAAAAGCTCACGGCTATCAAGAGGTGGCAAAATGGAAGGTAAGCGTTGCGCTAACATAGATTTCCCAGCACCAGGGGGGCCTACAAACAAAAGGTTATGGCGTCCAGCAGCACAAACTTCTAAGGCACGTTTGGCTGTTTTTTGTCCTTTGATTTCGCAAAGATCTGGAAGTTCAGTTTCGATAGTATATTGGCGCGGTTGTGGACGTTTTTGAATTTGGGTTCCTTTGAAATGGTTGACTATAGTGAGCAGAGTCTCTGGAGCAAGAATATTTATTTCTGCATTTGCCCATGCTGCTTCAGGTCCACATTGGAAGGGACAAATCAGCCCTTTATCGAGTGATAAAGCTGTCATGGCGGCTGGTAAAACACCATTAACAGCGGTAAGTGAACCATCCAGTGATAATTCTCCTAAAATGATATAGTCTTGTGCTACTTCAGGAGGGAGGATTCCCATAGCAAGCATTAAGCCTACGGCGATTGGCAAATCATAATGCGATCCCTCTTTAGGCAAATCAGCTGGTGCAAGATTAATCGTAATTCGTTTAGTAGGCATAGAAAGTCCACAAGCGTGGAGGGCTGCTTGTACACGTTCACGGCTTTCTGCAACTGCCTTATCAGCTAATCCAACAATAGCCATTCCTATTTTACCAGACGAAATCATAACCTGTACATCGACAGGGACTGCTTCTAGACCGCGAAAAGCAACAGTTGTAATACGTGCGATCATTTATTTATTTTCCCCCTTTAGACTTGGTAGAGACAATCATATCTATTTATAAAAATCAAGAAGCATCTCTATGGTTTTTTTTATAGAGAGATCTATATACATGGGCAGTTTTTAGCGTTCTCATGGAAAGTCATTTGTACAAATTTAACCATGATAATATGGGACGCAATAAAACATTTATAATAAGCTAAATAAATATGTTAAGAAAAAAAGAATGAGGCTGTTCGTGTTATACAACAGTGCAGAATTTTATGAAAATATAAGGGGAGGGTGACGTTATGTATCGCAGAGTGTTATTTGATGTGATAAAACGCGTAAAATGTGCAAAGTAATTATATTTACCTTTCTTATTTTTATATTATTTAAAGCGTAGTAGAGGCAAAGTGTATTATAAGGTATCTGATTTTATGGTATACCAGACAAGAGTTTTGTTAAAATCAGGGACTGTGCGCTGTGTCTTTATAGGCTTGTGTTTTTCTTTTTCTTTTCCACAGCCTCTTGCTGCATTTGATTTTTTCGGCATTCCTCTTTTTGGTAAAAAGAAAACAAATTCTCCTTCACATTATGCAAAAAGTACAGAGAGATTTTATAAAGTTGATGTTGTTGCACCGCTAGGTGCGCCATTAGAAGGTATAAAAATAGTTAAATCTGTTTCTTCTCTTGTTGCTGATAAAGAGAAAGCATCCGCCAGTTCTTCTGGTTTGCTAGCCAAGGCGCGTTCAGATTATCGAGCAATTCTTTCTGCTCTTTATGCTGATGGACGCTATGGTGGTGTTATTAGTATTAAAATTAATGGTTTAGAAGTCGCTGATTTAAGTCCGGTAACTCAACTTCCAGCACAATCGAATATCGTTATTACAATTAATGCTGGTCCACAATATGTTTTTAGTATTGCCAATATTGATAAAGTAGCTCCGTTTGAAAAACGTAAAGCGCATAAAATGCCCACAATTGAAGAATTGGGCTATAAAGTTGGGGCTATTGCTAAATCTGAAACCATTTTGAAAGCAGAAAAATGGGCGATAGAAGGATGGCGGCAACAAGGTTATGCTAAAGCTAAAATTATGAAGAGTGAAGTCGTGGCTGATCATGCTACATTGCGTGTTGAAGGACGGATTGTTGTTGGTCCTGGACAAAAGGCTCATTATGGTCCTTTAAGTGTGCGTAATATAAGTAAGAAACCACGTGTAGATTCAGCTTATATCGCGTGGATGACTGGATTGAAACCAGGGCAGATATACGATTCCGATGCGTTAGCTAAGGCAAATGAACGTCTTGCGCGCCTTGGTGTTTTTCGTGCTATCAATATACGTGAGGCTGATACTATTAATCTAGATGGTAGTTTACCGCTTATGCTTGTTGTACAAGAACGTAAACCGCGTCGTTTTGGTGTAGGCGGTAGCTATTCAACATTAGATGGTGCTGGTTTTGAGACTTATTGGATGCATAACAATCTTTTGGGTCATGCAGAGACTCTTAAAATTGAAACAAAAATAAGTGGTGTTGGTAGCAATAAAAAGCAATCATATAATTTTAAAAATTTTGATTATCTTTTCGGTGGCACGTTTATAAAGCCTGGGGTACTCACGCCAGATACAGATCTCAGGTCAGAATTAAAAATACAACAAGATGTTTTAGAAAATTATACGACAAAAGCCATCAAAGGAAAATTAGGTATTACGCATATTTTCAATGGTAATCTATCGGGACAGGCTGCTGTAGAAGTTTCAAATGGTTATTCACGTGATATCTATTTTGGGAGCCGTAATTTTACAACAATCGGTTTCCCTAGCGGCTTGATTTACGATAGTCGTAATAATAAGTTTAATGCAACAAAAGGTTTATATGGTGAAGTTTTCATTGAGCCTTTTTATGAGATGCGTTTTAGCAACTTTGTTGCAAAAGTAACAGCAGAAGGTCGTTCTTATTGGGCGTTGGATGAAGGGGATCGTTTTGTTGTTGCTGCGCGGGCAAAGCTTGGTACAATTCTTGGGAATGATACAGCACAAGTACCCGCAAATACGCTTTTTTTTGCTGGTGGTGGGGGCTCTGTTCGTGGTTATGCTTACCGTAATATTGGTATCAAAATAGAAAATGATGCGGTTGTTGGTGGACGGGCGCTTATTGAGGGATCGGCAGAATTGCGTGTTTCTTTAAATGATAAAATAGGGGTTGTCGGTTTTCTTGATGGAGGTTTAGTAGGGGAAAAGGCGAATTTTGATTTTTCTCAAAAAATTAAATGGGGAGCCGGTATAGGAGGACGTTATATGACGGGTCTTGGTCCTTTACGCGTTGATTTAGCCTTTCCTTTAAAGAGAGAGAAGGGTGACCCTCGCATTGGTTTTTATGTGGGTATAGGGCAAGCATTTTAATGAAAAAAGGTGTACGTTTATCAGCTTTCTTCTTTGTATTTTTGTTTTTTGGGGTGGGTGGTTTTGTTTTTGCGCAAAGAGGAGACATTCTTCCCTCTAGCGAAATGAAAACAGATGATCGCTCATGGTTTGTTTCTTTAATTGAACGAAAGCTTTCAGCGCCTAATCGTCAAGTTCGTTTACACAATATGCAAGGGACACTGTCTTCTCAAACATCAATTGATACTATTACTGTCAGTGATAAAAAAGGGGTTTGGCTTAAAATTACCAATGCTAAAATGGATTGGAATCGTCTAGCATTGCTGAGAGGGCGGATGGATATTAACCAGCTTTCGGCAGAACAGGTTACATTTTTACGCAAACCGCAAGGCAATTCTTCTTTTGTTTCTTCCCTTGAGACGGGTAAGTTTTCTTTACCAAAATTGCCGCTTGCTCTTTCTATCAATACGCTTACTGCTCAACATGTGACATTTGAACAGAATCTTTTTGGTTTTTCTGCTGATATGTCCTTAAAAGGCAATTTCACCTTGGCTAGTGGTAATTTTGATGTCGATATAGCGGCGCATCGTTTAGATGCACCGGGTTCTTTTTCTGTTCTCACCAAGATATCTGATAGTAATCGTACAGCTCAAATTGATATTTCTGCTAACGAACCACAAAATGGTATTTTGGCAAATATTTTTAACATTGAACAATGTCCAGCATTAAATCTCGTCCTGAAAGGTGATGGTACTTTTGATGATTTGGTTATCAAACTTTCTTTAGAGTCTGATCATCATTCTATTGTAGATGGTAATGTTATTCTTGCAAGTGTTCCAGAAGGACAGAGTTTTTCTACGAAACTAGAGGGAACACTGAGCCCTTTAATACCTTCTCAATATCGTAGTCTCTTCGAATCTAATATAACATTAAAAGCAAAGGCAAGAAGAACAAAAGAAGGTGTGACACACCTTGATCAGATGGTTATTCAGAACAAAGCAATGAACGTTATAGCCAATGCTGAAATAACCGCCGATGGATTTTTGCGACGGCTTTTTGTTGATGGAAAAATGGCTCTTGATAACGAAAAGGATTCTGTTCATTTACCTATATCAGACGTGCCAAAATCTGCGAATACTCTTGCTTTGAACATTGACTATGGTCGCGAAGGTCAACAATCTTGGAGTGGGCGGTTGGTTGTAAATCATTTAAGCAATAAAAATATTTATATTCGCGATGCAATTTTTGATATGGGAGGAGTAAGCGAAAATCTTGATAATGCAGCTTCTCGTCATGTTGGTGTTCAGGTTAAAGGGACGCTTCAAGGGGTTAAAAAGATTAAGGGAGCGTTAGTAGAAAATTTAAGCCAAGCGGTTCATGTGCATTTAGATACGGATATTGTTTCGAACAAACCAATTTTGATTCATGATCTGAGTGTTACGGCTCAGGGTTTTTCTTCTTGGTTAAAAGGGACAATGGAGAATTTTATTTTTAAAGGCGATCTCGGTTTAAAAGCTCAAACATTAACTCCTTTGGAAGTGTTCAGTAAACAATCACTTTCTGGTAGTGCAGATATTAAAGCCAAAGGAACGATCAGTTTATTGAGTGGCATTTTTGATCTCCAATTATCAGGAATGGCTGACGATATGAAAATAGGCATGCAGTCTTTTGATCGTTTATTCAAAGGAAACATCACTCTTTCAGGTGGTGTTACTCGAAATACGAGGGGTGTCATTTTTCGTCATTTTAATTTGAAAAATCAATATACAAACATAGAGGCTAATGGTTATTTTTCAGATGAAAGCGCTAAAATGGATCTATCTGCTCAAATATCTGATTTGTCCAAATTAGATCCAAAGATAAGCGGTGCGCTTACAATTCAAAGTACGGCGAGAGGGCGCAATAGCCATATAAAACTAAATACACGTGCCCATATTGCTGAAGCATTAATTGTAGGGAAGAAACTTCAAAACACAACACTTAACATAGATGCATTTGTAGATAATACAGCACCAATTACTTCTTTAACGGGGGTGGTAAAAGGTGAAGGGATTTTTGCTAAGAAACCTTTGCATGTATCGGCCTCTTTTGAAGATTCTCATAAAATTCGAAAACTTAAAAATATCGATATTAGAGGGGGAAGTGCAAAAATAACGGGTGATCTTTCTCAACAACTTGGCGGTTTTTTGAAAGGAGCGCTGCATATTGATGCCGATGATATTTCCGTACTTTCAGCGTTATTTTTGCAGGATGGTAGTGGAAAAGTAAAAGGAGATTTTATTTTTGATGAACAAAATGGCAGACAAAAAACCAATGTGAAGGCGCATGTTAACCATTTGAATTTTTCCAAGAATAAAATAAAAAAATTGGCAATAGATGCTGACATATTCGATCCTTTTGGCATGACTCAGTTTGAAGGAGTTATCAATGCAGAACATATTCAAACACCTTTGGTAATGGTCAATCGTTTAAATGCTCACGCTGATAGGAATAATGGACAAACGGTTTTTACTGTCCAAGCGATGTTGCATGATACTCTCAATGCACGGCTTTCTGGTCGTTTAATGGTTGAGGAACTTCCAGAAAGTATAAAACGAGAAGTGCAAATTGAAACTGTGGACTTAAAACAACATACTTTTCATGCAACATTGCCGAAGCCATCCATAATTGCTTTTGATAAAGATGGAATGACAATCAATGAATTAGGAATTGCAATAAATGGAGGCAACATCATCTTAGCAGGGAATATTCAAGATACCCTGAATTTGCAACTTACAATGAATGCGCTTCCTGCTGCTTTAGTCAATCTGTGGAAATCCGATCTTGGAGCAGCAGGGAGTGTAACAGGGCAGGTTATGATTCGTGGTCATTTAAAAAAACCTAATATAACTTACGATATAAAAGGTGAGGGACTGACAACCGTTGCTTTTCGAGATAAAAAAATTATGCCTTTTTCTCTTTCTGCTACGGGGAACACTGTAGATCAAAATCTTACTTTGAATGCAAATTTAACAGGAGAAGGAGTACAAGCACAAGCTCAGGGGCATGTATCTCTAGAGAAAAATGCGCTTGATCTTCATATTAATTTGCAAAATTTATCTGCACGTTTGGCGAATGGTTTTATTGCAGGACAAGCGCTTGATGGGACAGTGATAGGTAAAGTTGATATTGGTGGAACAATGAAGGATCCATCTGCTCATTTTGAGCTTTCTAGTCAAAATTTAACCGCTATGACGCATAAAGGACCGATGTCAATCAATATAAATGCTCGTGGTTCTTATAAAAAATCGACATTTCATATTGAAAATATGATAGCTACTGGAGATAAAGGATTAGATCTTTCCATCCATGGGCCTGTGTCTCTTAATGGTTCAGAGGCAAAATTAAACGTTAAAGGGATAATGCCTCTTGATTTTGTTAATCTCTTATTAGCCAAGCGTGGTGCACATATAACGGGTACAGCAAGAATTGATACAGCTCTTAATGGGGCGTTATCAAAGCCACAATTGTTAGGAAATATTTCTATAGGCGACGGTAGCTTTTTTGATTCACAAACAAATGTAGGATTGAATAATATAAAGCTTGAAGGCAAATTGAAAGGTGATCATATCCTTATAGAGAAAGCTTCAGCTTCTTCGTTTGAGGGGGGGGGGATTTCTGCTTCAGGTCGTATCTCTAATAGTCTAGAGACAGATTTGATATTTCATCTTGATAATGCCAATTATAATGATGGTTCTATGATTCTGGCAACATTATCAGGTGAGATGACAATGACAGGTCATTTTTTAAATAATCTTGTTCTTGGTGGTGATATCATCGTTGAAAAAGCTGAAGTTTTTGTTCCTGATCATTTTAAAAGTGCCAAGTTTCTTGATGTTAGAAATAAGAATTTAACTAAATCGATTCAAACAACACTTGAACGTGCTGATGTTAAGAACACGAACAAAAGCAAAAGCCGTATAGTTACACAAGAATCGTCATCTGTCGTGCTATCAAATATGCGTATTACAGCACGCAATCAATTTTTTGTACGCGGAAAAGGCTTAGATGCTGAACTGGGAGGACGCATTAATCTAGCAGGTCCATTGAATGATGTGCATCCAGTTGGTGAATTTAGAATGATTCGTGGACGTTTTGATATCCTGTCGCAACGTCTTAATTTTGATCAAGGACAAGCGAGTTTTAGTGGTAATCTTAATCCTACGGTTTATTTTGTAACCAACAATAACAGTGGTGATATTCGCGTCACTGTAACTGTAAGTGGGACGGTTGATAATCTTGATATTAATTTTTCTTCACAACCAAATTTGCCTCAGGATGAGATTTTGGCTCGTTTGATTTTTAATCGCTCTCTTAATGAATTATCACCATTTCAGATTGCTCAACTTGCAGCAGCAGCGGCTGATCTTGCAGGTGCTTCTAATACATCTTTGTTGAATACTTTACGAACTAAAATTGGACTTGATGATCTTGATGTTATCGTTAATGAGAAGGGTAATACAGGCTTACGTATTGGACGCTACATACACAATAATATTTATTTGGGCTTTGAAGCAGGGTCTGATGGAACGACGAAAGGGACAATTAATTTAGATATTTCGCGTCATCTCAAAGCTAAAGGTGCTATAGGAAATGAACAAAATTCTAGTATAGGTCTCTTTTATGAAAGAGATTATTAAAGATTGAATTTTAAAAAAACAATTTCTTCGTTTTTTGTCTTTCATTTCTAAATCTGAGGAAGGAGGCATAGACTAGAAATCCTATAAAAGAAGAAGCTTTTTGTTGAGGCGTGAAGAGATATATCTGAAATATTCGATTTTTTGTTATGCTATTCTCTAAAGGGACAAATCTTCACGAAAGATAGTATGTTATTTTGCTGCTATATATTTATTTTAGAGAAATACCTTACCTTGTTTTCAAGCCCATATCGTGCTGTTGCCTAAAGAATGTAGTGTGTGCAATATATTGATTTATAAAGATAATTTATTGTTATTCAACTTGAATTAGAACTTTGAATATCGTACGAATCTCTTTCGTATTGAATCAATCAAAACCATTCGGCTTGTATGCTACAAGCGGGGAATCCTGTGTGGATAAAACTATTAAGAAATGACTAAAAATGCCTCTTATGAATCATCTCGAGAGCTAAGAGCTGTCGCAACATTAGGGACTGGCAGAATAGTGTGAATGGTGCCGGTTTATTACTCCATAAGCGTAAAGATAGAGGGGGTTAATGGATTTATCGTTATACAATTCACGAATGTTATCGCGAAATGGGCTTAGGGAAGACTTTGAGAGAGGTCTCTTTAAAACAAGTACGTGAATTTGCAACACAATGGCATTCTGTTTTTACGTGAAGGACATGATTCCATTAAAGACCGTCAAAAGCATGAGGCAAGTAGAGAATTCATAAGATATCGATTTTATTGTCAAACGCATTTAAAGCAATATTTTTTAATAATAAAAATTACCTATTATTTTAGATTTTTGTTTATTGTGTCTTGAATGAGATCACTTTTCTTATAACGAATAGCTCCCCAAACAGAATACTCCAAAATATAACATTATTGTGTTGCAAGTTTATGTACTTGTTTTAAAGGAACATTTCTCAATGTGCGCTTGAGTCTATTTCATAAGATTGCTTGTGAAATGGTATAAAGTACCTCTTATGAATGGTATAAAATCTACACTACCGTTATTAATAAAGGTATAAGTATTTGCTAAAGCTATAAGCCGGCATTATCATTCTATTTTCCAGCTTTTCATGTTGCTGACAATCTTTTCACTTGAAAGTGTAGAGGTATTTTTATTGCTTATCTTAAGAGTTTTTATGCATATACCAATATCTCTTATGACGTACAACAAGCGCTTTTGATTGATTCATCATAAATATAAAGAAAATTTGCAATAAGCAAATTACATCTTATCTTTTGCATTCAACAAAACAACGAGTAAAGTTTTCATCTAAATCCAAGAATTTTATTTTCAATAAACCATAAATTCTTTACCAATTCTTGATTGAAGTAATGCTTTTTCTTGATAACAAGTCTTTTTTTATAAATGGAGCATTACCTTCTATCCATTTTTTATTTCAAATCTTATTTAAGGATCTAGAAATTAGGAGGTATGTTTTTTGAACTGGATATTATGAAGTTTTTTATAAAACCCATTTTCTTTTGCTAGCAATTCTTTTTGAGTACCTTGTTCAATTAGTTGTCCATTTTGTATGACCACAATTTTATGAGCACGAGCAATCGTTGAAAGGCGATGAGCAATAATGATCGTTGTGCGTCCTTTAGTAAGGTGGTGAATGGCTTCATTAATTTGTGCTTCGGTGTGTGAATCGAGCGCACTTGTTGCTTCATCAAGAATCAGAATTTCACTATCGTGAATCATTGCTCTAGCGATAGCGAGTCGTTGTTTTTGCCCCCCTGAAAGATTACAGCCATTATCACCTATCTGTGTATCATAACCATTTGGCAAACTCATAATAAAGTCATGAGCATTTGCTGCTTTTGCTGCTTCGATAATTTCGTCATCACTAGCCCCTTCTTTTCCAAGCCCGATATTATATTTAACAGTTCCTTGAAAGAGAAAAGTATCCTGTCCTACATAGGCCATCAGGTTTCTCAGAGAGCGAAATGTTGTGTAGCGAATGTCTTGATCATTAATCAATATGCGTCCTTTTGTGGGGTCATAGAGGCGCATAATAAGGTTGATAAGGGTTGATTTTCCCGAACCGGATGGTCCCACCAATGCTGTCATTTTTCCGGCTTCTATTTCTAGATTGATGTCTTTCAATATCATTTTGTTATTAGTGTATGCAAAAGAAACATGTTCGAAACGAATAGTTCCTTGCGTTTTATTCAGATCTTTAGCTTCTTTATGTTCTACAACTGTAAGGGGACAATCGAGTATTTCAAACATCGTACGGATATTGACCAAGCCAGATTCAATTTTAACACGTACATTTGCTAGTCTTTTTGCGGGTTCATAAGCTAAAAGTAAAGCAACAATAAAGGACATAAATTCACCTTGAACACCTGCGCGTTGGGTTGCAAGATAACCGGAAAAACAAATAATACCTGCAATGGCAACACCCGTGAGTGTTTCCATAATTGGATTGGTAATAGCTTCGAGTGTTGCAATACTGTTTGTTTGTTTTTCAACATCACAAATGGCTTTGTCCATCCGTTTTTTCATGACTTCTTCTAGTGAAAAGGCCTTGATGATTCGAATACCAACAGCCGTTTCCTGTACGATTTTGATAATTTCACCAAGTGAAAGGAGCTCTTTTTCCATCAAGCTGCGAACGCGTTTTAAAGCCATTCGAACGCCTAAAAAAGCTAGTGGTCCTACGATTAAAGTAATGGAGATTAACACAAAGTTTTGAATGAACATGACAAGCAACAGACCACTAACGGAAAGCAAATCACGTACAAAAGTTGTGATAATAGTATCAATTATATTACGTACGGCTGTTGCATTATGAGTTACACGAACAAGAAGATCAGATGAAGTGTTATTATGATAAAAAGAGACTCCTTGTTCCATAAGTCGTGCAAAAATTTTACGCTGTTGTTCAGCAATGATACTGTTGCCTGCTTTGTTTAGAAAGTAAGTTTGGAAAAAAGTTGCAACTCCTTTGAGAATAAAGATAAAAGCAATGAAGCTAGAAATCAAAACAATCATAGGAAAATTTTGTGCATCAATAATCTGATTAACAACATCCCGCATAATCCATGCACTGGTTGCTGTGGTACAAGAAATGATGATCATTGAGAAGATAGCCGCACTGTACCAACGCATATGTTTACGAAAATTTTCTCGTAAAAGGCGGATAATAAGATGTTTGTCGAAAGAGGAAATTTGTTTTTTAGCCATGAAGTGCTTCTATATTCTCTCATTATTTTATGCAAGATTGAAACACTCTTAATTAAAAAGCCCCTTAATCTTTTTTACAAAAATAGTCTTTTCTTTCAAGGCTCATCATATCAATTTCACGACGGCGAGAGTGAAGAATGTAGTGCAAAGTTTCTGTAAAAGGTATAACGAAAATTCGTTGTTCATCATTATTTTTAGTTTTCAATAAAAGATACCGGCGGGTTTCACTATTGTATTTACCAATTTCCGTATTGTGATAGCCTTTGGCACTTGAAATGGCTCACAAAAAACATTTCTGCTTTTTTAATAATTTTTTATGTATCATCTCCATTTGTGATGTGTAAGCAAACAATTTCGCCGCATTGCATGATAAGAGTGCTTGAAATAAGAAGGCCTTACGATGTTTGAGCTTTCTCATTTAATATGCAAAATAACGAATTCTTCTTATAAATCGATCAAGCATTATTAAACTCTTAAAAGGCTTTATACACATTTATAAAACCTTAAAAGCACCACAAAAACTCTATGTGGTGCTTCTAAAAATACCATACGCCCATGCTAATGAGTTGCATGCGAATATTATTCCAATGCAAAACTATTTAGGTGCTATCACCATCATCATTTGCCGGCCTTCAAGCTTTGGCTCCAATTCGATTTTGGCAATTTCACTTGTATCTTCTTTCACACGCTGAAGAAGCTTTAATCCAAGATCTTGGTGAGCCATCTCACGACCACGAAAACGCAAAGTAATCTTTACTTTATCACCATGATCAATAAAGCGATGAACAGCCTTGAGCTTGACTCCATAATCATGGACATCAACATTTGGGCGCATCTTAATCTCTTTGATTTCGATGACTTTTTGCTTCTTACGTGTTTCAGCAGCTTTTTTTTGGGTTTGATATTTTAATTTTCCCAAATCGATGATTTTACATACGGGTGGCTCTGCATTTGGTACAATCTCAACCAAATCAAGTCCCGCATCTGCAGCCATAGCAAGAGCTTCTTGTATCGCAACAACTCCCTGATGTTGTCCCTCATCATTGATAAGCTGAACATGAGGTACCCGAATATCCTTATTTGAACGTGGTCCGTCTTTTTGGGTAGGTGTCATTTTAAACGGTTTACGAATGGTTTATGCTCCTTAAATTTTGATTCAACTACAGTTAATTTAATATACAATTATGCACCTAAAAACAACTATAATTCGTGTTATTTTCATTATTTGATTTATTACTTTTTGGAATGATTTAGATTATAAAAGTTTTCTCTTAATTTAAAGAAATTGTTTTATGGAGGATAAAGAATCATGGATCAACATATTCCTTGTCAGTTTTTTTCGTTTGAGAACACCACACTTGCAGTACGCTATCGCAAGGGGCGCCAATCTCCAGGTTTGGTTTGGCTTCCTGGCTATCAATCCGATATGTTGGGAAGTAAGGCAACGTTAGTTGATCAGTTTGCTCAGAAGAATGATTTGTCTTGTTTACGTTTTGATTATTCTGGACATGGAGAATCTGAAGGTGATTTTTTTCAAGGAACAATTTCGCGTTGGGTTAAGGAAAGTTTAGCGACTTTTGAAACCTATTGTGAGGGTCCACAAATTTTGATTGGTTCCTCTATGGGTGGGTGGATTGCACTAAGGCTTGCTATGATGCTAGCACAGAAAAATAAGAAGCTTGCTGGCATGATATTGATTGCTCCAGCGCCTGATTTTACACAAACATTGGTGGAACCCAAATTAGGCCCAGAAGAATGGAAGATTTTGGAAGAAAAAGGCTATATTGAACGACCTGCTGTTGATGATACAGAGCCAATGCCCTTTACAAAAAAATTAATTGAAGATGGGCGCAAAAATTGTGTTATGAAAGGATGCATTGATGTTGGGTGTCCAGTCCATATTCTACAAGGGATGGAAGATGAAGATATTCCCTATCAGCATACATTGACTTTACTTGATCATTTACCTCTCCATGATGTAACGTTGACACTTGTTCGTGATGCTGATCATCGCTTTTCTCGTCCACAAGATTTAGATTGCCTTGAAACAGTATTGAGATCTTTTATTAATCAGATTAATGCAAAATAAGGGGTACATTTATTGATGAAGATAAAAATATATGAGCATTTCTAAACAGCATTTTATTTTTTCTGATCGCTCTGTACCTGTACGGGTGCGGGAAAATAAGTATGCACGCCGTCTTACCTTACGTATTGATGCCAGCAGTCAAGAGATTTGTGTAACAACACCACCAGCGATAAGTCTCTGTACGATTCAAAGTTTTATTGAAAAGCATCGATCTTGGATTGAGGCACGTCTTGCTCGTTTACAAATCTCTCATGAAAATGCTTATCTCAAAGAGGGGGCAATGATTCCTTTATTAGGTGTTTCCCATACCATAAAGCATAGAGAAGGGCGTGGGGTAACAGAAATCCTTACAGCAGATGCGGAGCAAGGACCTAAAATTATTGTTTATGGTCAATTAGAATACCTCCCAAGACGCATTGCTGACGTTTTGAAAAAACAAGCAGCACTTATTATAACACCTTTGGTGGCACATTATGCCCATAAAGTAGAGCGTAAAGTCAAATCAATTTGTTATAAAGATACGAGAAGTCGTTGGGGATCTTGTTCAATAGATAAGCGTCTTTCTTTTTCTTGGCGCCTTGTTATGGCACCAAAAGAAGTTGTGGAATATGTTGTTGCTCATGAGGTTGCTCATCTTGTTGAAATGAATCACGGACCAAGATTTTGGGCTCTTTGTGAAGAGCTATGTCCTGATAGTAAAACGTACCGTGCTTGGTTGAAGGAAAATGCCCATAGATTGCAAGCAATTAATTTTGATTCATATAATTTAGAGGCGTAAAAAACTTTCAAATGAAGGCAACATTTAACGGAACTTTTTGTTGAGTGTTTTGTTGTGTGTGTGCTTGCTCATTTATAATGAGGAAGCCATTGAAGCTCTCAGCACGATTGTTCTCCCCTGCTTGGTTTGCTGAGTGTCTTCAATGTTTTTTCTTTATCTTTTTTGTAATTCAGCGTAATAACCTTAAGTTCCGATGACTTATAAAAAATGGGAAGGGACCTTATGCCTGTTCTTACAGATCCACTTCAGCTACTAAAGAGACTTATCCGTTGTCCTTCTGTTACACCTCATGAAGCGGGGGCTTTATCAACTTTGGAACAATTTTTGAAAAAAATGGGATTTCACGTCGAGCGCCCTATTTTTACGGATAAAAATACAGATAATGTTGAAAATCTTTATGCAAAAATGGGAAATGAAGGACCCCATCTTATGTTTGCGGGTCATACAGATGTCGTACCACCAGGTGCATTGGAAGATTGGACTTATTCACCTTTTGAAGCTGTCATAGATCAGGGGAAATTATATGGGCGGGGTGCTGTTGATATGAAGGGCGGAATCGCTTGTTTTATTGCGGCGCTAGCGCGAGTTCTTGAGAAACGATCCATTAAAGGAATGGTAAGTTTTTTGATTACCGGTGATGAAGAGGGACCTGCTGTTAATGGTACCGTCAAACTTCTCAAATGGGCAGAAAAAAAAGGCGAAAAATGGACTGCGGCTCTTGTGGGGGAACCAACAAGTGTAAAGACTGTTGGGGATGTCATCAAAATCGGTCGCCGCGGATCGATTTCTGGTATCATTACCGTGAAAGGTCGCCAAGGTCATGTTGCTTTTCCAGAGCGGGCTACTAATCCCTTGCCTTTGGCAAGTAAGCTTATTCAAGCATTGACACAAACTGATTTAGATAAAGGGACAGAGAATTTTCAACCCAGTAATCTAGAGCTAACAAGCATCGATACCGGTAATTTAGCGGTCAATGTTATCCCAGCGCAGACAACAGTTCATTTTAATATACGCTACAATGATCTTTGGACAAAAGAAACACTGATGAAGGAAATTGAAAAGCGTCTTGCTTTGGTGCAATCAAAAAACAATGGTGACCAATATCCCTCTTATCAGCTTGAATGGATTCCAAGTTTAGGAGATGTTTTTTTGACCAAAAATGATAAACTCATTCAAACTTTATCCAATGCTATTAAAAGTGTAACAGGGAATATACCAGAATGTTCCACTTCTGGTGGTACTTCAGATGCGCGATTTATTAAGGATTATTGCCCAGTGATTGAATTTGGCTTACCAGGGCAAACGATGCATATGGTAGATGAGTGTGTGGCCCTTGATGCAGTGGAAACTCTTACTGCTATTTATGAGCGTTTTATTATTGAATTTTTTGCATAAAGAAAAGATTTTTGGTTCAAAAATACCTTTATCTTGTTGAGCTATAAGATATTGACATTTAAGGTGTGGTGATATGAGTCTCGTAAGACTTAATATATTAAGTGGTTTTAGAGTAAGTGATGAATATTCTTAAGTTGGGATTCTTGCCTGTAGAGTTTTTAGTTAAGTGAATTACATAATTGGAAAGCCAAGAGAGACCTGCTTGAAGAAGTAGAACTGTTTAGACCATATTGGATTGAAAATATTCGTTCTTTAAAGTGTAGAAAGGAAGTCACACGCAATCATATATGGAAAACAATGAATATTATATCATCATTGTGTGATGACAGGTTGAAGCCATAAAGACACACAAAAACATGCTGCTATTGTAAAAAGTTCGTACAACATAAATGCGCTCATTCACAGCTCATGTTTTGATATGTTTTCTGCACTCTCATAAAAGGTACTTCTTGTTCCAATTAGACTCTCTTAGAATAAAGCCTATAGGAAAAGCGCTTTAAGTTTGTTTTATTTCATATATTTTGCCATGCTTTTTTTGTCCCCAAGAACTTCCGTTGCAAAATCATTACGAGATAGAAGGTGAGCTTATTTAATCAGCTTTAATCTTGGTTATGATAAAGATACACAGAATTTTTTGTAGCAGCACGTTGACTTCTTGAGCCAAGGATTGTCCTAGTATTATTCTCAATTTTTTAATAAAATAACCTTAAAGGACGCGTACAGATACTCATAAGCATTATGCATACAAGTAAGATCATATGGGATTAACGTCGTTTCGCTCGCTAACAAAGCAATCTCGATTCATATCGGGTATATTTGCCATTTGAGTGCATTATTTGTTTAATAAAGCTCGTGATTTTGCTGTGACCTATAAATCAATACCAATCATACAGCCGCGTATCTCAAATAAATATTGGTTCAGTACTTTTTGCGATAACCGCTTTTACATGCCAGAATAGGATAAAAGTATTGCGTATATCTATTTTTTATAATCTCTGAAACAGACATACAATTTCATTGAGGAAAAATATAAAGGTATAAAGGTGAAAATCAGCGTGCTTTTTTACTTTCTTTTTTATTCGGCTTTACGGTTTTCAAAAGTAAATAGAGTAAGATCTTTTTACATAATCAAAAATTGATGCATGGTTTCATGCTTATTTCTATGGTTCTTTTAATGGTGCCACGATTTCATAAAGAAAAAATACATTATCGTGTTATGCATTCACGTATTTGTTTTAGAGAAATTTTCTCAATGTTTGTCACATTTGTGCTACTACGGTGCTTATGAATGTTGTAATATAAAATCTATAATGCCTCCCCATCTTTATGTTTATGAAAAATAAAGTTAGAGCACCATACACTTTCTAGCTCAAAATATTGCAATAGCTTTTAGCACTTAAGAGTGTTCATAAGAGGCCTTTTTACTCCTTTTTTATAGTTTTTATCCACATGCTTCTCTATTTTTAAGGTGTAAGCAAATGGCGATAACTAACTTGCTATAAATAGTTTTGAAATGAGAGAAGCTCACAATATTCTAATTTCACCTTGCTATGAAAAATGATAATTATGATTAAAATAAGTATGTTGTTATAAAAACTTTAATTTGCAAGTTGGCTGATGATGTGATCAAGAACAATACGTCCTTTGGTTGTTGCTTTTAAGCGTTGGTTATCCACCATTTCTATCAATTCTTGGTGTTGTAAATCGATCAGTTTTTCCATTGGGATACGTTTAGGGCTTAAGGTTTCATAGCGTATAAGTTCTAAGCCTTCGCAAAGGCGTAATCCCATAAGGAGCATTTCATTTGCCTGTTGTTCAGTGGTTAAATGTTCCGTTTCAATACAGCCATGTCCTGTTGTTTCTACCAAATTAAGCCACTGTTCGGGATGCTTTTCATTTATTGTGACATAACGTTCGCGGTTTTCAAGGTGTGATGACAATGTTTTTGAACAGAAAGAGGAATGATTCGATGCGTGCTCAATGAAACGTCCATGTGCTCCTGGACCAAAGCCTGCATATTGGTGATAACGCCAATAAAGAAGATTGTGTGCTGATTCGGCACCGAGCATTGCATGGTTTGAGATTTCATAGGCAGGAAGTCCATGTAGTGCCGTTATTTCTTGAGTAAGATGATACAGATCTGCTGCTAGCTCTGATGGGGGAAGGATAAGTCTTCCTGCATCATGAAGCCGTTTAAAGGCGGTTCCTTCTTCGATCGTCAATTGATAAAGAGAAAGATGGTCCGCTGCTAAATCAATTGCTTGTACAAGTTCAGATTTCCATTGTTCAAGGGTTTGTTCGGGGCGGGCATAAATGAGATCAAAGGATAAACGTGGAAAAATTTGCCGTGCTAAAGCAATGGCACAAAGAGCTTGTTCCACATTATGGAGTCGGCCAAGTTTGCGCAATGCTTTATCATTGAGCGCTTGTATCCCTAGAGATAAGCGATTAACACCTGCCGCACGGTATCCACGAAAGCGCTCTGCTTCCACACTGGATGGATTAGCTTCTAATGTAATTTCAACTTTATCATCGACTACCCATTTTTTTGCAAGTGCTTGCAATAGGGCATCGACAGTTTGCGGCTCCATAAGGGAAGGGGTTCCTCCACCAATAAAAATACTTGTAATATGGCGTGGGCCTATTTTGTGGTATTGTGTTTCTATTTCGCGCTTAAAGGCGGTGACAAAACGTGGTTGATCAACACCATGGATGCGAACATGCGAATTAAAGTCACAATAAGGACATTTAGCTGCACAAAAGGGCCAATGAATGTAAATGCCAAAAGGTTCTTTCATGAGAATGCTAAAAGGTTTTCTGCCAAAAGTTTGAAAGCACGTGCGCGATGTGAAAGAGGGGAAATATCATTACGTTTCCAGTTGTGTTTTTGCTCTGTTGACATTTCTCCAAAGGTATTTTCACATCCATCGGGTAAAAAAATAGGATCAAAACCAAAGCCTTTATCTCCCCGTGGAGGCCAAATGAACGTTCCTTCAACGCATCCACGGAAGTAATCTGCATGAGCATCAGGCCATGCAATGCAAATGACGGATATAAAACGGCATTTCCGTTGACTTTTTTCTCGTGCTCCGACTTTTTGGAGTTCATTTTCTATTTTTTTCATAGCTTTTGGAAAATTACGTGTACCATCGGCTTGAATTGCCCAATCAGCGGTATAAACGCCTGGCGCACCCTCCAATGCATCTACCTCTAAGCCTGAATCATCAGATAGGGCAGGAAGTCCTGTTTTTTTTGCTGCTGAAAAAGCTTTAATATAAGCATTTTCTTCAAATGTTTTTCCCGTTTCTTTTGGTTCTGGCAAGCCCAGTTCTTTTGCCGATTGTATTAGTAAACCGAAAGGCGTAATTAAAGTAGTGATTTCATGCAATTTTCCGGTGTTATGTGTAGCAATGACAAGTTTTTTATCTGCTATGCTTCTCATATAGATTTCTCCAAAAATGAAAGGGGAATTATTTTTGTGCTAAAAACCGACTTTAATGCTCATACACACACATTTTACATGATATGATTATTTTACACGTTTAATGATATTTTATTCCAATAAAATTTTTTATCTTGTATGAAGATAACCTTGCAAAGATATGAAAGACATCTCTTTATTTATGATAGCATTTTTATGGTAAATTTCCAATTTCCTGCTTGCTCTAAAGGGTGAAATTTTCTATCTACAGCGGTTTTTAATCAATCTAGATTCTCTTGATAAGTCCCTACAGCAGACCACTTTACAGATCAACTCTTATCTTAAATATTTCTCACACACTCTAACAAAAAATATTTCCTGCGTAATTTATCAAGCATCACTCTGAAAGGTAGCATTTTACAGCTCAATAGGATAATATATTTTTATACTACTTTAGACTATTTGACCAAACCTTGACAAAACTTATATAAGAGATGAGGATTTTAAAAGTAGTGAAACAATTGTGATGAAGCACAAAACTATTGATAATGAACTAAAATATCTTGATGAACGTTCGCGTGATATTTTTCGCCATATTGTTGAAGCTTATCTTAATGATGGTGAACCTGTAGGGTCACGTAATCTTTCGCGGCTTTTACAACAGACATTATCGCCTGCGACGATTCGCAATGTGATGAGTGATCTTGAACATCTCGGTTTGATTTATGCACCACATGTTTCTGCGGGTCGAATGCCGACACAATCAGGTTTACGCTTTTTTGTTGATGCATTTATGGAAGCGGGTGATTTGCCAAACGAAGAGCGAGAAAATATTGAAATGCAAGTCAAAGAGGCTGGTCATGCACAATCGGTTGAACATTTTCTTGTTCAAGCAAGCCGAGTTCTTTCAGATCTTTCACGTGGGGCAGGGCTTGTTTTAGCAACAAAACAAGAAGGAACATTGAAACATATTGAATTTGTGCGCCTTGATAGGGAGCACGCTCTTGCCGTTTTGGTGACTCAACAAGGTGAAGTTGAAAATCGTATTGTTCATTTACCAGAAGGGGTTACCCATGCACAATTGACGGAAGCAACGAATTTTCTCAATGCCCATATTCAAGGGCGTACATTGAGTGAAGCTAAAGGGGAAATTGCCCGCTTATGCGCAGAAACAAGGGCCGCACTTGATGATTTATCACATCATCTTGTTGAAACGGGATTAGCTCTTTGGGGAGGAGAAGATGCTGATCATAAAATACACCTCATTGTTCGCGGGCGTAGCAATTTACTTGAAGATGTGAAAGCAGAAGAAGATTTAGAACGGTTACGCCATTTGTTTGATGATCTTGAAACGCGCGAGAGTATGGCACAGCTTCTCGATTTAACGGATGAAGGTTCTGGGGTTAGAATTTTTATTGGTTCAGAAAATAAGTTATTTTCTCTTTCTGGTTCTTCTTTAGTTGTAGCACCTTATCGAGATTCACAACAAAGAGTCATTGGTGCTTTAGGTGTTATTGGTCCTACACGGCTTAATTATGCAAGGATTGTGCCCATGGTTGATTATACAGCTCAACTTGTGTCACAGTTATTGCGTTAAAACGATGCAAGTAAGTATTTGTACTATAAAAGCTCATTGTATTATATACATCGCTACCCCTTGATTTTTGTCTGTAGAATTTCGATATCGAGAATAACGAATCTTATGAAGGAATAAAATTTTTATGTCTGATGAAAAAAACAAATTTACTGACGCTTCATTTGAAAATTGTGATTTAAAAAATCCAGCTGATCGTAATACACTTAAACAGGCAGCCGATGAATTTTTAAAAACACATAAAACAGAGGAACACGAAGTCATTGAAACAGAAAGCAATGAGGTTAGTGATCTTTTAGCGTCTTTGCAGGATGAAAATAAAGAACTGAAAGATCAGCTTTTACGTCTTGTTGCAGATATGGAAAATCTTCGACGCCGTACTATGCGAGATGTGGCGGATGCAAAGGCTTATTCCATTGCTAATTTTGCACGGGATATGTTATCGGTTTCTGACAATCTCAATCGTGCTTTGGAAGCTATTCCAGAAGGTGCACGGGAGAGTGATGCTGGTTTGAAATCATTGGCAGAAGGCGTTGAAATGACTGAACGTGCCATGATGGCAGCATTAGAACGTCATGGGGTGCAAAAAATTCATCCAGAGGGGCAAAAATTTGATCCTCACTTTCATCAAGCGATGTTTGAAATTCCCAATGCTGATGTTCCAGATAATACTGTTCAACAAGTGGTTCAGGCAGGTTATATTATCGGGGAAAGGGTGTTACGTCCAGCTATAGTGGGTGTAGCTAAAGGAGGAGCAAAAGAAGCTTCTGTTGAAGCTGATTCGGCTTAAAACACATCAATAACAAACCTCTATCGTAAAATGCAGTATTCCCTGCAGTTTCATATATATAGGGTCTTTTCTCAAAGAGTTTTTAAAGGGTGTGACAAACACCCTTTTATTTTTGAAGTGGCCAATTTCCTTTTACAATATAGGGAGCCTTATTTAAGGGAGAGGCCGATAACAATAAAACAAAATGATCAACTTCAAAAGGAGGGACAAAAAAATCATCTTGAAAAGATAGATAAGAAGAAAGATCTTTAAGATTAATATCAAATATTCGTGCAAGAGTGATATGCGGAATAAACAGTCTTTCATCAGGCTTTAACTCTAATTTATTCCGAATATATTGCATCTTTTCATGTAAAAGAGTAAGCTTTTCACAAGGTTCAATGCGAACCACAAGAGAATGGGGAGCATTTTCTGAACCAAAAACTTCAAAACCCTTTATCTGTAGCGTAAAAGAAGGAAGTTCTATAGTGTTAAAGGTATGCATAATTTCATCTGCTGTAGAACTTTCAACTTCGCCAAAAAAAGATAAGGTGACATGAAAATTTTGCGGGTTGATCCATTGCGCTTTTGGTAAGCCATTTTGCAATGATACGAGGGCTTTTGTTGTTTGTTGAGGAATCTGGAGAGCACTAAATAGACGACCCATGATATTATCTCCTTATAATGAAAGATGCTATCCCAAGCGCAATATAGATAATAAGGGCGGGGCACGTACCACATAAAACAAGGCAATAGTATAGAAAAAGAATGTCTAAAAAATGCTTACTATAATTATGAGCGTACAAAGCTTATTCGTTTTAAGAAAATGGTTATGACATTGATAAGAATTGCGTTTTCATGATCTGTATCACAATGATGTGCAATGGAAGATTACTTGTGTATTATAAAGGCTACAAAGTTAGCAGAAAATAAGAAAAGTTGATAGATTGTTGATGTGCGAAATTATTTTGACATTTATCTTTAGCCTAAAATAAAGCATATTCTAATACAAGGTGAAGAGTTCTCTTTTCTGTAAAGATTTAATTATATGATTAAGTCGGGGAATAGCCATAATACGCAAAACTATTCAAATTGGTCAAATAATGTTAGGAAAGGAAGAAAAAAACCAGCATAACAAAATTACTATAAGCTTTTACATTTATGATAATTATACCAATCCATAATGGATATGAATATTGGTATAAAAGCGGGAAGAGAAATTAAATTTCAAAATAATGATGGAAAGTTCCTATTTTCTAAGAATTATCATCCTTGTTTATGATGAAAAAGCACTAGTTTTCCTCTCCAAAGTTGTTATTGATGAGCTTTTCAAGAGCATTAAGAGCATCTGTTGCTTCTGGTCCTGAAACACGAATGGTGAGGTTGCAACCGGATGAAGCCGCTAGCATCATAAGTCCCATAATTGATGATCCGCCAACAATTTTTCCATCTTTTTCAACTTCAACAGTAACATTAAAATTGTCAACAGTTTGTACAAATTTTGCAGAAGCACGTGCATGTAACCCACGTTTATTACAGATATTGAAATGACGACTTATACACGGGAGGGTATCTTTGGAAAACATTGGTATTTTATTATCCGCTAATCATACTTGGTACATTAATATATTTACGCCCTGCTTCTTGTGCTATTCTTAACGCGTCTGATAATGAAATATCCGGACATTTGCGAATAGAAATCAGTTTAATAAGCATGGGCAAATTAACACCCGCAATCATTTCAACGCGTCCTTTTTCAATAGCAGGAATAGCTATATTTGATGGTGTTCCACCGAACACATCTGTTAATATGATGACGCCATGATCCGTATCTGTATCGGTTACTGCGGCTATAATATCACCTCGGCGCTGATCTATATCGTCATCGGGATAAACGCATATTGTTGCGAACTTTTCTTGTACTCCAACAACATGTTCCACGGCATGTAAAAATTCGACAGCCAGCTCACCGTGCGTTACAAGCACGAGTCCAATCATTTACGCAAACTCCTGTTAACTAATAAGACCCAACC
Organism: Bartonella sp. CL25QHWL; assembly: GCF_042195335.1. Lineage (NCBI taxonomy): Bacteria > Pseudomonadati > Pseudomonadota > Alphaproteobacteria > Hyphomicrobiales > Bartonellaceae > Bartonella > Bartonella sp. CL25QHWL. The sequence continues at coordinate 140,973 of NZ_JBHIOE010000001.1, read as the reverse complement.
ATATTGGTGGGAAAGACATTGTACAAGGCTTTATCTTGCTGCCAAGAAAAATTTGCAAAAAAAAGGCAAAAATTGTGATTTTTTTATCTTTAGAAAAAAATTAGACAGATTTTTGCCATATTTTTTTAAACAAAAATGCTTCAATAGCTTGACAAATGGCGGTACAATCGGCTTCACGAAGAGAGGGAAGTTTTAAAAGAGGAATGTGCAAATTTTCAAATTGAAAAGTTTTATTTGTGGAAAAACGTTCATATTCCGGACCGAGAAAAATAACACAATCGATAATTGTGTGCTTTTCAAATTCTATCATATAAAGACCAACGCCACGAATCTCGATACCGCCCTCTAAATTATCGGGAGTGTATCCGTGAAGCTTTCCATTTTCCGCACGCAACATTGTATAATCATCACTGATAAGCTTCGCTTCACGTTTTGACCACTCAGCGCGGTCAAGCAAAGAAAGGGTGAGGGTTGATTTTCCTGATCCCGATGGACCTATAATTAACAGCCCCTTGCCGCCTAGTTGAAGGCAATTTGCGTGGAGTATTTCACATTTTGTTTTCATGTCTTTTACTTTGGATAAAAGATTTATTTAGCAAGCGGAAGCATAATAGTAAAACGTGCACCAGTTTTACACTTCCCAAGTGTAGGATCAATAATATTTTCGGCTGTAATTGTCCCATTATGAGCTTCGATGATTTGCCGACTAATAGAAAGGCCAAGTCCAGAGTTTTGCCCAAAAGCATCTTCATTTGGTCGATCTGTATAAAAACGTTCAAAAATGCGTTCAATATTTTCTGAACGAATACCTGGGCCATTATCTTCAATGGTTAAAATAAGGGTTGAAGCATGACTTTTCATAGTAATGCAAATTTTGCCACGATTCCGAGGAATAAAAGAACGCGCATTTTCAAGAAGATTTGAAATCACTTGTCCTAAACGGAGTTCGTGTCCCAATACAAGATAGGCTTTTCCATGAGGACGTGGGACAATATTAAGGCTTATATCAATGGTTTGCGTATTACGATACACTTCCTGAACAGCATGAACAAGACTTTCCAAAAGCGGTGTCATATCAACAATCTCTGCGGTTTCTCGTGCAAGCTCTGCATCGAGCCGTGATGCATCAGAAATATCTGTAATCAACCGATCAAGGCGGCGCACATCATGTTGAATAATTTCAAGCAATTTCTCTTGTGCTTCTTCATTTTTAGCCAGAGGGAGCGTTTCAACAGCACTGCGTAGAGAGGTGAGAGGATTTTTTAATTCGTGGCTTACATCAGCAGCAAAGCGTTCAATGGCTTCAATACGCATATAAAGGGCATTGGTCATATCACGAATAGAAGTTGAAAGGTGACCAATTTCATCTTCACGCATTGAAAAATCAGGAATTTCTACACGCTGATTATTGCCATTACGCACTCGATTAGCCGAGGCAGATAATTTACTTAATGGATGGGCAATCGTATGGGCCAAAAAGAGAGAAAGAACCAAAAGTACGCTACCTACAACGGCAAAAACTTTAAAGATAACCAGTCTTTCGCCTTTTACAATGTTATCAATATCGGAACCAGTGGTTGAAAGAAGAAGAGCTCCAACCACTGCGCGATAGCGTTGAACAGGAACGGCAACAGAAACAATTAATTGCCCTTGTCTGTTGCGTCTTTTTGCCGTAGCAAGAGATCCGTTTAATGCGCGGTACACTTCTGGATAAGCAATACCACTGGTTTTTGTTTGTTCTCTGTCAAGAGCAATACCTTTACCATAAAATGCGCTTGAATACCATGAAGTAAGGCGATCCCACATGTTTTGTTCTGTTTTAAGTGGGGGTAAATCATAACTAAAAACTTCTCCACTAGAATAAAGAACGCGCGAATCAAGAAGGAGAGTAGCATCACGATCATAGATACGTGCTCTTGTCGTTTTAGGTGTGATGAGACGCCGTAAAAGAGGGGCAACTTGCTCAGGGTTAATAGGAAAATCCCAAGAATCGGTTGATTGAGGGGCTGGTGTAACGCTTTCACCAGTCTGTAACTCTAAGAGTTTTTGGGGATCAATGAGGATAGAATTTGTATCTACTGTTGCAGAAGCAGCAATAGCCCCAGCAATAATTTTTCCTTGGGTACATAAACTTTTAATTTTTGCTTCAATTAAACCATCGCGAAATTGGTTAAGGTATAAAATGCCTGTAACTAAAACGGCAAGGGCAGCAATGTTTAATATAACAATGCGACGTGTAAGGCTGGAAAAAAGCAATTGTCTAAAGAGACGTTGTATTCGAAGATGCAAACGAGAAAACATAAGAAATGGCGTTGAGGATGTACCATTAACGGTTGTTTTTTGTAAAGTTTCCAGTTGAGAATTGTCTGTCATCGATTTGATTGCCGTTCAAATTTTTGCGACAAAGTAGTTTTATACCTCGTGGAAACGATAACCTACACCATAAAGTGTTTCAATCATTGCAAAATCATCATCCACTTGTTTAAACTTTTTACGCAGACGTTTAATGTGACTATCAATGGTGCGATCATCTACGTAGACTTGATCACTATAGGCAGCATCCATTAAAGCATCACGACTTTTTACAACTCCTGGTCTTTGTGCTAAGGTTTGCAGAATCAAAAATTCCGTAACGGTTAAAATAACAGGTTTATCTTTCCATGTACAGGTATGGCGTTCTTGATCCATCACAAGATCTCCACGTTTGAGAGAAGAGGTGGAAGAAGTTCCTGTAGAAAGCGGTTGGTTACGTGCATTAGAACGGCGCAAAATAGCTTTCACGCGTTCAATAAGAAGACGTTGGGAGAAAGGTTTAGTAATAAAATCATCAGCTCCCATTTTGAGACCAAATAATTCATCAATTTCATCATCTTTAGAGGTGAGAAAAATAACTGGAAGATCAGATTTTTGACGCAAACGACGCAAAAGTTCCATCCCATCCATTCGGGGCATTTTAATATCAAAAATAGCTAAGTGTGGAGGGTGAAGTGTGAGACCCTTGAGTGCAGATGCTCCATCTGTATAGCTTTCAACCCGATATCCTTCTGTCTCAAGCGCAAAAGATAAAGATGTCAAAATATTGCGATCATCATCAACAAGTACAATCGTTTGTGTGATTGTTGGTGTATCTTTCATGGTTTCTTAGACCTTTCTATTGCTGTGGTAGCAAATTACCCACACTTATTTATATGGGAGTTCATATTTTTTTTGCAAAACAAATATGATACAAATTGTAGCAAAGTAAAAAACCTTTTGTCATTACTGTAAAATCTTGTTTTGCTTTCATAATTTATAATGTTTCTATGTCTATTAAGATCCCTTCATTTGAGAGAAAATTTTCATAAAGGCTTTTTTTATCAAGGTTTATTACAAAGTTTATTATTGTATTTGTCTCATAATTGAACAGATGTAGTTTTGATTGTTGAAGTTTAGAAAATCTGCCTATGTGTTTTAAGAGCAAAGAAAAGAATGTGGCAATATATGCACAAAAATTTGTTTCTGCTACACGAAAGGAGGTCGTAATGGGATTTTTTAATTTTATTAAAACTGTAGGGGAAAAGTTAGGTATTGGGGACCATGAACCAAAAGAAAAGGATTTTAAAAGAGCATTTGATGATTTTCAACTCGGTACAGAAAAAGTCAATATTCAAGTTGAAGACGGTAAAGCTATTTTAAGCGGTGAAGTTCCAGACAGGGAAACACTTGAAAAAGCACTGCTGGTTGTTGGCAATTCACAAGGTATCTCTTCTGTAGATGTTGATCAATTAAAGGTTATAGATACAACGCCTAGAAAAACTTCTCGCTTTTATGAGGTTAAATCTGGTGATAATCTTTGGAAAATTGCTGAAGAGGTTTATGGAAAAGGGCAAGGTAATAAAAACACATTTATTTTTGAAGCCAATAAGCCAATGCTAAAATCTCCCGATAAAATTTATCCTGGACAAGTTTTACGTATTCCTGAAATTGACCATAGTTAATTCATCAAAGAGGATAATTTTTTACTGATGGCATTAAACAAAAAATAAAGGAGCGTAAAAAAATTCACGCTCCTTCATTTTATAAAGTGTGTATTTATTGTGTATTTATATAAAAGGAGCTTAGTGAACAAGAGAGGATTTAGAAGGTGATGGTACTTTCATAGCGTTTACAGAGAAATCAACATCAATGGTTCCTGCTTTCTCAAATGTCAATTTTGCGCTAATTTTATCACCTAACTTGAATGGTTTTGAAAGCCCCATAAACATAATATGATCACCGCCAGGCTTAAGCGTGATTTCTCCATTTCCCGGAATTTCAATGCCATTGTGCATTTTTTCCATTTTCATAATATCATTAACGACAGCCATAGAGTGTATCTCTGTTGTTTTTACTCCGTTTGTGGAAATAGAAACCAAACGGTCTGGGGTATTACTGTGATTAATAATGTAGAGATAACCGCTACCAACTCTTATACCTTTAGGTGTTTCTCGTGTCCAAGGATTGAGAATTTCTATGTCGCCAAGTTTATATTGTTGAGCACCTGCTGGCAGGGTTATACCAGCAAAGAGAAGAGCACACACGATATTTATGATAACCTTTTTGTATGGATATTGTGTATGGATTATATTCTTAAAGATGAGATTTGTTATTTTCTTAATAATAGATGTCATCATTGATTTACCCTCCTTCATAAGATTCACACTTTGAATATTTTTTTATTTTAGCAGAGCTTTTATTTAAAATAAAAGAAAGAAATACTAAAATGAAATTGATTTGAATATGAGAATAAAAATCATAGAATTATTTGATTTTAAAGGAAGGCAGTAAGGTTTACAACGACAACACACCTCTCAACGCTTCCGTGTTCATCTCATAAATAATATTTGTAAATGGTATAAAATCTATGATGCACTACTATTTTGCTTAATAAATATAATATAGAACAATCATCAACCACTTTACCAATTTTAATATTATGACAGCTCTTGGCATTTTAAAGCGTTTATACAGAGGCATTTTTATATATTTTCAAAGTTCAAAATTATATAGTATAAGAAAAAACGCTTTAGGTGAGTTTAAAGCATAGATTTCAAATAACCGCAAACAATGAGACCGTTAGAAGGAGAATTTTTGAAAGGAGATCGATGGATAATACCTTTACAGATGTGAGTATTAGATATGATGATTATTTTAGTCCAAGAAAAATTTATAATATTCGTGATATAAATTATTCGCCTTTTAAAAAGCTTTTACGGGAGTATCATTTTATCAATGATGAGAAGATCAAGAGCGAGAGTGCAATCGCTCTTTTATTTTTTTAATTTTTATAGAAAGATATATTTGTTGAGAATTGCAAGAAAAATATATTATGATCTCAAGTCTCTCATAAATATGGTATTTATGGGTCATTAGAGTGCCTATTTTAAAATAAATTTTTTATTTTAGAGATGTTTCTCTCATTATTCTCTTGTAGCAATAAAAGCCTGTTCTTATATACGAGGCAGCAAGGCTTGTTGCGACTTGCAGTTTATTATTATTTATGTTGCTTGAAGCAATATACGGGCTTTAGGTGTTATGAGGAGCTATCTTAAAAAGATGCTTTATGAAGGTTGAGGTAGCTTGCTGAATGGAGATTATAATATGGCAAAAGTAATTGGTATTGATTTGGGGACAACGAACTCTTGTGTGGCTGTTATGGATGGCAAAAACGCAAAAGTTATTGAAAACTCAGAAGGAGCGCGAACAACACCTTCCGTTGTTGCCTTTACTGATGGGGGGGAGCGGCTTGTTGGGCAGCCTGCTAAACGGCAGGCGGTGACAAATCCTGAAGGGACAGTTTTTGCAGTTAAACGTTTGATAGGGCGCCGTTTTGATGACCCTATGGTTGAAAAAGATAAAGCACTTGTGCCTTATAAAATTGTTAAAGGTGACAATGGTGATGCATGGGTTGAAGAAGCGGGAAAGAAATATTCTCCGTCGCAAATTTCAGCTATGATTTTGCAAAAGATGAAGGAAACAGCAGAATCTTATCTTGGTGAAAAAGTTGAACAAGCCGTTATTACGGTTCCTGCTTATTTTAATGATGCGCAACGTCAAGCTACGAAAGACGCGGGTAAAATTGCTGGACTTGAAGTTTTACGGATTATTAATGAGCCAACAGCTGCTGCTTTAGCTTATGGTTTGGACAAAAAAGACGGAAAAACAATAGCAGTTTACGATCTTGGTGGTGGTACATTTGATATTTCAGTTCTTGAAATTGGAGATGGCGTTTTTGAAGTTAAATCAACCAATGGAGATACGTTTTTAGGTGGTGAAGACTTTGATATGCGCCTAGTTGGTTATTTTGCAGATGAATTCAAAAAAGAGCAAGGAATTGATCTGAAAAATGATAAATTAGCTTTACAGCGCTTAAAAGAAGCGGCAGAAAAAGCAAAGATTGAGCTTTCTTCGTCACAGCAAACAGAAATCAATTTACCATTTATCACGGCAGATCAATCAGGTCCCAAGCACTTAACAATGAAATTGACTCGGGCAAAATTTGAATCTCTCGTTGACGATTTAGTGCAGCGTACCATCGAGCCTTGTAAAGCTGCGTTGAAAGATGCTGGATTAAAGGCTGGTGAAATTGACGAAGTTGTTTTAGTAGGTGGTATGACACGTATGCCCAAGATTCAGCAAGTCGTGCAGAGCTTCTTTGGTAAGGATCCACACAAAGGTGTTAATCCTGATGAAGTGGTCGCAATGGGTGCTGCCATCCAAGGAGGTGTATTGCAAGGCGATGTCAAAGACGTGTTGTTGCTAGATGTAACGCCTTTATCTTTGGGTATTGAAACCTTGGGTGGGGTTTTCACACGCCTTATTGAGCGCAATACCACTATCCCAACAAAAAAATCGCAAGTTTTTTCGACAGCTGATGATAATCAGAGTGCTGTGACGATTCGTGTTTTCCAAGGTGAACGGGAAATGGCAAGTGATAATAAGTTATTGGCTCAATTTGATCTTGTTGGTATTCCTCCAGCACCACGTGGTATACCTCAAATTGAAGTTACTTTTGATATCGATGCGAATGGTATTGTTAATGTTTCGGCCAAAGATAAGGGAACAGGTAAAGAGCATCAAATTCGTATTCAGGCATCAGGTGGTTTAAGTGATGCTGATATTGAAAAAATGGTAAAGGATGCAGAAGAGCACGCGGCTGAGGATAAAAAACGCCGTGAAGGTGTTGAAGCTAGAAATCAAGCGGAGGCTCTTATTCATTCAACTGAAAAGTCGCTCAATGAATATGGCGATAAAGTATCAGCTGAAGAAAAGGGACAGATTGAAACAGCAATATCTGATTTGAAATCTGCGCTTGAAGGCAGTGATACGGAAGAAGTAACAACAAAGATGCAAAAATTAGCAGAAGTCAGTATGAAGCTTGGACAGGCTATGTACGAAGCCTCACAAGCAGCGAGCGCTGACACTGAAACAGAGGCAAAGAATGATGATGTTGTTGATGCTGATTTTGAAGAAGTTAATGATAAGAAGAAATAGTGTCAGCATATGTGTTGATTAATTTATAAACCCAGCCTTTGAAATATAAGGCTGGGCTTTATTATTTGAGATAAGTTGCAACTTTGTTGCTAAAAATATAAATTAAAAGCAATATTATCCATAAAGATGGATGACAGAAAAATTATCAGGAATACATGATGAAGGTTGACTATTATGAAATTCTTGGCGTGACTCGCGAATGTGATGATAAAAAGTTGAAATCTGCTTTTCGTAAGTTGGCAATGCAATATCATCCTGATCGCAACGCGGGGGATAAAGAGGCAGAGCGAAAATTCAAAGAAATTGGCGAAGCCTATGAAGTTCTTAAAGATCCTCAGAAGCGTGCTGCTTATGATCGATTTGGCCATGCGGCCTTTGAAAATAGCGGTGGTCAAGGGGGAGCAAATCCCTTTGGCGGTTTTGCTGCTGGTGGTGGATTTGCGGATATTTTCGAAGACTTTTTTGGTGAGATTATGGGAGGGACACACCGTAAGCGTGGTGATAGTCGCGAACGTGGTGCAGATTTGAGTTATAATATGGAAGTGACTTTAGAAGAGGCATTTTCAGGAAAAACTGCAGAAATTAATATTCCCAGTTCCGTCACGTGTGATGTTTGTGAGGGATCAGGAGCGAGAAAGGGCTCTAAGCCGCAAGTTTGTGGAATATGTCATGGATCTGGTCGTGTGCGTGCAGCACAAGGTTTCTTTTCTATTGAGCGAACATGTCCTTCATGTCATGGACGTGGTGAAACTATTACGGATCCATGCCCCAAATGTCAGGGGACACGACGCATAGAGAAAAAACGTTCATTGAGCGTAAATGTTCCAGCTGGTATTGAAGATGGAACGCGTATTCGCCTTTCTGGTGAGGGTGATGCTGGTATTCGTGGTGGCCCCAATGGTGATCTTTATATTTTCCTTTCCATTAAACCGCATGAGTTTTTTCAGCGAGAAGGAGCAGATCTTCACTGTCGCGTTCCTATTTCAATGGTAACAGCTGCTTTAGGAGGAGAGTTTGAAGTTTCCGACCTTGATGGTGTTAAAGCACGCGTTAAGATTCCAGAAGGGACACAAAATGGACGTCAATTCCGCCTTAGAGGCAAAGGTATGCCCATGTTGCGCCGTCAGCAAGCAAGGGGTGATCTTTACATCCATATCACGATTGAGACACCGCAGAAATTAACGCAAGAACAACGTGAATTGTTGCAAAAATTTGAAAAGCTCTCAAATCATGAAAATTCACCGCAATCACATGGTTTTTTTTCACGTATGAAAGAATTTTTTGAAAATATTTCTGGTTAAAATTATGTGAATGTTCTCAGAATAATTAGAGAGAGCTGTAGGAAAGTTATTTTCATTAAGTTTTCTATTATCTCATTGTCTTTGAAAAGCATTTTTTCTTGAAAAGAAAAGAGAGAGACAGCTAATTTAGGATAAACTCCTGCTGCTGATAGTTTTTATATTTCATGAGTTTTATGGATAAGTCTTATTTTTGAGTGTCTATGACATTTTAAAAAGGGCTTATCCATATAAGAACGCAATTGAGTGATTGATAATAAATATTGCCAGTGTCATGATAACTGCCTTTATGCATTCAGTATTTTTTGTATTTCTTTTTAAAGGCTCTATAATAAAACTGTAAAATAGGTAGCAGCTTGCCAAGAAACGCTAAATAAGCTGTTAGGCAATCCATCTTATTTCAAATAAAGTATCAACTTCTTATAACCGATTTTATTTTTGGCATTTTTCATAGTTTTAATCACTGCTTCCTTTAAAATAAGGGTTATTTTATTTGGAATAGCTTTTACATGCCTCATCTTAGCTTTTAGCCGTAATCATGTCTTTTTAGATGCGGATTTAGTTTTGTATTTCTGATGTCATAAATACTTCTTCCAGATAATAAAAAACGCTATAATCAAGTTTATTTTGTTCCAAAGAAATTGTGGAATGAGATAATGTGTGTTTAATGCTAAAGAAGACATAACAAAACACGTTTTGAGGTATTCGATGTATCTCTCTTGTAGGGAAACAGATTCGATGGAATTCACTTAATTGAATTTATTGGCATAATAAAAAGTTGGTGGGAAGATAGAGGAAGTTACCTTTAAAAAGAAAAAATAAATACAATAAAAAAATAGCACAATATGCTTAGAAAACAGCACGATATATTATTGAAATTGTTAGTGATATGGAAAGAGAAGTATACGAAATGAATCTTTTTTCATAAAATAACATAATTAAAATAATACATTAAAAGAATTAACAATTCTAAAAAACATTGAATAATTCAAGCATGTATTGCTATGCAAAAAGAAAAACTTAATGACAGATCATGAAAATGAGAAATTTTATCAAATCTTACGAAGAGAGTAATCTAAACAATTAAATGCTTTTACGAAGATGCTTTTGAAGAGCTATCACAATATATGGATAATGTTGCAAAGCCTTTTTTCGATTTTACGATATAAAAAGATAAATTATTATTATAAATTAACTTATTATGATTCTCCATAAGGAGCGTTCAGTTGACATTTCCTCATGTTTTATGATTGAGAAAAAGTCAAATTTTTAAAACCAAAGTTATAGTTTATTGGGATAAGCTATAAAGCAGTTGAGTGATTTCTTAATCTTGGGAATATGTTAATTTTATTATTATAAGAAACTTTATTTTTATCTTATAAAATCAATGGTTGTATATATTCCTATTCATTGTTAAGTATCCGTAGGGATAAACTAATGAGTTGAATGTGCAGCGTAGCTTCAAAATTTTGCTTTTCAATTTTATATATAAGATCATAAAATAATGACGTTTTTTACGCCTATTTTGTTTAATTTTTCGCTGTCAATTTTTAAAGGAAGTTTTTGTATTTCATTTCGCTATTCCTTTTTCGTAATTTAGAGGAAAATTGACGATTTTCAGGGGGGTGGATAGAGTAAAGTTTGGTTTTATTGTTTTCACTTTTCCTAAATTTCATTAAGAGATGGTAAAAAGTGATGAGGAGGCTCTATTGATGGATGATGCTAAAAACGGTGATGTAGATGTTTTGGAAAAACAAGCAGCATTTTTATCGTCTGCTTTACCCTATATGCAAAAATATGAAAATGAAACGGTCGTGGTAAAATATGGCGGCCATGCTATGGGTGATCCTGCTTTGGGGCGAGCATTTGCGCGTGATATTGCTCTATTAAAGCAATCGGGGATTAATCCTGTTGTTGTTCATGGTGGTGGGCCTCAAATTGCTGAAATTTTAATGAAAATGGGGATTGAATCGCGATTTGAAAACGGATTACGGGTAACCGATGAGCGGATCGTTGAAGTGGTTGAAATGGTTTTAGCGGGTTCCATAAATAAAGAAATTGTTGCTCTCATCAATGCTGAGGGAGAATGGGCAATAGGATTATGCGGCAAGGATGGCAATATGGTTTTTGCCGAAAAGGCTTATAAAACTGTCATTGATCCTGATTCGCATATTGAGCGTGTTTTAGATTTGGGGTTTGTTGGTGAGCCTGTTGAAGTTGACCGCACATTGCTAGATCTTTTAGCATGTTCTGAAATGATACCGGTTCTTGCTCCTGTGGCTCCAGGACGCGATGGTAAAACTTATAATATTAATGCTGATATTTTTGCTGGAGCTATTGCTGGTGCATTAGAGGCTAAACGCCTTTTATTTCTCACTGATGTTCCTGGTGTTTTGGATAACCAGGGTAAACTTTTAAAAGAATTGACAGTTTCTGAAGCTGAGAAATTTATTAAAAATGGGACAATTTCAGGAGGCATGATTCCAAAAGTAGAGACTTGTATAAAAGCCCTTCAAAATGGCGTGGAAGGTGTTGTCATTTTAAATGGTAAAACTCCTCATTCTGTTTTACTAGAGCTGTTTACCGAACAGGGAGTTGGAACGCTTATTGTTTCATAAATTGTGGGGAAAATTGGAAGAGAAAGTTTTTCATGGTGAATCTAAAACAGTTTAAATATCCTTTATTAAGTAAGCCAGAATTGGCAATATTTACTGCGACAATATTGTGGGGCGTTACATTTTTAGTCATTCACATTGCGGTACGCTATAGTGGTCCTCTGTTTTTTGTTGGATTTCGTTTTATTGTTGCATCTCTTATATGTGGGGTAATTTTTTGGCGCTCTATAAAAGGTATAACTGTTTATGAAGTTTTCGCTGGGATGGCGATAGGTTTAGCCATGTTTTTTGGTTATGCTTTTCAAGCAGCTGGACTTCAAACAATTATTAGTAGTCAGTCAGCTTTTATCACAGCGCTTTATGTACCGATGGTTCCAATCTTGCAATGGATTGTTTTTAAAAAACCTCCCCGTTTAGCTTGTTGGATTGGTATTATTTTCGCTTTTATTGGGCTTGTATTTATTTCAGGGCAAAAGCCGGGAAATTTTGATTTTTCAAAAGGCGAAATTTTAACTTTGTTAGGCGCTTTAGCGATTGCTGGAGAAGTCATACTCATCGGAATTTTTGCGAACAAGGTTGATAGTCGGCGTGTAACCATTATTCAGTTATTTTTTAGTGGTTTTTTTTCATTTGCTTGTATGCCTTTGATGGGTGAAAGCATCCCTGAATTTTCGTGGGTGTGGTTTAATATTGGTATAGGATTGGCATTAATGAGTGCCATCATTCAATTAGCTATGAATTGGGCACAAAAGTCTATTTCCCCTACGCGTGCGACACTCATTTACGCAGGTGAACCGGTATGGGCTGGTATTGTTGGGCGTTTGGCTGGCGAACATTTATCTCCCTTAGCTTTATTGGGCGGTTTGCTTATTCTGATTGGGATAATTGTGGCTGAATTACAACCTTCACAATGGCGTAAAAAAAATAAAGCAATTAAAAAAATTGATTAGCTATACATTTTTTTATTATGATTTTATTGCATGAGATTTTTGCTTGTAGAGTTTTCATTTTTGAAGCTTTTTTAATATTAAGATGATTAAGAAGTTCTATAAGTTATTCCAGCTTTTGCATGCCAAATTGGAGAAATAGTATGCTTCTATCTGTTTGCCTAACTTCTGAAACGGGAAGACAACCTTTATTGAGCCAAAGCATGAGGTGATATAAAGGTAAAAATTAACGCTCATCTTTACGATCATGTTTAAATTTGGCTTTAACAACTTTCAAAAACATCTACGGTAATGTTTTTGAATAATGAGAATTACGCACTGTCGTACGTTATTTCTTTTGTCCTTTAATAGAGTTACGCTTCTCATGCAAAATAGAACGCCCAAAGTACCCCCATAACGTTGTACATTAAAGCGTTTTTTAAAAGATAATTTTCTCAATATACATCATATTCATTAACAGTCCGCATGAAGTATAGAAAAACCACAGAGCATCATCATTTTACTTAAAATAAAGGGCACTAGCATTTTCTTTATCAGTTCTCAATATTATGATAGCCTTTGGCATTTAAAATGAGAGAGGCTCGCGATATTCAGAGTTTTAATTTAAATCGCAAAACAATAAACGATCATTATAAATCAATGTGTTATCCAATGAATCGAAGAGGATTGGTGTGCTTTATGCTTAATGGAGGAAGGAAGGAGTTATATAAAAAGTATATAAAAACATCACTCAATAGAGCATATTTCTAAAGTTTTAAAAATTGAGAAGAAACTCCCGCGATATTCATATTATTTTATATAAGATTACTAAAAAAGAAGATTATTGCGTACAAATAAAAAAGCATTTCTTGCGAATTTATTGCAAGCCTAAGTGATATACACGCCCATCATATAAATATGATAATACATTGATTTATAATTATAATATAGCACTATTCACATTGAATTAGAACCCTGAATACCGTAAAATTTTCTCACGTCAAATCATTTTCATGTTAAATCAATCCAAATCACTTGCTTACACATCACAAGTGGGTGGGGGCATGTGGGTAAAGACTGTACAAGAAAAGCATATCTCTTATAAACTTTTTCAAGTGTAAAGGATCGTCGTAATATTGGAGGCTGGCAAAGTGTGTGATGGTGCCGGCTTACTACAGATATGAGTTATCAAATAAGATGTGAAAGGATCATTTTAGCACCCTTGGATTTAATTTAGCAAACAAAAGCCTCATTTTTTAGGCTATAAAAAGTTGTGTTTTGAGAAGCTTTTTAGGTTTATATTATTTTGATAGAAGCCGGAACATAATTGGTCTTTGCGTTTTGTATTATTCTTTGCTAAATCGCCTTATATGACAATAGATCGTAATTATATTCGTAATTTTTCCATCGTGGCGCATATTGATCACGGCAAATCAACTTTAGCTGATCGTTTGATTCAAATAACAGGTGGGCTTGATACACGTGAGATGAAAGAACAAGTACTCGATTCCATGGATATTGAGCGTGAACGTGGAATTACTATTAAAGCACAAACGGTACGTTTACACTATAAGGCAAAGAATGGTGAAACCTATATTTTAAATCTTATGGATACACCTGGTCATGTGGATTTTGCTTATGAGGTTTCGCGTTCATTGGCAGCTTGTGAAGGTTCTCTGTTGGTGGTGGATGCAAGCCAAGGCGTAGAGGCGCAGACGTTAGCAAATGTTTATCAAGCCATTGATAATTCCCATGAGTTGGTTGTTGTTCTCAATAAAGTTGATCTTCCAGCAGCAGAACCTGAGCGTGTTAAAGAACAAATTGAAGATGTAATAGGCATTGATACATCTCAAGCAGTAGAAATATCAGCAAAAACAGGTTTGGGTGTTCCTGATGTTTTGGAGGCAATTGTTGCACAATTACCACCTCCACATATAGGCGATGTTGCAAATCCCTTGAAAGCAATGTTGGTTGATAGCTGGTATGATGCATATCTTGGTGTTATTGTTTTGGTACGGGTGATAGATGGTATTTTAAAAAAAGGCCAAACCATTCGTATGATGGGTACAGGAGCAAAATATCCAGTTGAGCGCGTTGGGGTTTTTACACCTAAAATGGTACAGGTTGATGAATTAGGACCGGGCGAGATTGGTTTTATCACTGCTTCTATCAAAGAGGTAGCAGATACACGGGTTGGGGATACGATTACTGAAGAGCGCCGTCCTTGTGAAAATGCTTTACCTGGTTTTAAGCCTGCGCAACCGGTTGTCTTTTGTGGACTTTTTCCAATTGATGCTGCCGATTTTGATGATTTGCGTGCAGCCATGGGCAAATTACGCTTAAATGATGCGAGTTTTTCTTTTGAAATGGAAACATCTGCGGCTTTGGGGTTTGGTTTTCGCTGTGGATTTTTGGGACTTCTGCATCTTGAAATTATTCAAGAGCGATTAGAGCGTGAGTTTAATTTGGATTTAATCGCGACAGCACCTTCGGTTGTTTATCGCATGAATATGAATGATGGTTCTGTTAAAGAGTTGCACAATCCAGCGGATATGCCTGATGTGGTTAAAATTTCTTCCATAGAAGAACCGTGGATTCGGGCGACAATCATGACTCCTGATAATTATCTTGGGTCAATTTTAGAACTATGCCAAGAGCGGCGCGGGGTACAGGTTGGTTTGTCCTATGTTGGAATCCGTGCTATGGTAACGTATGATTTACCACTGAATGAAGTTGTTTTTGATTTTTATGACCGGCTAAAATCAATCTCAAAGGGTTATGCTTCTTTTGATTATCAAATGACAGATTATGCAGAAGGTGATTTAGTTAAAATGTCTATTTTGGTGAATGGAGAGCCTATTGATGCATTATCGATGCTTGTTCACCGCACGATTGCAGAAAAGCGCGGGCGTTCCATGTGTGAAAAACTGAAAGATCTTATTCCCCAGCATATGTTTCAGATTCCAGTTCAAGCGGCTATTGGTGGTAAAGTTATAGCGCGCGAAACGATTCGTGCTTTGCGTAAAGATGTAACAGCGAAATGTTACGGAGGTGATGTTACGCGTAAGCGCAAACTTTTGGAAAAGCAAAAAGAAGGCAAAAAGCGGATGCGCCAATTTGGAAAAGTAGAAATTCCACAATCAGCATTTATTCAAGCGCTCAAAATGAACAAATAATGAAAAAAGGAGTATTTTCTCTCATTGATTGCGCTTTTGCTTTTGTCGATTGGTTCAGGTGTTTAAAGGACACTTTAAATAGAATTGCGCCGTGCTTCATGTTTTTGTGTATTGCGTAAAGGTGTCACTTTCTCATGTAAAACAGAATGCTTTAAACAAAATGCGTTTGTGTTGCATATTTGTGCACGTATTTTAATAAATATCTCTCAATACACTCGACCTCATTTCACGATAGCGTGCGTAGAAAGTATAACGGTAAAGCTTCCGTGAATGACATAAAACTCATAACCATATTTATTGTCATAAAGACACATGGTGCTTGAGAAAATTCATTAAAGACATTTTTATTCTTTTCTTAAAGTGCTTCTTATCCATACACCAACAGTGTTTATGAGACGAGCAGGAAATGATAGTGATTGATTCACTATGAAAGGATTTGAAATGAGAGAATCCTTGTATTCGAGGTTATTATTCAAGTTAAAAAACGATGAAATATTATTATGCATTAATCTTGTGTCTAAGAACGTAAAAGATCATTAATGGATGTTTTTTCTCGTGTTTTTTGATCAACACGTTTTACAATAACAGCACAATAAAGGCTAGGTCCTGCTTCACCATTTGGTAAAGGTTTTCCAGGGAGAGAACCTGGTACAACCACTGAATAGGCTGGTACTTCACCAATAAAAATTTCACCTGTTGTACGATCAATAATCTTTGTTGATTTTCCAATAAAGACTCCCATTCCCAAAACAGCACCTTCACGGATAATACAGCCTTCAACAATTTCAGAGCGAGCACCGATAAAGCAATGATCTTCAATGATTGTTGGATTTGCTTGCAGTGGTTCCAAAACACCTCCAATACCAACACCGCCAGAAAGATGGACATGTTTACCAATTTGTGCACAAGAACCAACGGTGGTCCATGTATCAACCATTGTGCCCTCATCGATAAAAGCACCAAGATTGACAAAGGAAGGCATCAATATAACGTTGGGTGCAATGTAAGCAGAATGACGTACAATGGCTCCAGGAACGGAACGGAAATCAGCACTTTTAAAATCTGCCTCTTGCCAACCAGAGAATTTTGAAGGAACTTTATCCCACCAATGTGTCCCATTGATTCCACCAGTAATAATTTGCATAGGATTGAGCCGAAAAGAGAGTAAAACCGCTTTTTTCAACCATTGATGAACATGCCATTGTCCATTTTTGTGTCGTTCTGCAACACGAATTTCACCTTTATCAAGAAGGTTCAATGCATGTTCAACACTCTCACGTATTTCGCCTTTTGTGGTAGTATCGATAGAATCGCGATCATCAAAAGCTTGTTCGATAATAATTTCAAGTTGTGTGATATGGGTCATGACGAGAGTTCCGTTAAACAAGTTGAAAGCTTCAAGATTTATTCTCTATGAACTACGCGAAGAAATGTGTTCAGTCAATAAAACGATGAGGAAGTAGGACAGGTGTATGAAAAAAAGCTGTAAAGAAAAAAGAAAAGCAGAGCAAGAAAACTGGGCACCACTTCTCCATGCGAAGGATGCTCTACAACAAATACATAAAGTTTCTAATTCAGCACAAATGCGTTCGTCTACTTATCGTTTAGCCTATATCGATCAAGATTTTATGATGCGTCCAGAGCTGCGCTCACAACGTATTAGTCTTGAATTTTTAAAGCCGGAAATAACCCTTAAAGAATATGATATTCAATCAACAGTTGTTTTGTTTGGTGGTGCGCGTATTCCTGAACCTGGGCAAGCAGCGTGGGCTGCAAAAAATGAAATACAAAAGAAAAATTTGCATGCTATGTCACATTATTACGATGAAGCAAGAGAGTTTGCGCGTTTGTGCTCACTTTATTCTGCTACGACAGAATATCGTGAATTTGTGGTTGTTACGGGGGGCGGACCAGGAATCATGGAGGCGGGAAATCGTGGTGCTTGTGATGTTGGTGCCCCAACGATTGGCTTGAATATTATTTTACCACATGAGCAAGAGCCTAATTCGTATGTGTCGCCGCATTTGTGTTTCAATTTTCATTATTTGGGGATGCGCAAAATGCATTTTTTAGTACGAGCGAAAGCCCTAGCCATTTTCCCTGGCGGATTTGGGACTCTGGATGAACTGTTTGAGACGTTAACTTTAGTACAGACAGGGCGTATGAAACAGGTACCAATTTTATTGTTTGGCAAAGAATTTTGGAGCAATACTATCAATTTTGAGTATCTGTCTGCACAAGGTACAATCTCTCCTACTGATGTTAATTTTGTGAAATTTGTTAATACAGCAGCAGAAGCTTTTGAAGAAATTCGTTCTTTTTATAAACTGCCTTAACGACTTTTGAGACGCTCACTCTTGAAGGATCATTAATACTCTACTTTGGTTAAATAAAGTCCTGAGGGGGGGGCAACAACACCACAACGTTTACGATCTTTAGCATGAAGAGCTGCTTCGAGATCTTGAGCTGACCAACGTCCAATACCCACTTCCATGAGGCTTCCTGCGAATGAACGGATTTGATGATGAAGAAAAGAACGAGCTTGTGCATAAAGAAAAATTTCTTCACCTTCTCTTTGAATATCGAGGCGTTCAAGGGTGCGAATAGGGCTTTTGGCTTGGCAATGTGCTGAACGGAAAGTTGTAAAATCATGTTGTCCTACAAGCTTTTGCGCAGCTTCATGCATGGCGTCAGCATTAAGAGGCTTTGGCAACCACCACACGCGTTTGGCATTTAAAGCTGGTGGAGAGCGACGATTGAGGATTTTGAAAAGATAATGGCGTTTGGTTGCGGAAAATCGTGCATCAAAGTCATCAGGGACATTTTCTACATTTAAGATTGAAATCGCCTCTCCCTGTTTACGTAAAAGAGCATTGAGCGCATCTCGTACAGTATGGGAGAGCCAGTTTTTTTCAAAATCAACATGCGCAACTTGTCCGGTAGCGTGTACGCCCGCATCCGTTCGTCCTGCTGTTGTTATGGTCAATTGTTGTCCACTAAAGCAAAAACACGCTTGTTCAAGAGCTCCTTGTATCGTGTGAAGTTTTGCTTGACGCTGCCAACCAGCATAATTTGAACCATCATATTCAAGAGTGAGTTTAAAACGTGGCATCTTAAAAAACAGCAGAAATATGAGCACCTCGCAAAAAGGTTGCGCTATCAAGAATTTTACCGCCAGATCTTTGGAGAGAGGTTATTTCTATCCGTCCTTGCCCACAATGGATAATCAAAGAATCTGGTTCTATCCGTCCAATTTCAAGAGAAGGACCTGTTGTTAAGCGACTATCAAAAATTTTTACACGTTCTTCTCGTCCACCGATATTCATATTGCACCAGCAACTAGGAGAGGGAGAGAGCGCGCGAATATGCCTATGAATAAACTCTGCTGGTTTTGTCCAATCAATGCGGGTCTCTTCTTTTCTAATTTTGGCGGCATAGGTGATGCCTTCTTCTGATTGTGGGGTCAGTTTAAGTCGTCCTTTTTCAAGAGTGGATAAAGTCTCTACCATAAGTTCTGCGCCAATATGTGAAAGTCTGTTTGAAAGCTCAGCAGTGGTGGTGTTATCCGTAATGGGGATGGAGCGAGAAAGAGCGATAGGCCCCGTATCAAGTCCTTCATCCATTTTCATGATCATGATACCTGTTTCTTTATCACCAGCCATAATTGCTCGTTGAATAGGCGCAGCACCACGCCAACGTGGTAAGAGTGAAGCGTGGGCATTAAAACAACCAAAACGCGGCGTTTCGAGAATAGCTTTGGGTAAAAGGAGTCCATAAGCCACCACAATAGCAGCATCAACAGAAAGTGCTGCAAATTGCTCCTGTTGTTCGATTGTTTTAAGTGTTTGAGGTGTAAAGATGGGTATAGATTTCTCTTTTGCTACGGTGTGAACAGCGGAGGGGATTAATTTAAGCCCTCGACGTCCTGCTGGGCGAGGGGGTTGACTATAAACAGCAACAACATCATGACCTGCATCCAGTAAAGCATGTAAAATAGGAACAGAAAAATCTGGTGTTCCCATAAAACTTAATCGTAAAGCCATTACAAAACTGCTTCCTGCATGTTTTTTTCTTTTGCGCGTTTTTTAAATTTTCGTATCACCATATCGCGTTTGATCTTTGAAATGTAATCAATAAAAAGGCGCCCATCTAAATGATCAATTTCATGCTGCAAGCAAGTTGCTAAGAGATCGTCTGCTTCAATTTCTGTTTGTTTTCCTTCACGGTTCTGATAGCGAACACGAAGGCGTTTAGGACGTTCAACCTCTGCAAAATAATCAGGAATAGAAAGACAACCTTCTTTGTAAATATTACGCTCATCTGAAAGCCATAAAATTTCAGGGTTGATAATAACAAGTGGTTTTTTCTGCTCATCTTCAGAATTTCCAGAGACATCTATAACCAACATACGTAGCGGTATACCAATTTGAATAGCAGCAAGACCAACGCCCTTAGCATTATACATGGTTTCCAACATGTCATCTGCAAGTTTTTGGAGAGATGAATCGACCTGCTCAACAGGTTTGGACACTTCCCGTAAAATCGGATCAGGTAAAGTAATTAAAGATCTCATTGGCATAGGCATAAGTAGAGATTAATCAATGGTTTGTTATTGGTCAATATTGAATAACGGATTCTTGCGTTTTTTTACAATAAGAGCGTTATATTACAATTTATGTTTGATTCGTTTTTTTCCATACTCGCTGGTGATTTTTTTTCTAAACTAGTGCTTTTGCTTTTATTTATACTTGTCTGTTTGGCATTTTTTATGTTGATACATTCTCATCGAAAAAAAGCATTTTTGGAAAATGAAATTGCTGAACGCGCACGTGAGGCACAAATGCAGATGGCTACCTTGCTGAAAACACAAGCTGAAATGCAAGGGCGAATGCAAACGATGGCGGAAATTTTTGGTCAACGGCAGGCTGAATTGAATAAATCACTCAGTGAGCAACTCAATGGGATGACAACAAGCTTAGGCCAAACACTTCAGGTACAGACTAAATCCACTTATGAAAATTTGAATCGTTTGCAAGAGCGTTTAGCAGTGATTGATGCGGCACAAAATAATATTCAATCGCTTACGGGACAAGTTGTTCAGTTACAGTCTATTTTAAGCAATAAGCAGACACGTGGTACTTTCGGTCAGGGGCGGATGGAAGCTATTATTGCCGATGCCTTACCAACAAACGCTTATGCTTTTCAGGCCGTTCTTTCTAATGGAAAGCGCCCAGATTGTCTCATTCATATGCCCAATAAAGCCCCTTCTCTTGTTGTTGATGCTAAATTCCCTCTGGAGGCTTGGAATGCTATGCGTAAGGCAGAATCAGCGCAAGAGCGTCAAGAGGCAGAACGCCAATTTCGTACCAATATGGAAGTCCATATTCGTGATATTGCACAAAAATATTTGATTCCTGGAGAAACTCATGACACTGCTTTCCTTTTCGTGCCATCTGAATCGATTTTTGCAACAATTTATGAGGACTTTGAGGCATTGGTACAAAAATCCAATAGAGCTCATGTGATTATTGTTTCACCATCTTTGTTGATGCTCTCTGTCCAAGTGGTACAAACCATTATGAAAGATGCGCGGATGCGTGAACAAGCGCATTTAATTCAATCAGAAGTAGCAAAATTGATGGAAGATTTTGGACGAATGGATATGCGTGTTCGCGCATTACAGAAGCACTTTCACAAAGCAGGTGAAGATATAGAGGGAATTTTGATATCGTCCTCCAAAATTATGAAACGGGCAAATCGCATTGAAACTGTTGAATTAAAAGAAAATTACTCTGAACCAACAAAAATGACAACATTAGCTCAGTCGCAAACATTGCGTTTTGCTGATGAGGAATAAAGCAAAGCAAGCTTCTTAAATATCACAAGTTAGATCATGTTCTTTATTGATTGGTAATCATTTTTTAGTATCTCTATCTTGTTTTATTTCTTAAACGAGAGGAATAGGAATATGCGACACCTTTTGTTTTTAGGGGCACTGGTGTTTTTGCTAGAGGGATGTGCAACAACCACTCCCATCCACACAAATAATGCTTGTGCTATTTTGGCACAAAAAAATGGTTTTTTTGACAATTGGGGTAAAGTGTCTCAAAGAGCGGAAATGCGCTATGGAATTCCTATGCCTATCATTCTTGCAACCATTAAGATGGAATCGAGCTTTCGTCACAATGCACGTCCTCCACGCAAAAAACTACTTGGTTTTATCCCATGGAAGCGTCGGTCGACAGCTTATGGTTATGCTCAAGCGCTTGACAGTACATGGGCAATGTATCTTCGCTCGACAGGAAAGTCTTTTGCATGGCGTACGAATTTCGCAGATGCTGCTGATTTTGTTGCTTGGTATCATCGCCAAAGTGTTCAACGCAATGGGGTGAGATTTGATGATGCATATAGCCTTTACTTAAATTATCATATGGGACATGGTGCTTATGCGCGTAGTGGCGGGCATGCCACTACGGCACTCTCACAGGCAGCACAGCGCATGGCAAGGATATCGAGGCTCTATGAACAGCAATTAAAAAGATGTGGATGGCATTAGGGAAGATTTTTGAAAATCTCAATCAGGGAATTGATGTGGTAAAATCATTTGAGGGAAAAATTTTTTATGATACGACAAGGCTGTCTCGTTTTTCTGATCATTCAATGAAATAAATTGTTATTTTTTAGAATAAACTCAAGCAACAGAAAGCTTTTGCAATACACAATATATTTGAAGATACTCTCGACATTTTTACCTCCTTTGTTTAAAAAATTTACAATGGAAACTATCTTCTATTTAGCGCTGGCATTTCGCATTGGGCTAAGTACTAGAGGTTATTGAAGAAAAATTTTAAAATATAATATCATTTTTTATTTTCATTATGCGTATTACTGGCTGATTATTATATGAATATTTTCTTTGTTAAGCGTATAAAATAGCAATTAAAACAAATGCAATTCGGGCATCATAAAAAGGGTGAAATATTCAATATAAAAAAACGAGAAATGCATTAAACGAAAAAACGTTGTTTTGTATAAAGAGGGCGCTACAGTCCTCAAAAGAACTAAGTATATTTAGTATTGTATGAAATAAAACATACTCGTCCATCCAGTCCATTTTAATTGAAAGACGTTATCTTATTGTATTGTAAAAACACTATCGTTTATAGGATGATAAGGTATATGCAACTTTACACACAATGAATATTCAGGGTAGGGAGTATTCAGAGAAAGATTTGTAGCGCCTATGAAGTAACAAGTCAGTCTCCAATGTTGTGATAGCTTTTGCATTTGAGAATATTTATGAGAAGCATTTTTATTCTTTTTCTTAATTGTTTAAGCATATTGATTTATAAAGATAATATATCGTTATTCATATTAAAGTAAGAATTTCGAATGACGTAGGGTTTTATCGTTTCAGATCTCTTGAGGTTGAATCAATAAATCCATTGGCTTGCACATAACAAGCGCAATTGGCATGTGGATAAAAACTGTGAAAGAAAAGACTAAAAATGTTTTTTATGAACATTCTAAAATGTAAGAATTATCGCCAACATTGGGAATTAGCACAATAATGATGGCGCTACTTTGCTCTCACACCTCAACCTTTTTTGTGATGCGCAAGGAAAAAAATAATTGATTCAATATATTATTTAAGCGTTAATATACCTTAGTATTGAGCAGGTAGATGCTAATCAAAGTGAGTAATTTTTTTGGCAGGACATCTGATCAGGCTAAAAATACTCGAAAAAAGTTCTGATTCGCAATAATTGAGAAGTATATTTTAATATTTTATTCTCTACTCTTTGTTTAAGTACTTCATACCTTTTAAAAAGATATCGGTAGCCAACATATTATGATTTTGTGGAAATATTGTGGTAAAGGAAATTCAAATTTTGTCCTTGAAGACAAGGCGTAGGTTAAACAGCACATTTTCTATTTCTGTGCAAAACATAAAAGAATTATCTACTTTCACGGTTACGACAGTAAAATTTTATAATCCAACAAATGATTAAAAATGTATTATAATATCATTAAATGCAAGGAACAGGCGCTATTGGAATTATGATTAAATAGCACATAAACCTTTTAAATTGATGTACACATCCTTTATTATAATTGATTCCCTTGATAGAACAGTTTGTCCTTTTGGTGGAGCTAAGCGGGATCGAACCGCTGACCTCTTGCATGCCATGCAAGCGCTCTCCCAGCTGAGCTATAGCCCCTATAAAAACAAATTTTTCCAAAAGGACAGTATACAATTCCAGCTTTTCTAGAACGATCAAAGTTGAAGATCAAGAAGAATTTACATTCAATGGAAAAGATGTCCTTTTTTATTTCTCTTAAGCATCGTCATCATTAGAAACACCGCCTCCGAGAATATTAGTAACGTCATCATCTTCATCGTCACCATCATGAGATAAAAATGTATCATCATCATCACCAAGATCTACATCACTATCTTCTAAATCAGGAAGATCGTCATCTTTAGAATCCTCATCATCCTCTTCAAGAAGCATAAAAGCAGATTTTTCAAGTGCTGTATCAAGCTCTTCAGTATCAACTTCTTCCTCATTGTTTGCTTCAGCTGCTGCAACTTCAAAGTAAGAACGCGGATAAGAAATTCCTGTATAGGGCGACACAATAGGATCGCGATTTAGATCGTAAAATTTTTTTCCTGTTTCTGGATCAACACGTTTAGTTCCAAGTTCTTGTTTTGCCATAAACCGTGCCTCTTTGATTAACTATTATTCCATTAAAAGATAAATTTTATGGTGCTTAATCGAAAAATAATACCTTTGTCAAAGATAAATACACTGTTCCACAGTGATTTTTTCATGACGTCTTTTAAAGCATGTGCTAAAGGATGCACAATTTCATAAAAGTTAGATAGAATTAAATAGAATTTCCATGCAAAAAGCAATCCCTATAACCACCTATAAATCGAGTAGTCTCTCTGGAAAAATTCAAATACCAGGAGATAAATCAATCTCTCACCGCTCTCTTATATTGGGAGGATTAGCAAGTGGTGAGACATATATTCATGGATTACTTGAAAGCGCTGATGTACTCAATACAGCTGCTGCTATGCAAGCTATGGGTGCCTGTATTATTAAAAAAGATGACTTCTGGATCATACGAGGAACAGGGAATGGTTGCCTTTTAGCTGCACAAAAACCTTTAGACTTTGGAAACGCTGGAACAGGTGCTCGTTTGGTTATGGGAATGGTTGGTCCGTATCATATGAAAACAACCTTTATTGGTGATGCTTCTCTCTCTAAACGTCCAATGGGACGTATCCTTGATCCACTGCGTCTCATGGGGGTTGAAATTGAGGCAACGCGCGACGATCATCTTCCTTTAACGCTTTATGGTCCGAAAATGGCTAATCCGATTCGTTACCGTGTTCCAATAGCTTCCTCCCAAATTAAATCAGCAATCCTGCTTGCTGGACTCAATACCGCCGGCATTACAACTGTTATTGAACCAGTTCTGACACGAGATCATACGGAAAAAATGTTAAAAGCATTCGGTGCGCAACTTGAAATAGAAAAAGATAACGAAGGTGCGCGTTTGATTCACCTTAATGGTCAACCCCATCTTACTGGGCAAACGATTCATATTCCGGGGGATCCTTCTTCTGCTGCTTTTCCAATTATCGCAGCCCTTCTTGTAGAAGACTCTGATATCACCATTGAAAATGTTTTGATAAATAACTCTCGAATAGGACTTATCGAAACATTGTGGGAAATGGGTGCTCAAATTGAATTTTTGAACCGACGTCAAACAGGTGGAGAGGATGTTGCTGATCTACGGATAAAATCATCGGTCCTTAGAGGCGTTACGGTGCCCAAAGAACGTGCTCCATCGATGATAGATGAATATCCTGCTTTGGCAGTAGCAGCAGCCTTTGCAGAAGGCAAAACAGTAATGCTAGGAATTGAAGAGTTGCGTGTAAAAGAATCAGATCGACTGTCTGCTGTTGCTCAAGGACTCGAAATTAATTGCGTAGACTGTGAAGAAGGTCAAGATTTTCTTATTGTTTATGGAAAAGGTTCTGCCAAAGGTTTGGGTGGTGGACATGTCTCCACACATCTTGATCATCGAATTGCTATGTGTTTTCTCATTTTTGGGCTTGTATCAGAAAAACCTGTTACTATTGATGATAAACGAATGATCGCTACGAGCTTTCCAGAATTTATTCCTTTTATAAAACAACTTGGGGGAAAAATCGCTTGAAGCCTTTTGTTATCGCCATTGATGGACCTGCAGCCTCAGGCAAAGGAACCTTAGCACGCAAAATTGCTGCACATTATCGCCTTCGCCATCTCGATACTGGTCTTACTTATCGTAGTGTTGCTCATACGCTTTTACAACAAAATTTAGCTCTTAATGATGAAAAAAATGCTATTATTTATGCTAAAGAACTTGATTTTAATACCTTAAATCCTTCTCTTCTTTCTTCTCATGAACTTGGTGAAGCGGCTTCAAAAATAGCAATTAATCCTGCTGTACGCAAAATTCTTGTCGAAAAACAACGCAACTTTGCTAAAGTTTTGCCCGGCTGTGTGCTTGATGGGCGTGATATCGGAACTATTGTTTGTCCTGATGCCGATATCAAGTTTTATATTCTAGCCAATGTCCAAACACGCGCCAAACGTCGCTACCAAGAGATTTTAAAAAAAGGTGTTCAAGCAAATTATCATGAAATCCTAGCTCAACTTGAACAGCGCGACAGTCGCGATATAACGCGCAAACAAAGTCCATTAAAACCAGCAAAAAACGCCCACTTGCTTGATACGTCAGAATTGAGTATAGAAGCAACATTTGAAGTTGCATGCAGTTTTATTGATCCAATCATAAAAATGCATATAATTGGATAAATTCGTTAAGGTAACTTCCAGCCTAGCGCTAACTTTTTTTCCTTTATTCAAGGAAAAAGGCTAAGAAGTTGCTTATGTTAACACTAACCCAGCGCTCATACCTTATAATACAAGGTATATATTAGGAGTTCTTATGTCACAATACAATCCCACAACAGCGGATTTTGAAGCCCTTTTAACAGAATCTTTTCAAACTAATGATCTTAATGAAGGATCTGTTGTTAAAGGTCGTGTTATTGCAATCGAAAAAGACATGGCCATTATTGATGCTGGTCTTAAAGTCGAAGGACGTATTCCTCTCAAAGAATTTGGAGCTAAAGCAAAAGATGGTTCTTTGCAAGTTGGCGATGAAGTTGAGGTTTACATTGAACGCATTGAAAATGCGATGGGTGAAGCTGTTTTATCGCGTGAAAAAGCACGGCGCGAAGAAAGTTGGGTCCGTTTGGAGGAAAAATTCAATGCTGGTGCACGCGTTGATGGAGTGATCTTTAGCCAAGTAAAAGGTGGTTTTACAGTCGATCTTGATGGTGCCGTTGCTTTCTTGCCTCGCAGCCAAGTTGATATTCGTCCCATTCGTGATGTTTCACCCCTCATGCATAATTCACAGTCCTTTGAAATTTTGAAGATGGATCGTCGTCGTGGCAATATTGTGGTTTCACGTCGCACTGTCTTAGAAGAAAGTCGCGCTGAGCAACGTTCAGAAATCGTACAAAATCTTGAAGAAAACCAAATCGTTGAAGGTGTGGTGAAAAATATTACAGATTATGGTGCCTTTGTTGATCTTGGTGGGATTGATGGTCTCTTGCACGTTACAGATATGGCATGGCGGCGTGTTAATCACCCATCTGAGGTGCTCACAATTGGCCAAACGATTAAAGTTCAGATTATTCGCATTAATCAAGACACGCACCGTATTTCTCTTGGAATGAAACAGCTTGAAAGTGATCCTTGGGAAAGCATCAGTGTCCGGTATCCGATTGGTAAAAAAATTACGGGTGCTGTTACCAACATTACTGATTACGGTGGTTTTGTTGAAATTGAACCAGGAATCGAAGGGCTGATCCATGTTTCTGAAATGAGCTGGACAAAGAAAAATGTTCATCCTGGAAAAATTCTGTCTACATCACAAGAAGTAGAAGTGGTTGTTCTTGAGATTGATCCTTCTAAACGGCGTATTTCTCTTGGCTTAAAGCAAACATTTGAAAATCCATGGGAAGCTTTTGCCAATAAATTTCCTGTCAATTCGCAAATTGAAGGAGAGGTTAAAAATAAAACAGAATTTGGTCTGTTTATTGGGCTTGAAGGCGATGTTGACGGTATGGTTCATTTGTCTGATCTTGATTGGAACCGTCCTGGTGAACAAGTTATTGATACTTATAATAAAGGCGATATCGTTAAGGCTGTGGTCCTTGATGTTGACATTGAAAAAGAGCGCATTTCTCTTGGAATTAAGCAGCTTTCCAGCGATAAAGTTGGAGAAGCAGCTGCTTCTGGCGAATTGCGAAAAGGTGCTGTTGTAACATGCGAAGTGATTGCTGTTAACGACAATGACATTGGTGTGAAATTGATTGATCACAACCTTGAGACAACCATTCGGCGTGCTGATCTCGCGCGTGATCGTGATGAGCAACGTCCTGAGCGTTTCGCAATTGGGCAAAAGGTTGATGCTCGCATCACAGCATTTGATAAAAAAACACGTAAAATTTCAGTATCGATTAAAGCTTTAGAAATTGCAGAGGAAAAAGAAGCTGTTGCACAATATGGTTCTACAGATTCAGGTGCTTCTCTTGGTGATATTCTTGGTGCAGCTTTGAAAAAACAAGAACAAGATTAATCATCAATCATTAAAGTTAGTGTTATTATTAAGGTCACTCATTTTAGGAGTGACCTTTTTATTTTCTAAAGAAATTGTCTGCTTATTTTTAAATTATTGAAACAAAAATTATAAATGCTTGCAAATAAAAACAAAAAGTTTGTTTTTTGTCTAACAACGGTTCACTATTCAGATAAAATGCTTAAAATTTAAATAAAAAACGATGTAATTGAATAACAATGGGACATTATGACGTGCATAAGACCTTTCATAAAGTGCTTTTTTTCTCAAAAAGAGAAAAAAGACCATTTTATTAATACGGATTTTCCTCTTCGTGCAATTTATAAGGTACAGGAAGATCTTTATAACTTAGGGCATGATATAGCTTCTGGTAAAGAAATTTTACTCCCTGAATATGAAGGAGTAGAAGATTTTCGCAAGAGATTGAATGAAAATGCTAAACTTATTCTTCATGCCTTTCATACCAGTGATTTTGCTGCCCGAAATGATGAAACCATCGCACCTTCTGCTCAATGGCTCATTGATAATCATTACACCATTGATAAAACCATACAAAAGCTACGTCGTAATCTACCCAAGTCCTTCATAAAGCAACTTCCTCTTTCTACACACAAAGCGGGAATACCACGAATTTTTGCTTTAACTTGGCTTTATATTGCGCATACCGATAGCAGCTTTTCACAAGAAACACTCACTGCTATGACCAACGGATTTCAAGAAATTTGTGCGCTCACAATTGGTGAATTGTGGGCTCTTCCTTCAGTTATGCAAATGCTGCTCATTGAAAATGTCCGTCGTCTTTCAGTACGTATCGAAAAAGCGCGACATATGCGCCATCTTGCTAGTCAAGTAGCTGATAAAATTTCTCTTGTAGAAAATAAAACAAATCTACACTCTCTTTTTACGCAGTATAAACCATTTACTGTTGATCCAACTTTTTCAGCACATTTATTCTATCGCCTGCGCAGTGCATCTGTCGATTCAACCGTAGCATTAACTTGGCTTGAAAAGCAATTGAAAAGCCAAGGCAGTAGCTTAGAGATTGCAACAGCTGATGAACATACCCGACAAGCAGCAGATGGTGTGACCATGGGAAATATTATCCGTGCTCTTAAAGCTATAGATGATGTTGATTGGATAGCATGGTTTGAAACAGTGAGTTGTGTCGATTCTATTTTGCGTAAAAATAGTGATTTTTCTGAAATTGATGCTCACTCACGCAATATTTATCGACAAGTCATTGAAAAAATTTCACGCTTTTCGCCTCTTAGTGAGCTGGAAATTGCACATAAAGTTGTAGAAATGGCAAATTCCACTTCTAAAGATATGCCTCATCATTCTTGTGTGGGGTGGTACCTTGTTGATGATGGTCGTGGCATATTTGAAAAGGCTTGTGGATATATTCCGCCCTTTCTCATAAAATGGACACGCGCTTCCTGTTGCTCAAAATTGAGAGTCATCGCCATTCCTGTCTCTTTTCTGACGCTTTCTCTTTTGCTGGTAATTTACGCCCTTTTACAAATATCTGGTATGACACAATGGATGTCTTTTTGCTTTACTGTATTGGCGCTTTTTCCTGCTATTGATGCTTCTTTTGCTTTATTTAACACTGTTGTTTCGTGGTTTGTCCCATCAAAACAACTCATTGGTTATGAATATAAAGAAGGTATTCCAAAACATGCACGGACAATGGTTGTTGTACCTACTTTGATGACATCACGCGCTAATGTTGATGAACAAGTGCGCAATCTTGAAGTGCACTATCTTTCCAATCCTAAAGGTGCCATTCATTTTGCGCTCATTACAGATTGGGTGGATGCTCCATTGAGAGAAACGCAAGATGATCTTGATTTATTGCACTATGCGCAAAAGAGTATTGATAAACTCAATAGTCGTTATCATCGTGATGAACTTCCGCTTTTTTTCCTTTTACATCGCCGACGCCTTTATAATGCAAGCGAAAAATGTTGGATGGGATGGGAACGAAAGCGAGGAAAACTTCATGAACTTAATCGGCTCTTAAGAGGCGATAAAAATACAAGCTTTTATCCTCCCAATCCACATCTTCCTATGGATTGCCGTTTTGTTATGACGCTGGATTGTGATACACGTCTTACTCCAGAGAGCGTCGCGAAACTTGTTGGAAAGCTTAACCATCCACTCAATCATCCCGTTTTTGATCCACAAAGTGGAAAGGTTGTAAAGGGCTATAGCATTTTACAACCACGCATTATTCCTTCTCTTACAACAGGAAAAAAAACATCAATTCTCCAACGGGTTTTTTCTATCAACCGTGGCATTGATCCTTATGTTTTTGCTGTTTCTGATACTTATCAAGATCTTTTAGGAGAAGGCACCTTTATCGGTAAAGGTCTTTATAATATTGATGCATTTGAACAAGCGCTTGATGGCAAAATTAAAGAAAATACTATTCTTAGCCATGATCTCTTAGAGGGAGGTTATGCTCGTACTGCTCTGGTAAGTAGCATAGAAGTCATTGAAGACTATCCAACCGCTTACAATATTGATGTTATGCGTTATCATCGTTGGGTCCGCGGTGATTGGCAGCTTTTGCCTTATCTTTTTTCCCACCGTCAAATAAGTTTCGTGACGCGTTGGAAAATGCAGGATAATTTACGTCGTTCTCTCACTCCACTTATGTGGTTAATCGCAGCATTTGCAGGATGGGCTTTTTTGTCTTTAAAGAGTGCAATCGTCTGGCAAATATTCTTGTTGTTTAGCTCCTTCATTTCACCCATTCTATGTGTATTAAAAACGTTTGTCTCATCTAATATAGATCATTCTTTGCGTGGACATTTTCAATTAATTGGGAACAAAATTGCTCTTACAAGCGCTGATATATTTCTTAAAACGACGTTTCTTGCTCATTCGGCGTATTTTATGACCGATGCGATTATTCGTACACTCTATCGTATGACGATTTCAAAACAGCATCTTCTTGAATGGAAAACTTCTGCCGCAACAAAATCAATGCCCAATAGTTTGCGTTTCTATGTTTTTACAATGGCACCAGCATCGCTTATCGGTGTTCTTACTATAGCGCTCCCTCTTTTTTCTGATAGTTTTGCAAGTTTGGTTGCTTTACCTTTTGGGATAGCATGGTTTTTTTCACCCTTTATTGCTTGGATTGTGAGTCAACCTTCAACCTTTCAAGATAGCCTTTATCTTTCTTCAAAAGATGAAAAAAAACTCCGCTCTATTGCACGGCGGACATGGCTTTATTATGCAACCTTTGTCAACGAACAAAACAACTATTTGCCTCCCGATAATTTTCAAGAAGATCCTGAACCTCTTGTTGCTCAACGTACATCGCCTACGAATATTGGCGTTTATCTCCTTTCTATTATTGCAGCACGTGATTTTGGCTGGATTGGTTTTGAAGAGACCATCACCCGTATTGAATGTACATTACGCTCTCTTACAAAAATGGAAAAGTTCCGTGGTCATCTCTATAATTGGTATGAAACGGATACACTTAGGCCTCTTTTGCCTACTTATGTATCAACCGTTGATTCGGGAAATCTTGCCGGTCATTTGGTAACACTTTCTTCTGCGTTAAGTGAATGGGCTGAAAAACCGCCTCTTTTTTTTCAAAGTGATCGAGAAGGCTTATCGGATGTTCTTGCTATTCTTGAAGAAACTGTCAGAGAAATTCCAGATCATCAACCCAGTTTACGCTCTTTACGCCAAAAAATCGAAGAAAACATCACTCGTTTTCATGATTCTGTCTTCACTTTTATAGAACAAGAAAATACGATCCCTTCTCACGTCATAGATCTTTCACTTGCAGCCCACGATATTGTGCACTTAGTCGGTGAACTTGACCACAAAATTCAAACGATAGAATCTGCTCGTGCGCTTTCTTGGGCTAAATGCCTTATCGACACCTGTAACGCTCATCATAATGATGCGACTGCTCATTGTGATACTGAAAAATTACGTAAAAAACTAAACAGGCTGGCTATAGTGGCACGGCAAATAGCCTTTGATATGAAATTTGACTTTTTAGAACAGCCTAAACGGCATCTCTTATCCATTGGATATCGTGTTCAAGAAAACAAACTCGATGAAAATTGTTATGACCTGCTTGCTTCAGAAGCACGTCTTGCAAGCTTTTTTGCCATCGCAAAAGGAGATATAAAACTTAAACATTGGTTTCGTCTTGGTCGACTTCTCGTACCCATAGGTGGGAAAGGTGCACTCCTATCATGGTCTGGATCAATGTTCGAATATCTTATGCCATCTCTCGTAATGCATGAACCTTTAGGGTCTCTCTTAGATCAAACAAATCGATTGATTATTCGTTGTCAAATACAATATGCCCATAAACGGGAATTGCCATGGGGTATTTCAGAAGCCGCATTTAATGCTCGCGATCATTTAATGAATTACCAATACGCTCATTTTGGTGTTCCAAACCTCGGACTCCAACGTGGTCTTTCACGCAATGCTGTCATTGCTCCCTATGCCAGCCTTCTAGCGGCACAATATGCTCCTGCTTGCGCTGTCGCTAATTTAAAACGACTTCGTGATCTTGGAGCTTTAGGAACATATGGTTATTATGACTCTGTTGATTTTACCCCTTCACGCGTGAAAACAGGGGAAAAATACGCCGTTGTACGCAATTATTATGCGCACCATCATGGCATGTCTATCCTTGCTCTTAACAATGTTATTTTTCAAGGGCGAATGCGTGATCGTTTTCACCGTGATCCCGTTATTGAGGCAACACAATTGCTCTTACAGGAAAGAGCGCCTCATCTCATTCCTATTATTCATACCAAAGCTGTTAATCGTATGCGCAATAAGTCTCAAGCATTTGATGCAGCCCCTTTGCGCATTATTACAAACCCGTTACTCAAACCACGAGCGACTTTACTTTTGTCTAATGGCTTTTATTCTACCATGTTAACAGCGAATGGTTCTGGTTACAGCCGTTGGCACGATTATGCGATTACGCGCTTTATTCCTGATGCAACAGAAGATCAACAAGGTACTTTATTCTTCTTGCGTGACACGCATAGTGGACGGTGGTGGTCTGTTACTGGTGAGCCAACACGTGTTATTGAAGAAGAAGCTGTCAGCATTTTTACAGATGAAAAGGCTGAATATACAAAAATGGTTGATGGTATTAAATCAACACTTGAATGTCTTATTACATCTGAAGGATGTGGCGAAGGGAGACGTATTCAATTGATGAATACGACAAATAAAGACCGATTCATTGAAGTGACTTCTTATGGTGAATTAGCGCTTGCCACGATGGATACAGACCAAGTTCATCCTGTTTTTTCCCGTATGTTTATAGAGACAGAAATTGCTGAAGAAGGTAAAACAATTTTTGCCAAAAGGCGCAAACGCTCGCCTAGTGATCCTGAAGTCTATGTTGCCCATTTTGTTTCTAGTACAACAGATATTCTCCAAGAGACAGAAGCTGAAACAGATCGCTCTCTGTTTATTGGTCGGGGGCGATCCATTCATCGGCCCGCTGCATTTGACCAAAATGCTCGTTTCAGTAACAGTCAAGGTTGTGTTCTTGATCCTGTTATGTCATTGCGATGCCGTATAAAAATTTCAGCCCATGAAAAAGCAGAACTTATTTTTTGGACCTTTGCTGCTCATACAAAAGAAGCGCTAAATAATCATATTAAACATTATCGACAACCTGATATGTTTCAAAAAGAACTTTCAATGGCATGGACGCGCTCACAAGTCGCACTGTATCAGAGCGGAACCCAGCTTAAAGAAGCTATTATCTATCAAAAATATGCAACACCGCTTATCTATCCAGAAAGAACGTGGCGTCTTCCTTCTGAAATATTAGCAAAAACGCTAGGAAAACAGTCTGATCTTTGGCCCATGTCTATCTCAGGAGACAATCCACTCTGTCTTCTTAGATTAAATAACGAGGGAAATATAACCGTACTGCGCGAGCTCCTTAAAGCACACGAATATTGGTGTATGCGCGGACTCATTGTTGATTTGGTCATTCTTAATGAACAAACATTTTCTTATATACAAAGTACACAACGCGCTCTCGAGTGGGTCTGTGAAACTTATTATCACCACACGCAAAAAGCAGATGAACGCCAACATATTTTCATGCTTCGACGCGATCAAATGAGTGAACAGAGTTTTAAAACGCTTCTTGCATCAGCACGCATCGTTCTTGATGCCCAAAATGGCTCTTTATCTGAACAACTTAAACGACTTGATGAGAATGATTTTAATCTCACAATTCATAAAAATTATCAAGAATCTTATGATCAATTAGACTTGCCAAGATATAACGAAGGAAAGCAATTTACAACGCAAACTGAACAAAATCTTTTTTCTTCCATTGGTCTTATTAGCCAACAAAAACCATCCTCTTTTCTCCCAAATGGAGAAGATCTAAGATATTGGAATGGTTACGGTGGTTTTAATCAGCACAATCATTATGTAATACGTCTTCATGGACGTACCACCACACCACATCCGTGGATTAATGTCATTGCTAATCACAGATTTGGTTTTCATGTCTCTGCTGAAGGTGCAATTTTTACTTGGGCTAACAATAGCCGCGATTATCAACTAACTCCTTGGGCGAATGATCCAACGTCTAACCGGCCAGGAGAAGCTCTTTATCTGGTTGATCGCCAGTCTTTAAAACGTTTCTCACCCGTTTCTACTGTTGAATGTGACGAAAATATTGTCTATGAGGCTTGTCATGGGTTTGGATTCTCAACTTTTAAATCAACACATTCAGAAATCGCATTAGAACTGACTCATACACTTGATCCCGAAAAACCTATTCGCTTTTCACGTCTTATCCTTACGAATGAAGGGAAAAAACTACGCAGTTTACGCCTTTATAATTATGTTGAATGGGTTTTGGGAAATGTCCGTACAAAATATGCCCCCTTTATTGTTTCCTCTTATGAGGCCAGATGGGGTGCACATTTTATTCAAAATCCCTATCACATCGAGAAATCTCAACAAGTTACATTTTTATCAGCATCCGAAATGCCAACCAGCACTACAACCAATCGCGCTGAATTTATTGGTGCAACGGGAACCGTAACACGTCCAA
This sequence comes from Bartonella sp. CL25QHWL, assembly GCF_042195335.1. NCBI lineage: Bacteria > Pseudomonadati > Pseudomonadota > Alphaproteobacteria > Hyphomicrobiales > Bartonellaceae > Bartonella > Bartonella sp. CL25QHWL. Next base: position 105,639 of record NZ_JBHIOE010000001.1, on the reverse strand, counting down.
ATGCGATCCGTAAAGCCGGTGCTCTTTCGAATACCATTGAAGCAGGATGTGATCCTTGTTCAGCATTCGCCTATGATATTGATCTTCAACCAGGGCAAACAAAAGAAATCATCTTCTATCTTGGCAGTACTGAAAATAGGCAAGAAGCTGAAAAATTACTTAATCAAGTACGTGCAAGTGATTTTGAGATTCAGCTCACAAAACAAAAACAGCAATGGAGTGATTTTGTTTCTCCTCTCCAAGTCAAAACACCTGACGCTTCTTTTAATCTTATGGTCAACCATTGGCTTCCTTATCAAATCTACTCATGCCGCATCATGGCACGCGCAGGCTTTTACCAAGCTAGTGGTGCATTTGGTTTTCGTGACCAGTTACAAGATAGCCTGTCTTTGTTATTGCTGGAACCACAATTAGCACGTGAACAATTGTTAAATGCAGCAGCGCACCAATTTCTTGAAGGTGATGTGCAACATTGGTGGTTGCCTGACACAAATGCTGGTGTTCGTACATACATTTCTGATGATATCGTTTGGCTTGCATATGCAACAGCTCTTTATGTCAATACCACTGGCGATAATGCCTTTCTTGATACGCTGATTCCTTTTATTGAAGGTGATGTTCTCAAAAGTGGGCAACAGGATGCTTATTTTCAACCCACCCAATCCTCAAAGGTTGCAACAGTTTATGAACATTGTGCTTTAGCTTTAGACCTTGCCATTAAACGCTGCGGACCACATGGTCTCCCTCTTATTTTAGGTGGGGATTGGAATGATGGCATGAATTTGGTCGGTGTGGAAGGAAAAGGCGAAAGCATTTGGTTAGGATGGTTTCTTGGGCACACATTACAAGCATTTATCTCTTTAGCCAAAAAACGTGGTGACAATAGCCATATGCAAATATGGAGTACGTACCTTGAACATTTAACAAAATCCCTAGAGAAAAATGGTTGGGATGGTGCTTGGTATCGACGTGGTTATTTTGATGATGGAACGCCTCTGGGCTCTAAAGTCAATGATGAATGTCAAATTGATACCATTGCTCAATCTTGGGCTGTCATTTCTCAAATGGCATCGCTTGAACGCCAAAAACAAGCAATGACATCAATGCTGGAACATCTCTATGATAAAAAAGGTGGACTCATTCGCCTTTTTTGGCCGCCTTTTGATAAAAGTACGCTCGAGCCTGGTTACATAAAAGGTTATCCTCCAGGAATTCGAGAAAATGGTGGTCAATACACGCATGGTGCCATTTGGAGTATTTTTGCGTTGGCTGAAATGGAACAAAACGATAAAGCTTATGCTTTATTTTCTATGATAAACCCAATTACCCACGGACAAGATCCTGAAATTTATCGTGTTGAACCTTATGTGATGGCCGCAGATATTTATGCTGTTGAACCACGATGTGGTCAAGGCGGTTGGACTTGGTATACAGGTTCAGCCGGTTGGTTTTATCGCGCCGCAACACAAGCTATTCTTGGAATACAGCGTCAGGGAGACCTCTTGTTTTTGCAGCCACATTTACCCTCTATTTGGCCAAAATATGAAGCAACAATGAAGTTTTATGATGCCGTTTATAGCATTAAAGTAAAATGGGGACCTAAAAATATGCTCTATGTTAATAGCAAAGAATATACCGAATTTCATACAGGGATAAAGTTACAAAAAACAGGTCAGCATGAAATTATACGTATTGTCAAATATTAAAGATGAAAGATGAAAAAAGAGAGCAGACTTTTTTATTCTTGCCCAAAACTGTAGAGTTGTTATATTGCACCGCCTATATTAGCCGTGTTGGTGCATAATATTTTAGATTTTATGAAACTGAAAGAAAAAGGTTATGAATCATCCGGATATTGCTAGACGTGTTTACAATCATACTTGGAAACTTGATCCCATTATTCGTTCACTTCTCGATACGGATTTTTATAAGCTTCTTATGGTGCAGATGATTTGGGGGTTATATCCTAATGTTGATGTTACTTTTTCCCTCATAAATCGCTCTAAAACAATACGTCTTGCCGATGATATTGATGAGAGTGAATTACGTGCTCAACTTGATCATGCTCTTAGTTTGCACTTTACAAAAAAAGAAATGATTTGGCTTGCTGGTAATACATTTTATGGACGCAAACAAATTTTTGAACCGGATTTTCTTCAGTGGCTTGAGAATTTTCAACTCCCAGAATATGAACTAACCCGTAAAGATGGCCAGTATATTCTTCATTTTTATGGTTCGTGGGCTCATAGCTCTATGTGGGAAATTCCAGCCCTTGCTATTATAAGTGAATTACGTTCACGTGCTGCTCTCAAAAAACTAGATCGTTTTGCTCTTGATGTACTTTATGCGCGTGCTAAAGCAAAAATGTGGAGTAAAGTTGAACGTCTCAAAAAATTGCCTGATATTAAAATATCTGACTTTGGGACAAGGCGCCGCCATTCTTTTTTATGGCAGCGCTGGTGTGTGGAAGCATTAAAAGAAGGGATTGGTAATTCTTTTACTGGAACTTCTAATGTTCTTCTTGCCATGGATACGGATTTAGAAGCTCTTGGAACCAATGCACACGAATTGCCCATGGTTATTGCGGCTCTCAGCAATAACGATGATGAATTACGCAGAGCTCCGTATCAAGTCTTGCAAGATTGGAACCGTTATTATGGTGGAAATCTTCTCATTGTTTTACCTGATACCTTTGGTACAGAAGCATTTTTACGCAATGCACCAGATTGGGTAGCTGATTGGACGGGTTTCAGACCCGATAGTGCGCCCCCTATTGAAGGTGGCGAACGTATTATTCAATGGTGGAAAGAAAAAGGAAAAGATCCATGCAAAAAACTTCTAATTTTTTCTGATGCTCTTGATGTCAATACAATTGAAAAAACCTATCATCATTTCCATGGTAAAGTGCGCATGAGTTTTGGGTGGGGCACGGATCTTACCAATGACTTTACAGGCTGTGCACCTCAGGAAATCGAAACTCTTGATGCTCTTTCCCTTGTTTGTAAGGTGACCTATGCCAATGGTCGACCAGCCGTGAAACTTTCAGATAATCCTGAAAAAACGATCGGTGATTCAAAAGAAGTACAACGTTATATCAATTTTTTTGGTAATACAAAGCGAATTGCTAGACCTATAAAGACGTAGTTTTCGGCTCTTTAAACAAGTATATTGCCTCAACATATTGTTTATAAGATTGATTTTTGTTCTGCCCTAAGGATGAGGATTCTTAACCTTTGCTGGTCTGAAATAGTTCGGCTGTTTTTTGAGCAGATTCTACTTAGTCTATCAACGCATACGCTTCACTTACATAAGGCGCGATAGATAAGACTTAAAAATATTCACTACGCATTAAAAAAATACTTAACGCGCTAGGGAAGTTTAGCCAAGGAGGCTTCCTTATATCATTTGTCATAAATAACAGTGTTATACAGCATAACAAGATACTATCATTTTGCATGTTGAATGAGCGTGCGCGAGTATCATAAGTTTTTCTCATTTCAATCCTGTTAAATCAAGCACACTAATCCCCTTGCATATATGAAGGTTTTCAAGTTTTAAGAGTTATTGTTGTAGTTTGACAGTAGGTTTTATACTAAGTGGAAAGAGGCGGGATTAAGTAGGAATACGTGGTAATTTGTTGTTTTATGTACAATTTTTACCATTAAATGCGCGTTTTATCAAAATAGATTTTGACACCTAAAATTACAAAAATTACCGAAAATCAGAAAAAAGTGCGTTTCCATAGTAAAAATGAGAAAAGGCTTTCAAAACCCTTTGAGAACACCTTTAAAACTCTTTGAAAAAAATAAATTGGTACAAAATCTAGTGTCAAAATATACAAAACCAGATGACAAGCTACAATTGCAACATTAGAAATTACTAAGGCAACATTGGAGGATGATAAATAGCATGGTGACTATCGGTATGCATTTTGCAAGGCAAGGATGATGGTGCTCAAATAGATTTTATACACTTTACAGGAGATTTTACTTTATCCATGTATGGTCTGCTATTATGAAATGAGTAAAGCGTTGAGAAATGTTTCATTAAAATAAATGTGTAAATAACATGATTTGGGAGACCTTTTGTTTTACGTGAGGGGCATGACTTCATTAAAAAACAGAGAATGCAATAATATTTTTATTTCGAATAAGCTTTATATCAAGACAGAGAAATTATTTATTCGCATATTATAATAAGAATGCGTGTATGTATAAACCATTTGAAAAATTCTGTTGTTTCTTATGAATTATTCTTAAGTTAAGAACAGATGTAACCTTAAAGATTGATATAATAGACCGGCTTCTTAACTGTATAAGTATAAAAATGAGGGTATTTAGTAAGCTTTGTATTATATCCTCATTAAGAGATATGAAAACAAACGAAATGTCTATCATATCAATGACTTTTCAATGATGTATATATAGAGATTCATACAAACATGCTTTACAAAAATAATGACTCTCTTCCATGAATGTGATTTATCATTGTTTACCAAGTGAGAACATTTTGAGTATTCGTAAACAATCTTCTTTGTTCATAAAAATTATTTCACAAACATATTATTAATTAATTGCGCTCAAAAAGCTTGCTATTTCATATGTATTTTGGATATGGAGAGCTTATATTCAAAACTTAAAAGTCCTCATAGTTTTTACAAATAAGTCGAAGCTAAAAAGAGTATCTCATAAAGCCTTTTTTATCATTAAGAAGATGGACGTGTTACAATATAAATGGCACTCAGCAATAATATAACCGCAACAAGTAAGGAAATCCATAAAGGAGGGTGTAGCATTACGAAAAAGGATAAAAATCCTCCTGTCATACTCATCATTGCAAAAACTTTAACGAATGGAGAGATTGCTTTTTTTTCTTCCCATCGCTTAATAGGGGGACCAAAAATACGATGATTATTCAACCATTGATGAAAACGTGGAGAAGAACGCGTAAAACACCATGAGGCAACCAATAAAAAAGGCACCGTTGGCATAATAGGTAATACGACACCGATAATACCTAATATAACCATCGCCCACCCTGCTATATAATAGCAGATACGTAAAGGGTGCGATATCTTCGAATCTTTTTTCATTCTCTCGTACTATTTTCCTCTACGCAAAACCCTATACAAAAACATTGTATCTGTTTTTTTCTGTTTACATGTCTGAGTGCACAATTACGCTCTACCCCTTCATGCGTAAGTGTCTTTGCTGTTATAAGTTCCTTGAAAATACCGAATAGCTTACACAATATGATAATCATTTTAAATGATTTCAAGAAAAGAGGAGAGATTTTAGAAAAACAAAAAAATAAAAAGGCTGCAGAAGAAATCAATGCAGCCTCTTAATTAAGAATGCAGTGTTGGGGGGGAGAAAATGTACTGCACTCATCTGCTAGATATTAGGAGGAAAAACAACCTAGCACCCCAGACTCTAATTAAAATAAAAATGAGAAACAATATATAAAAATGCATGGCTGATATGCATGAATTTTAACACTTTCAAGTTTCTTGAACTGTGTTTCGACGAAAGAAAATCATCATGAAAATAGCCATAAAAATCAACGTCAAGATCAACACAATTGTGGAAGCAGAATCAGAGCCGATAAATAAGCTGAGATAAATCCCTAAAAAACCAGAAAAAGCTGCAACAAGTATCGCGATCATTAACATAAAAGAAAACCGCTTTGTGACAAGATAGGCAATTGCTCCTGGTGCTATCAGTAAAGAAATAACGAGCACGATACCGACAGCTTTCAAAGCTGCAACAATTGTAAGAGAAATCATCGTTAGAAGGGTATAGTGGAGTAGAGATATTGGTAACCCCATTGCACGTCCTTGAACTGTGTCAAAAATATACAGCATAAAGTCGCGCCATTTTGCTGCTAAAATAAAAGTGACAACAGCAGAAATGATTGCCGTCTGCGTTATATCAAGCCAGTTAACACCCAAGAGATTACCAAATAGAATATGATTCAAATCTAAGCTACTATAAATAGACGTGGCTAAAACAAGCCCTAAACCAAACATTGAAGAAAAGACCACGCCCATCACCGTATCCTGTTTGATACGGCTATTGCTCCCTAAAAAACCCGTTAATAGTGCACACACCATTCCTGCAACAAAAGCACCGCAAGTAATCAAAGTCATTGTAATATTCTCTGGACGCATATGCTGAAACCAAGCAAATGGCAAAGAAGTTAAAAATGCGATTACCCATGGTGTTGTCATATAACCAACAACAACACCTGGAAAAACTGCATGAGAAATGGCATCGCCTAACAGCGCCCATCCTTTCAAAATAAGAAAACAGGAAAGCATCGCCATGGGAATAGAAAGAATCATGACAATAAGCATACCCTTAAGCATAAAAGAAAACTGAAACGGAAGCAGTAATTGATCAATCATGATAATATTACACCCTTTTTTGCTGCATTTATGCGTAAGCGCGCGGCAATAAACCCATGTTTAGGAGCAAAAATAAAAGCTAAAACAAATAAAGATGCTTGAAAAAGCACAACAACCCCCCCCGTTTGTGCATTCAAAAAATAACTCACATAAACACCCAAGATACTTGTGAAGGTTCCAATTACAACTGCAATAACCAAGATGTTCACGAAACGATCACTTAAAAGATAGGCCGTTGCCCCAGGTGTCACAACAAGACAAATGACTAAGAACGCTCCAACGGTTTGCATCGCAGCAACGGTACAAGCGGCAAGCAATGTGAAAAAGAGAATCTTTAAAAATTTTACGTTTAATCCAATGGCATGCGCATGCGTCTCATCAAATAACGAAACAAGAAGATCTTTCCATTTCAAAAGCAATATAAGCAACGAAACAAAGCCGATAAAAGCCAATTGTAGAATATCTGTTGAACTAACTGCTAAAATATTTCCCAAAACAATCGTATCAATATTAACAGCCATTGGTTTTAATGATTTGAGAAACAACCCAAAGGCAAAAAAGGAAGAAAAAATGAGCCCAATAATGGTATCTTCTTTAAGTTTTGTCCGGTGGTTAAAAAAGAGCATTGCTGCTGCTGCAAGACCACCAGAAAAAAAAGCGCCAAGTGAAAAAGGTAACCCTAAAAGGTAAGCTCCTGCTACACCAGGAACAATCGAATGGGAAAGTGCATCACCAATCAATGACCAACCTTTTAACATCAAAAAAGCCGAAAGAAAGGCACAAACACACCCAACTAATCCAGAAACCCACATTGCATTCACCATATATTGATAGCTCAGTGGCTCAAGCAACCAAGAAATCATGCAACGTGCTCCACTCTTTCAATATCTTCACAAACGGCAGACTGCTTTCTTCCCATGAAAACATCATTTTTTTTTGTGGTTTGAAGATCAAAAATATGGTGGTGCAAAGACCCTCCAAAAGTTTTCTCCAGATTTTCCTTTGTAAAGATTTTTTCTGTTAACCCAGAAGCTAAAACGGTCCCTTTTATTAAAACTGTATGATCACAAAATTCGCGAACAGAACCCAAATTGTGAGTTGAAACCAAGATCACTGCTCCTTCTTTACGAAGATCTTGTAACAAAGCAATGATTTTATCTTCTGTTGTAACATCAACCCCTGTAAACGGCTCATCTAATAAAATAGCTTTTGCTTTCTGTGCAAGAGCGCGCGCTAGGAAAACACGCTTTTTCTGTCCACCAGAAAGTTCTCCAATTTGGCGCTTGGCAAAAGCCAACATATCAACGCGTTCTAAGGCAATACGAACGGCTTCATAATCTTGTGTACGGGCATAGCGAAAGAAATTCATATGACCATACCGCCCCATCAATACAACATCTTCGACCAAGACAGGAAAATTCCAATCAACATCTTCACTTTGAGGAACATAAGCAATGAGGTTTTTTTTCAAAGCTATATCAACAGGTAAATCAAACATGCGAATTTTTCCCTTTGAGGGGCGTACAAACCCCATAATCGCTTTAAATAACGTTGACTTACCGGATCCATTAACACCAACCAATGCCGTAATAGAACCCTTTGGACTTTCAAAATTCACTTCGCGTAAAGCTGTATGTCCATTACGATATGTTACCGTTACTCCTTGGGCAAATATTCCACATTCCGTCATTGGCTTTTTACTCCCTCTACTAAAGCATTGCTAATACGCCCACTCGTGACACGTAATAAATCAATATAAGTGGGTACCTCACCATTTTTCTCACTTAAAGAATCAACATAAAGAACACCACCGTATTTAGCCCCTGTTTCTCTGGCAACCTGCTTAGCAGGCGCAGGGGAAATAGTGCTTTCAGAAAAAACTGCATGAATATTGTATTTGCGAACCATATCAATAACATGCTTGACTTGCTGTGGTGTTCCTTGTTGGTCAGCATTGATGGGCCATAAATAAAGTTCTTTTAGATCAAAATCACGCGCCAAATAGCTAAAAGCCCCCTCACTTGTCACAAGCCAACGTTTGTCTTGCGGTACAGCTTCTAATTCAGCCCTAATTGGATCAATCGTTGCACGAATTTTCTGTTTATAAATTTCAGCATTCTGTTTATAAATTTCAGAATGTTCAGGATCATATTTTACAAAAGCATCGCGAATATTATCAACGTAAATCAAAGCAGAGGTCGGTGACATCCACGCATGAGGATTAGGTTTACCGCTAAAGGGGCCCTCACCAATTTTAATGGGTACAATACCTTTTGAAACAACAACACTTGGAACATCCTTGATATTTTGAAAAAACTTTTCAAACCAAAGCTCTAACTCTAAACCATTCCACAATACAAGGTTAGCTCCCTGAGCACGCATAAGATCGCGTGGGGTGGGTTGATATTCATGAATTTCCGCACCTGGTTTTGTAATGGATTCAACATCAGCGGCATCACCTGCTACATTGCGTGCCATATCAGCAATGATAGTGAATGTCGTAACAGCTTTAAATTTACCAGCACACAAAGCAAAATTGGGTGTAAAAAAAATAACACTTCCAAAAACTATGGTGAAAAACGTTCTTACGTTCATTGATTCTCTCTTTCCTTTATATGCCTTCTTTTTATTGCAAATAATTTGCATTATCATTTAGCAATAGCAGTTATCTTTTACATTTGCAATGAAGGATTAAGAGAAAAATAACTTTTCAAAATGTTTAAAAACAGTTTTTTCATATTGAAAAAATTGATGATTTAAGCAGCTTGTTTTGGTAAGGAGGTCCCCTTTCAAGAAGTTCTATAGCTCTTGAATGCCAAACAAAAAGGGAGCACTCAAAGATGCTCCCACTTCATGTAAAATATCTCATAAAAAATGAGAATACTCAGTAGCGTAAATATGCACCTGTCATTTTGGTAACATTATCCACGATCTTTGAGGCAAGCTTTTCTAAATCTTCATCCGTTAGAGTCCGTTCTATGGGCTGAATAGTTACTTCAATTGCAACAGATTTTTTATCTTCACCAAAGCTTAAATCTTCGAAAACATCAAAAACTTGCACTGAATGAATAAGTTTTTTATCGGCTCCACTTGCCGCACGAATAATAAGAGAAGAGGCAACAGTTTTATCCGCTATAAAGGCAAAATCACGCCGCACCATTTGAAAAGGTGAGAGTTTCAAAGGAGGACGGCTTTTGGTCGTTTTTTTCTTTGATTCTGGAATTCGGTCTAGAAAAATTTCAAAGCCGCATAAAGGGCCACTGACATCTAACTTTTCTAATGTAGCAGGATGAAAAACACCAAAAAAACCAAGAATAATCTTTGATCCAAGTTTTATGACACCTGAACGACCAGGATGATACCAATCTGGTGCTCCAACTTCAATCTGCACTTTCCCAATATCCATATCACATGCTTCTAAAATAGCTAAAGCATCTGCTTTGGCATCAAAAACATCAACGACGGTTGCATTTCCATTCCAAAAGCGCCCAGCACCTTTAAATTGCTCTGTTCCGCGACGAATCCCACTAACAACACGGTGTTGTTTATCAGGGGTGTCGCCCTCATAAATACTGGAAACTTCAAACAAAGCAAGATCGGAAAAACCACGATCAGCATTTCTTTGTGCCGCCATAATCAAACCAGGTAAAAGGGAAGGACGCATCATTGACATATCAGCAGCAATAGGATTAACCAATTTAAGCTCTTCTTGACCTCCTCCAAAAGCAAGAGCTTGATTTTCAGAAATAAAAGACCATGTTACCGCTTCTTTCATACCGCGTTGCACTAAAGCCAAACGTGTAGCACGTGAACGAATTTGTGCGCATGTTACAATCTGATCTTTTTCTTCTACGAAGTTTTCCAAAGGAATAGGTTTAATTTTATCTAACCCATAAATTCTCATGATCTCTTCCACCAAATCGGCTTTACCCATAATATCAGGGCGCCATGATGGTACTTTTACCGTAACGATATCTCCTTTTCCTTCAACAAAAAATCCAAGTTTTGTTAAAATAGAGATGATTTTTTCAGGCTCTATTTCCAAATTTGTTAAACGTTTAATTTCAGAAAAAGGAAAAGCGATCTGTTTGATTTCTTGTTGCTGATAGCCAACGATCCTCTTCTTAGATACTTCACCACCACAAAGATGCAAGACCAATTCTGTTGCAATCTCAAGCCCTGTTTCTATAAAAGCCGGATCAACACCTCGTTCAAATCGATAACGTGCATCACTGATAAGACCTAATGCTCTTCCTGTTTGTGCAATGCTTTGCGCATCCCAAAGCGCCGATTCAATAATAACGCGATGTGTTGTTTCATCACAACTCGTTCTTTCTCCGCCCATGATACCGGCAATCGAAACAACTCCCTCGTCATCTGCAATGACACAATTCTTAGCGCCCAAATGATAGATTTTTCCGTTCAGGGCTTGAAGCTGTTCTCCCTCACGCGCACAACGTACACACAAATTACCTTTAATTTTATCTGCATCAAAAACATGGAGTGGACGACCAAGGTCAAAACTGATGTAATTGGTCATATCAACAAGCGCATTAATCGGTCTCAAACCAATTGCATTCAAACGCTGTTGCATCCACTGTGGTGATTCGCCATTTTGAACATTGCGTACTTCACGCCAAGCAAAACCTAAACATAATGATGAATCTTGCGAAAAATCTAATGAAACATCGAGAGGTGTTTCAAAGGAAGGCTCAAATTTTGGTAAAGACAATTCTTTTAATTGTCCGATTCCTGTAGCGGCAAGATCACGGGCAATACCACGAACACCTGTGCAATCGGAACGATTAGGGGTCAAACCAATATCAATGACCGGATCATCTAAACCAGCATAAGCTGCAAATGAACCTCCAATAGGACTATCTTCTGGAAGTTCAATAATCCCATCATGCTCATTCGATAATTCAAGCTCTGCTTGTGAACACATCATCCCAAAACTTTCAACACCACGGATTTTTCCTACAGATAATGTTACATCAAGTCCTGGAATATAAGTACCTGGTAGTGCCAGAACACCAATAAGACCTGCACGCGCATTTGGTGCTCCACAGACAACTTGAACAGGTGTGGAAGTCCCTGTATCGACGGACAGAATCTGGAGTTTATCTGCATCAGGATGCTTTATTGCTGTTAAAACTTTTGCAATCACAAAACCTTTTAAAGAAGATCGATCATCAACGGAGTCAACTTCAAGACCGATAGCTGTTAGTTTCTCACAAATTTCATCCAAAGATGCATTTGTCTCTAAGTGATCTTTTAACCACGACAATGTAAATTTCATTTTAAAACCTCACATGAAAGCGATGACTAAGATCACACATTATCTATTAGGAAAAAAAGCAGGCATATCAAAGAAACGAAAGCCATAGTGGTCTAACCAACGCAGATCAGCATCAAAAAAAGCCCGCAAATCAGGCATACCGTATTTCAACATGGCAATACGATCAATGCCCATTCCCCATGCAAAGCCTTGATATTCATCGGGATCTAAGCCAACATTTTTCAACACATGAGGGTGCACCATTCCGCATCCTAAAATTTCCAACCAATCCTGCCCTTCTCCGAACTTTACGTCTGAACCAGAACGATCACATTGAATATCCACTTCCATAGATGGCTCGGTAAAAGGGAAAAAAGAGGGACGAAAACGCATTTTTACAGAGGGAACTTCAAAAAATTCTTTACAAAAGGTTTCATGTAGCCACATCATATGGGCAATGGTGGAGGTTTTATCGATGACAAGACCTTCTACCTGATGGAACATGGGAGAATGTGTTGCATCCGAATCCATGCGGTAAGTTTTTCCAAGAATAATGATCCGTATCGGTGCTTTTTGTCTTTCTAGTGTGCGAATTTGTACAGGTGATGTATGGGTCCGCAATAATTTTCGTTCTCCCATTTTATCAACATCAAAAAAGAAGGTATCATGCATTTCGCGTGCTGGATGCCCTTCAGGAAAATTCAATGCCGTAAAATTATAATAGTCTGTTTCAATATCAGGTCCCTCTGCAAGAGAAAAACCCAACTTCGTATAAATGGCAATAATTTCCTCAATCACTTGTGAAATAGGATGAATGCGTCCCCGTTCTATAGGTGAAGAGCGAATAGGCAAGGTAACATCAACTGTTTCACGAGAAAGACGGGCATCCATTGCCTGTCTTTTCAGAAGATCACGCTTTTGCGCCCATAATTCTAAAATACGATTTTTTAATCCATTAAGAACTGGTCCAACTTTATGACGCTCGCCAGCATCCATTTTTCCTAATTCTTTTAATTTTTCAGAGATACTACCTTTTTTACCCAATGCTGCAATACGCACTTCTTCAAGAGCTTTTTCATCACCTGCGGCCTCTAAGGCTAAACAAATTTCTTGTTCCAGACGCTCAATATCATTCATATTTTTGCCTATTTTTTAATAAAGAAAAACCCGCACTCGCAATAGCCAGCACGGGACCTCAAATAAATGAATGCTTTAAGAGAACACGACTGGCTTATTTGACAGCGCCTTCGAAAGCATTAGGTGTCGTATCTTTTAAATATTCTAAAGCTTTTTTTGCCGAGGCAACTAAAGCAGAAAATGCTTCCGCCTCGTGGATTGCTATATCTGAAAGAACTTTACGATCAACTTCAATACCAGCTTTTGATAAGCCATCAATAAAACGTCCATAAGTTAAACCTTCTGCACGAACAGCCGCATTAATCCTCTGAATCCACAAAGCACGGAAAGTACGTTTTCTATTTTTGCGATCACGATAAGCGTATTGCTTTGAACGATCAACCGCTGCTTTAGCTGCACGAATGGTATTTTTACGACGACCGTAAAAACCTTCAGCCTGTTTAAGAACTTTTTTGTGCTTAGCGTGTGCTGTCACACCTCTTTTCACACGAGCCATATTATAATCTCCTCAAAATCAAAAGCGTAAGGTTTAAATACCATTCGGCAAATAATGCTGAATGACTTTTTTAGCATCTTGTTCACACAAAACCATTGTTCCACGTGCATCGCGAATAAATTTATTCGAACGCTTAATCATGCCGTGGCGCTTACCGGCAGCTGCTACTTTAATTTTGCCTGACGCAGTGATTTTAAACCGCTTTTTAGCGGATGATTTGGTCTTCATCTTGGGCATTTTGCTACTCCGTACATTAATTTATTCAATCAAAAAATTTATTCACTCAAGCGGACCAACGCTTGAACAAGCATTTAAACAGCCACGGCATGCCCTGCCGGGCGGCTCTTAAAGACGTTTTCATAAGCTAGTATACACAAAATTGCAAGACCGTATTACAAAAAAATCGGCGCTCCATTGCCTTGAAGCTCAACTAAAGGTGCTGGAATTGCATTTGTTTTGATGGCTGCTTTACATAAATCGGCAATAATGCATTGCGTACATTGTGGTTTACGGGCTTGACAAATATAGCGACCATGTAAAATCAGCCAATGATGTGCATGGCGAATATAATGAACCGGTATAATCTTTAATAATTTTTTCTCAACAATTTCTGGTGTTTTGCCAGGCGCTAAACCAAGACGATTGCTTAAGCGAAAAATATGTGTATCTACTGCCAATGTAGGTTGACCAAAAGCAACATTCAAGACCACATTAGCCGTTTTGCGCCCCACTCCAGGAAGGGCCATGAGTGCTTCACGCGTATCGGGTACTTGACCGCCATAATAATCAATTAAATAGTTGCAAAGCGCATAAACATTACGTGCTTTTGCACGCCAAAGACCAATTGAACGGATATGATGTGCTATTTCTTCTTCTCCTAATGCAACCATTTTTTCCGGTTGATCAGCAAGGCGAAATAATTCTTTTGTCGCTTTATTAACGCTTACATCTGTCGCTTGAGCCGAAAGCACAACGGCAACCAAAAGCGTAAAAATATTTGTATAGATAAGATCACTCTTAGGCGCTGGGCGTTGCACAGAAAAACGGCGAAATATTTCTGCAATTTCATTTTCATTATATAATATACCAGATAAATTTCGCACTTTTGACAATTTTATGGTACGTTGAGGCATTGAACTCTCTTAAATCTTCTCTCTTGAAGTTATCATTCACGCTCGCCATATGAGAGAAATGCAGCGAACACTTTTATAGAGTGTGGTCAAGTAAAGCCGTTTTAAAGAGGATACTCATGAATGACACATGTGACGCCTTTCTCCAATCCCTTTCTTTTAGGGTTTGAAACCGTAGAAAAAATATTGCAACGTATCGGTAAAGCTGATGAGGCTTACCCAGCCTATAACATTGAACGTTTGCATAAAAATGATGATGCAAATCATATCCGGATAACTTTGGCTGTTGCTGGATTTAAGATTAACCATCTTAATATTTTGCTTGATGATAATCAATTGGTTATTCATGGTAAACAAACAGACAACCAAAATCATCAATATTTATATCGCGGTATAGCTGCGCGACAATTCCAGCGAACCTTTGTTCTCGCGGAAGGGATGCATGTTACAAATGCGGAGTTGAAAAATGGTCTTTTATCAATTAATCTGTATCAACCAAAATTAAAAAAAGAAATAAAACAGATTCCAATTAAAGTCAGTAGTGGTGAGTCATAAAAGTTAAGGCGTAAAGGAACAGTGAAATGGGAGAACATAAACAAAACTTGTCGTTTCAGAACACATCCTACTCTGATGCGGGACAGATTGCCTATTTAAAAAAAGTTTGTACAGATGATCTGGCTAAAAACTTTCCAGATCTTCCACCGATGACCCCAGGCATTACGATATGGGCTCTCTTTGGTGAAACAGGTTATCCTATCATTTTATCCGATGAGCGTTCTATCGCTCTTGCTGGAGCCAATGAGCATGAACTACAAATTGTAACTCTGCACTAGATTACCTTACGAGAAAAAGCTGTACTCTTTTATAAATTCTATCTGTTTTTTCGTAAAGGGTGTAATGTGGGTTATAATGAGATTAAGTATTGATTTATATTCATAATTAATTTTTTACAACTGGAATGAGAGTCCCGAATATCATAAGGTTCTCTCATTTGAGATCTTCTTATATTGAAACAATTCAAAGTCACTTGCTTGATGTCATAAGCAGGGAGAGCCATGTGGATAAAAACACTTGAAGAAAGGAATAAAAATATCTCTTTTTAATTGTCTCAATTACCAAAGACATTCACAATATGGGGATGAAAAAATGTATGATGGTGTCAGTTTTCTTCTTCATAAGTGTGAAGATGTCCCTTATAGATTTATATTATTCACGAGGGCTGTTATACCATTCATGGGCGCTATCGTGAAATGGGCTCGAGTTACATTGAAAGATGTCTCTTTAAAATGAGTACATAAAGGCTATACAAGTGTATTTTGTTTGGTGTGTTTTGTTCTTCCTGAGGGGAGTAGCTCTATTGAAGAGTGTAAAAACAAAAGCATGAGATAATGCGTCATAATTATTTAAAAGATATTTCTATGAATGCGTTTGAAAGGTGTAAAGCTGAATTGTAAGGAGATGATAGATTTTTACCACGATGCCTTTATATTCTTTCCAAATGAGGCTGTTTTCTTGTTCCAGAAATTACGCAAACAGATAGATGCAATATACTGACCAAATCTGGCATACAAAAATCTGGAACAGTTCGTTCCACACTGAAGCGTTTTGATATTTGTCTCAAACGTGGACTTGCACAGGGATTAGATGTTGATTAACAGGTAAGAAAAAAACAAAGGCTTTATGAAAAAGTTTATGCAGAGCTTTTAATTTTGTGCTTCAAATGCCTCAGTACGAGGTATTTTGCTCTTTTAAATATTAAAGCTCTTGTTTTTATAATGAAGTTACAGCACAACAAGCAAAATGGAATTATTTGAGGGGAAAAAAATAATGCCTTCTTACCGTTCAAGAATATCAACCCACGGGCGTAATATGGCAGGAGCCCGCGGACTTTGGCGTGCAACAGGGATGAAAGATACTGATTTTGGTAAACCCATTATTGCGATTGCGAATTCTTTTACACAATTTGTACCAGGGCATGTCCATTTAAAAGATCTTGGGCAATTAGTCGCACAACAGATAGCTGTTGCCGGTGGTGTTGCGAAAGAATTTAATACCATTGCTGTAGATGATGGAATTGCGATGGGGCACGATGGAATGCTCTATTCTTTGCCCTCACGTGAAATCATTGCTGATTCTGTAGAGTATATGGTTAATGCACATTGTGCGGATGCACTTGTCTGTATTTCTAATTGTGACAAAATTACGCCTGGTATGTTAATGGCTGCTTTACGGTTGAATATTCCGACAATCTTTGTTTCTGGCGGTCCTATGGAAGCAGGTAAGATTAAATGGAAGGATCAAGATCTAAGGGTTGATTTGGTCGATGCCATGGTTGCAGCAGCTTCAGAACAAAATTCAGAAGAAGAAGTTGCTGAAATGGAGCGTGCAGCTTGTCCTACATGTGGTTCTTGTTCAGGAATGTTTACGGCCAATTCCATGAATTGCTTAACGGAAGCATTGGGGCTTTCTCTTCCCGGAAATGGATCAATGTTAGCAACACATGCAGATCGACGAATGCTTTTCGAAGAAGCTGGAAAACAGATTGTTGCATTGGTTAAGCGTTATTATGAAAATGATGATGAAACAGTTTTGCCACGCTCTATTGCTTCACGCAAGGCTTTTGAAAATGCAATGACCGTTGATATTGCCATGGGGGGATCAACCAATACAGTACTGCATCTTTTAGCCGCGGCGCAAGAAGGTGAGGTGGATTTTACCATGACGGATATTGATCATCTTTCACGTCGTGTTCCTGTTTTATGTAAGGTTGCTCCTGCTCTTGCAAATGTACATATGGAAGATGTTCATCGCGCTGGTGGTATTATGGGGCTTTTAGGCGAACTGGATGCGGCGGGACTCATTGATACATCAACTTATACGGTTCATGCAAAAACAATGAAAGAAGCTCTTTACCGCTGGGATGTAAAGCAAACTAATGAGCCAACAGTTCGTGCATTTTATCGTGCTGCTCCAGGTGGTATTCCGACACAAACAGCTTTTAGCCAATCTTGTCGCTATGAGACCCTTGATCTTGATCGTGAAAAAGGTGTGATTCGCAATAGGGAACATGCATATTCACAAGATGGAGGATTGGCAGTTCTTTATGGAAATCTTGCAAAAGATGGCTGTATTGTAAAAACAGCAGGCGTTGATCAATCAATTTTAACTTTTAAAGGTCCGGCAAGAATTTTTGAAAGCCAAGATTCAGCTGTTTCAGCTATATTAACTGATAAGATTAAAACAGGTGAAATTGTTTTAATCCGTTATGAAGGTCCACGTGGTGGACCTGGAATGCAAGAAATGCTTTATCCAACGAGTTATCTCAAATCTAAAGGATTAGGCAAGGTTTGTGCACTTGTTACAGATGGACGTTTTTCAGGGGGAAGTTCAGGGCTTTCGATAGGACATATTTCACCAGAAGCTGCGGAAGGAGGAGAAATTGCGTTAGTGGAAGAAGGGGATATCATAGAAATTGATATTCCAAATCGTAGAATTCATATGTTGGTGGATGACGTTGAGATGAAGCAGCGCCGTGCTAAGATGGAAGCAAAAGGAAAAGGCGCTTGGCAACCGATTGAGAAGCGTCAGCGTAAAGTTTCAAAGGCTCTCAAAGCTTATGCAGCGATGACTACATCTGCTTCAAAAGGTGCAGTACGTAATATTTGATGAGTTGAATAGAGACAGTACTCTGATTTTTTGCATCTTTTGCACGATATTCTAAGCTAATTATTTTATGAGTTTATGAACTTATCAGAATATTTCGAGTCATGGATGAGTATGATTAAAAAGCTATCAATACAACTAAAAGCAGCTGCGGATTGCTTATTTTAGCAGCTATGTAAGACAGATAAAGATAGATACAGTATCATTACTTTTCATATCATATTCCAATCTTATACGAAATTACAATTTCCTGTTCTCATATTTATGGAAGATATTTATTGTACTGGTGGCATTATCTTGTTGTACCGTAAAACACTGTCATTTAGGACTGTGATATACGGCATCCTCCTTAAATATTAAGTGTTTCTTAGTGCGTGGTGAATATTCTTAGACTTGTTTGTAAAGCTTTTAGTTTAAGTGAATCACATGACTAGGAAATCAAGATAAATTCCTTAGAATCTGGATTGTTTGCAGACTTGATTCGAATGAAAATCTTTATCCTTTGAGATGTAAGAAGGAGTTTAAGGATATTTAGGAAAATAAAATGCTGCTGTGATATATCTGATTATATGTTCCATATGAAAACAGTAAAAGAGCTCTTTATAGCTTAAAATGTGAAGAAAATACGAGACCCATTATCCATGAATTTATTATGCAAAATGGGATGGTATCCCAACACCAACAGCTTTAAACTAGAAATGTTGCTATGATAACAATAATATCGATCGTGAAAAAGCATAATTCACTAAATATGGCGTATTTGCAAGGTGGAGGAGATTTCATGACAATCTTTACAAAAAACGACTATCTTGTAAAAATAGTCGATCTTGACCAATTTTTTGTATAAGAGCCAATATTAATCTAAGGGAATATGAAATATAATGCATATGGTTTTGCTTCTATAGGCAATTATACTTACAAATATATTATGTAGAAAAGCGATGGGAATACGATAAATAACTGTTTATGCTGTGGTATATCAAAAATGGTTACGTTATCTCCTATTAAGAAGGTTTTTTAATAAAAAATAACATCTGTTTTCTATAAAGGGTTACTCTTTTCAAGTTGTTTGAGGTGGTAAATTGCTTCTAAAGCTTGTTTAGGAGAGAGTTCATCGGGATGAATATTTTTTAAAGCTTCGTGAAGTATACAATGTTTGTTTTTTGCTTCATTGACTGGAGATGTTGCTTTAAGAGAAAAGAGTGGTAAATCATCAATGAGTTTATGTCCTTTTCCAGCCATTTCGCCTTGTTCTAATTGATGGAGTACATCTGTTGCTCGTGTAATAACGGCTGGGGGAAGTCCAGCAAGCTTTGCGACTTGTACACCATAGGAACGGTCAGCGGCTCCTGGTGTGACCTCATGAAGAAAAACTACATCACCATCCCAATTTTTGACTTTCATGGTTACGTTATGCAGTCTGTCAAGTTTTTCGGTAAGTGCAGTCATTTCATGAAAATGGGTAGCAAGAATAGCACGACAATGGTTAACTTCATGGAGATATTCAACAGCAGCCCAAGCAATAGAAAGTCCATCAAAGGTTGATGTTCCACGTCCTATTTCATCAAGAATAACAAGGGAATGGTGGCTAGCATGATTGAGAATCGTTGCTGTTTCAACCATTTCCATCATAAAGGTTGAGCGCCCCCGTGCAAGATCATCGGAAGCCCCAACGCGACTAAATAGGCGATCAACGACACCAATATGTGCTGAAGTTGCTGGAACGAAGGACCCCATTTGCGCCATAATAGCAATAAGAGCATTTTGCCGCAAAAAAGTTGATTTTCCTCCCATATTAGGCCCTGTCAACAGCCAGATTGCTGCATATTGCTGATTTTCTTGCACAGAGAGATCACAATTATTGGCAATAAAAGGTTCTGCTGCTTGTTTGCGGAGTGCTTGCTCGACGACAGGATGGCGTCCTGCTGTAATATGAAAGGTAAGTGAAAGATCAATTTTAGGGCGGCAATATCCTTGTTCTTCAGCAAGATATGCTAAAGCGACAGAGACATCTAAAATAGCAAGTGCTTCAGAGGCTTTACGAATAAAATCAACTTGTTCGGTAATTTCCTGAACGAGAATATCAAAAATCTCTAGTTCAAGTGTCAATGCGTGATTGGCAGCATGGGCAATACGGCTTTCAAGGTCAGCGAGCTCTGTTGTCGTAAAACGCATAGCGTTTGCCATTGTTTGCCGATGAATAAAACGCGCTTTAGCTTGTGGATTATTTGTAAGGGAAGATGCTTGTGTGCTGGTTACTTCAATGAAATAACCTAGAATATTATTATGCTTTATTTTAAGCGTCTTAATATCTGTTTCTTGGGCATATTGCGCTTGAAGTTCAGCAATGACACGGCGAGATTCATCACGTAAAGCACGCATTTCATCGAGCTCTTTATGATAATTAGAACGAATAAAACCACCATCACGTTTAAGGAGTGGGAGATCATCAGCTAATGCCTGTTCTAAATGAAAGTATAACGCTGTGGGTAATTTTGAGAACACCTGTTGTACATCACTTATTTCTTGAGGCAGAAGCTCATTATCAAGAAGTTGATGCAATTCACGAATGATTTCAAAGCCGCGCTGGATTGTCGCCATATCACGGGGACCTCCTCGTCCAAGAGCCAAACGTGAAACGGCGCGGGGCATATCTGGTCCCCCCTTTAAAATAAGCTTTATCGCTTCTGCAAGAGAAGGATTACGTAGAAAAAAATCGATAGAATCCAAACGCGTATCAATAGCCGAAGGAGTGGTGAGGGGAGCAATAAGGCGGTCAATAAGAAGGCGTGATCCTCCTCCTGTTACAGTGCGATCAATAGCTTTTAATAAACTTCCATCCCGTTGACCTGATGTCGTACGAATAAGTTCAAGGCTTAATCTGGTTGCGGCATCAATAAAAAGAGTCGCACTTTCATTTTGGCGCTCAGGCTGCATGAGGGGAGGGCGATGCGTGATTTGTGTTTTTTCGATATAACGAATAGCAGCTACAATTGCAGAGAGTTCGGAACGTGAATAATCGGCAACGCCTTCAAGAGTTGAGAGTTTAAAATAATTGCAAATATCGCGTTCAGCGGTGAGTGCATCAAAGAGACAAGCAGGTTGAGGTGAAACGATACGATCAAGAACACTAAAAAGTGACTTGTGAGATTTATCATGAAAAAATGAATCAGCAACAATGATTTCTTGTGGATCAACACGCATAATATCTGCTAAAAGTTTTTCTTGGCGGCTTTCTGTTACACGAAATATGCCTGTTGAGATATCAATCCAAGAAAGAGCAAATTCCTCTCCATCGCTAGTTTTTATACGGGAAAGTGTCATCAAATAATTTGCGCGTGTTGGATCAAGGAGTTTTTCTTCTGTTATCGTTCCAGGTGTTACAAGGCGAACAACATCACGCCGAACAACAGATTTTGAGCCACGTTTTTTTGCTTCAGCAGGATCTTCTATTTGTTCACAAACAGCAACTCGGTAACCACAAGCAATCAGTTTTTGTAAATAATCATCAGCAGCATGAACGGGAACACCGCACATAGGAATATCTTGTCCTAAATGTTTTCCGCGTGCTGTGAGTGTGATTCCTAAAGCCTGAGCAGCTTCAATCGCATCATTAAAAAATAATTCATAAAAATCCCCCATTCGGTAAAAGAGAAGGGAATCATGATGGACGGCTTTGATTTCTATGTACTGCTCCATCATAGGTGTAAGACGTTCTTGAGAGGAAGCAGATGAGGAGGCAGGCTGTGGAATTAAATTATTTTTATGATTGTTTTTTTTATCCATTTGTACGAGGCCTGTTTCCTTTAAGTGAAGTTTTTACTCTTTTTTATTTACTTCAATATCTATTTATCTCTAAATTGCAACGCATCATCAGATTTGCTAAGGCAAGAATAGCGATTTCTAATATATGAATCAGATTTAATGACTATACGCATTATCAAGCAAAATTTACACTGTTTTTGGAGAAAATAAAGTGAGATGAAAAAGAGCGAGCAAGATCAGAAAATATCTCAAACTGTTTACAGTGCGAGCGAAAGAGAAGCTCTAGATTTTCATAGTCGTGGTCGACCAGGAAAGCTTGAGATTGTTGCAACAAAGTCTATGGCAACACAGCATGATTTAGCACTTGCTTATTCACCAGGTGTTGCCGTTCCAGTTAAGGCAATTGCTCAAAATCCAGCGCTAGCTTATGATTATACAGCAAAAGGCAATCTTGTTGCTGTTATTTCAAATGGTACAGCTATTTTAGGGTTAGGCAATTTAGGTGCACTTGCTTCTAAGCCGGTCATGGAAGGAAAAGCAGTGCTGTTTAAGCGTTTTGCGGATATTGATTCCATTGATTTAGAAATTGATATAAACGATACAGAAAGTTTTATCAATTTGGTGCGCCATTTAGAACCTTCTTTTGGTGGAATTAATCTTGAAGACATTAAGGCGCCAGAGTGCTTTATGATTGAAAGCCGCCTACGCGAGGTAATGAATATACCTGTTTTTCACGACGATCAACATGGTACAGCAATTATTGTTGCTGCTGGTGTTCTCAACGCTTTGACTTTAACAGGGCGCGATATGCAAAATACGCGGTTAGTCTGTAATGGTGCTGGTTCTGCAGGAATTGCTTGTATTGAACTGATTAAAGCGATGGGCTTTCGTTCCGAAAATATCATATTATGTGATACAAAGGGTGTGGTCTATGAAGGCCGCAAAGAGGGAATGAATCAGTGGAAATCTGCGCATGCTATTCAAACAGATAAACGTACGCTTATGGAAGCAATGGAAGGTGCAGATATATTTTTTGGGGTTTCTGCTAAAGGTGCTCTTACTCCTGAAATGGTAAGATCCATGGCACCCCAGCCGATCATTTTTGCTATGGCTAATCCCGATCCAGAAATTACGCCGGAAGAGGTTATGCAAGTGCGTCATGATGCCATTGTCGCAACAGGACGTTCCGATTATCCAAATCAGATTAATAATGTTCTCTGTTTTCCTTATATATTTCGTGGTGCGCTTGATGTGCGTGCAAGAGTTATTAATGAAGACATGAAGATTGCTGCGGCAAAGGCTCTTGCTAATTTAGCGCATGAAGAAGTGCCTGACAGCGTTGCGGAAGCTTATCATGGAAAGCGATTAAAATTTGGTCCTAATTATATCATCCCTGTTCCTTTTGATCCGCGTTTATTTACGGTTGTTTCAATAGCGGTAGCAAAAGCAGCAATGGAAAGCGGTGTTGCGCAAAAGAACATAGATGATTTAGAGGCCTATGAGCGCGATTTGAATGCGAGACGTGATCCTACTTCCTCGATGATGCGTGGGGTTTATAACCATGTTCGTCAAGCGCCAAAACAAATTGTCTTTGCAGAAGGTGAAGAAGAGCAAGTTATGCGGGCAGCCGTTTCCTATGTCCATCAAAAATTAGGACAAGCGATTTTGGTTGGTCGTGAAGAGCAAGTAAGAGAAGCGGCTGTTATCGCTGGAATTGATCTGGAGCGTGAAGGTATTTCTATTATGAATGCTAAGCTTTCTTGCCGTACAGATGCTTATGCGAATTATCTTTATAAAAAGATGCAGCGTCAAGGCTGGCTGTTGCGTGATTGTCATCATCGTATCAATAATGATCGCAATTATTTTGCTGCGTGTATGGTGGCACTAGGAGATGCTGATGCAATGGTTACAGGGGTGACACGCAATTATGAAACAGCGTTAATCGATATACGTCGTGCAATTGATGAAAAACCAAAAGAACGATTGATTGGTATTTCAATGGCTATTTGCCGTGGACGAATTGTGTTTATTACGGATACAGCCGTTTATGAAAATCCTAATGCTGAAGAACTTGCGGATATAGCGGAACAAGCAGCTTCATTTGTGCGAGGATTTGGATATCAACCACGGGTAGCATTTTTAGCATTTTCTACATTTGCTTATATGAAAGGGCAGACGACGCAGCAAATTCAGGATGCGATTAATATTTTGCATGAACGCAAAGTTGACTTTGAGTTTGATGGAGAAATGAGTGCTGATGTGGCACTCAATTCCAAATTGATGCAGCAATATCCATTTATGGGATTAACGGAGCCCGCTAACATTTTGGTTATGCCTGGATATCACGCGTCTTCCATTGCAAGCAAAATGTTACAAGAACTTGGTGAAGCAACCATCATTGGTCCTATTTTAATTGGATTGGAAAAATCTGTCCAAATTGTACCATTTAGTGGAAGCGATACAGATGTTGTCAATATTGCAATGCTTGCGGCTTATCATGCCGCAAAAGTCGTCTAAAGGAAAAAAGCCCCTACTATACCAAGAATATATCAAGGGGCTTTTTAATAACAAAAGAATAAACTTTTTAAGAGGGCTGTATTTGACTGTCTTTTTGTTCTTCAGAAAGACGCTTTTGGAAGAGTGCTGCAAAATCAATAGGATCAATCCACAAAGGTGGAAAGCCACCGTTTTGAGTAGCATCAGATATAATTTGGCGAGCAAATGGAAATAAAAGACGGGGACATTCAATAAAGACCAGAGGCATAACATGTTCTTGTGGAATGTTTTTAAGGTGAAAAACACCACCGTAAATCAATTCTACATGAAATAAGGTTTCAGTTTCATCATTGGCTTTGACGGAGAGAGACAAAACGACATCATAATTGTCATCACCAATTGGGTTAGCATTGACGTTAATATTGATATCAATTTGTGGTGATTTTTCACGTGCACGCAATGAACGAGGAGCACTTGGATTTTCGAATGATAAATCTTTTAAATATTGAGTTAATACAGCAAAAACCGGCTCTCCACCACTGTTATTCATTTCACCTTCGGCCATACGACGAACCTCTCTTATTATAATATGTATAATTTATTTTAGATCTAAAGACCAGATTGGTTATCACGCCTTGCAAAAGGTTGCAAGAAATGCGCTCTTTATCTTGAATATTTTTTTAGTTTGTTGCAGATTTTTTAGGCATTTCAATGGTTATCATCATTTTTGCGCCATGGAGATTCTGTCGTATCATGAATTGTGTAATCTTCTGCTTTAAGATCAATTATTTTTTCAGAGTCATTTTTTCTTTTAGTATTGGGATTCATTTTGTTTTTTAATGATATAAAGAAATGCCAAGCAACAGAGCGAATTGGTTTAATAAGAAGTAATATTCCCAAGAGATCACTTACAAAGCCGGGAAGAATAAGTAAAATTGCACTAAAGATGATGAAAGCATCATTAATAATATTATTCTCTAATGTGCGTCCTTGGACAAGTTCAGTTTGTATATTTTTTAAAAGGCTAATCCCTTGAATTCGCAATAAAACAACCCCAACTATGGTTGTGAGAATAACCAAACTCAAAGTTGCCAAAATACCAATTTCTTGACCAACAAAGATAAAACCAGCAATCTCGATTAAAAGAATGCAAAGAAAGATAACAACAAAAAAACGAGGATTTATAGAATAAAGTTTTATCACATGAAAATTTCCTTCTGGATGAGTAGGGGGAGAAATTCTTAAGAGCACTCCGTTTAAATACAAAATCTATAAAAATATTTGAATGATAAGATTCCTTATTTTACATATTTATTGATAAATGGTATTGACTGCAATGTTTATTAGAGACTTAAGCTTTGGAGATTGACAGCGCCTATGGAATTTGACGTTATACTTGTCATAGCTCTTGTTGTTATGGTTGTTATTTTTGTGCAACTCCGTAATGTATTAGGGAAACGAATTGGGTTTGAAAAGCCACCCTTTGATCCTTATTCACGTCGTTCTAAAAAACAGGTTGAAGCAGAAACGGCTGATAATATTGTTTCGTTCCCTCATCAGAAAAATTCACAAAAAGACGACTTTAGTGAAATTGATAAAATTTCACCGGAGGGGAGTCTTTTGAATAAAAATTTGCGGGAATTGCATAGAATTGATTCTCATTTTTCTCCTCAACTTTTTATAAAAGGTGCGCAAATTGCTTATGAAATGATTGTAACAGCTTTTGCCAAAGGTGATCGCAATCAGCTTAAAAGCTTGCTTTGTCAGGATGTTTTTGAGAGTTTTTGTACGGCTATTGAGCAACGAGAAAAAAATAAAGAAAGAATAGAATTCACTTTTGTTGGAATTAATAAGATCGAATTTATTGCGGCGGCAATACAAGAAAAGGATGAACTTTTAACGATACGTATTGTCAGTGAGATGATTTCTGTTACTTATAATGAACAGGGCGAGCGTATAGACGGTGATCCTGACGCTATTGTAGAAATCAGAGATATTTGGACTTTTGTTCGCAATAGTTTATCGTCAGATCCCAACTGGAAGCTTTTTGCTACAGAAAATGAAAATTAAAATACTTTTTGTTTTTCTTCCATAAGCATTCAATGATTTATGAGAAATTAAAATGTCCTCAAGTAAATGGAGACAAAAAAGAGATTTATTGGCTTCACAAGATCGCCTTTTATGGGAGATGGTTTGTCGTACGATAACACCGCTTCACGGTAAGATGCTCTCTTCTACTTCAGAAATTATTGCAAATATTAATGATAAAAATCAACCTGTAACTCAAATCTCCTCATTGTCTCAGGAAAATCAACAACCCTCGACAATTATTAAAAGAGAAAAGAGGGCAGTTATACAAGCACAAAAGATTCATTTCTTTGATCATGTTGCATATCGTAAAATTTCCCAAGGTCGTTATCCTCTTGAGGCGCGTCTTGATCTTCATGGTTATATGCAGGAAGAAGCTTATTTTTTCTTAAAAAAATTTTTACAATCCTCTCAGCAGAGAGGATTGCGTTATGTCCTTGTGATTACAGGAAAAGGACGATCCGTTGGGAGTGATGGAGCTTTGTATAGATTTGTTCCGTATTGGTTATCAACACCAGCTTTTCGATATTATGTCCACGCGTTTGAGCAAGCAGCACGTCAGCATGGCGGAGAAGGTGCGCTTTATGTTTGGTTGCGCCGTTTTATGTCGGGAGAAGGAATGTGATGTCATTATGGTCGTTTCAGGTTTAATATTTATTTATACTTATAATTTATTGTTTTCGTATATTTCGTAAGAGCCTTGAATACAATATTCCCTTCGTTATAATTTTTTATAAAGAATTATAAAGATATTATTTTACATTCTACGTATTGCTTCACGCTTTTGTTTATAGCATTCGTTAACGGGGCACATCCCTCACACAAAACAGAACGACATTGAATTGAATATATCCACAGGCTTGTTTTAAAGAAACATCGTTCAACGCTCTCAAGCTTATTTTGCGACAGTATCCGTGAAGAGTATAATGATAAATCCATGAAGCACCCCCCTATCTTTATGCTTAGTAAAAGAGTAAGCTGGCATCATCATACACTTTACCATCTCCCAATGTTGCAACAACCCTTTAAGTCCTTGGTATTTTAAAGCGTTTATACAGAGGCATGCTTTTCTGTAAGTGTTTTTACTCTCCGCAGTTCTCATCTCGCGCGTGACGCCCAAACGAAAGATTTTGATCGATTCAATATAAGAGGACTTAAAATGAGAGAGATATAGATGGATCTCATTCAGGTTGCAAAGCGATAAATTATTTTTATAAACCACAGCATTACTCTATTAAATACACGAAGAATAAAAACATGAGAAATTGAGAACTGTATTATTCAAAAGACATTGCTATGGATAGTGTTAACAGCAGTACAACTAAATTAAAGAGAATCGTGAAAATAAACAAGAATATAACTTTACAACACATAGCTGCGCAGTAGCATCAAAAGATACAGTTTCGTTGAATAATTTCATGAAGAAATTTTTTCATTCATTAAAAGCTCCATCAAATTTCGTTCTCATAATAATTCGATAATTAAAATTTAATAACGAAGCGCAGAAGACGTAAAATACGAGATTCAATTGAGGATATTACACTCTTATCCGACGTCTTTCAGATATTGGTTGAAATGCTAGCTTAGCATGAAAGGCACAATAGGGGCTACTTTCATCAGAATCTGCACCACAAAAATGAAAATCTGCTGATAATGGATCGCCAACCGGCCATCTACATGTATTTTCACTCAATTGTAGAAGATTAAGTTGACGTGATATAGGCACCACTACATTGGATTTTGTGGACATATCAACTTCTTTTACATCTTCCACTACAAATTCTGTCTTTAAAGCTGTTTCTTCAATACTTACAGATGATGTGTTTATTGGCGATACCGTGGATGTGTTGCGACGCACACGTGGAGATGATGGGCTGCTGCTTCCCACGGGAGTTTTTTGCGCACGCGTGCTTCCTTGAGCTGTCTTACCACGTCCTGGTAACTTTAATCGATGTACTTTGCCGATGACTGCATTTCTGCTGACCCCACCTAATTGAGCAGCAATTTGACTTGCACTTAATCCTTCACTCCAAAGCTTTTTAAGAAGCTCAACGCGTTCACATGTCCAACCCATACCAGCACTCCATTCCGATTACGTCACTAAGATGCTCTCCCCCGTTGCATCTTCAAATGTTTAAATAATGTTTTCATTACGCTGAATGAAAGAACTTTACACTCTAAACGAGCATAAGAAAATCATCCAGCCTGTGGACTTACAAATCAAAACACATCATCTTGCTTATTATATTGTAAATTACAATATGCACTCACTCTATGACAAGAGTCTTTACCTCTTGAAGAGTTTATTTAGAATGTTTTCCCCAACTTGCAAATCAATCATAGGTTAAACTTTCACTTTTGTTTAAGGATTTTCCCCAAAATGCTTATTTGTAGAACCTTCATTGACTTTTTTTCAATTGGTGTAATGATCTATTCTATAGGTGTAATCACTAATCGTAATGAAATGTTGAAAGCACCGTAACGAAATGTACCATGCTGTTTTATTTGTAGTGTTGCTTTGTATATATATTGAAAAGGTTAAAATATAAAGGGAATTATGATGGATGCTGTCTCTATACAACCACTTTATGAATGCTTCGCACGACGAAATTTGCATTTTGAACAGGGGCATGGTGTATGGCTTATTTCCGATAAAGGAGAACATTATCTTGATTTCACATCTGGCATTGCTGTTAATGCATTAGGGTATTCACATCCAAAATTGGTTGATACGCTCAAAATACAAGCTGAAAAACTTTGGCATGTTTCTAATATTTTTCAATCTCCTGAACAAGCATCTCTTGCCACGCGGCTTTGTGCAAATAGTTTTGCGGATAAGGTTTTTTTCTGCAATTCAGGTACTGAAGCATTGGAGTGCGCATTCAAAACGGCACGTCATTATTACTATGCTGCTGGTCATTCAGAACGCATTGAAATAATTACTTTTGAAGGGGCATTTCATGGACGTACACTTGCAGCACTTGCTGCGACTGGGCATGAAAAATATCTTGAAGGCTTTGGACCTAAAGCTGGTGGATTTATTCAAGTACCTTTTTGTGATGAAATCGCTTTGTGTAATGCTATTAATAAAAATACCGCCGCTATTCTTATTGAACCTATTCAAGGAGAAGGAGGAATACGAACGGTCCCTCATGAATATTTAAGATTTTTGCGCAAAATATGCGATGATAATGGTCTATTATTGATTTTAGATGAAGTCCAAACGGGTATAGGACGAACAGGAAAGCTTTTTGCTTATGAATGGAGTGATATCACGCCTGATATTCTTACCCTCGCAAAAGGATTAGGAGGGGGATTTCCATTAGGCGCTTGCCTTGCAACGGATAAAGTTGCAAAAAGCATGACACTTGGGACACATGGTTCAACCTTTGGAGGAAATCTTCTTGGAATGGCTGTAGGAAATAGTGTTCTTGATATTTTGTTAGAGCCAAGTTTTCTCAACCATGTTCAGCGCATGGGGGATAAACTAAAAAGTGGACTTTTGCATATTCTCAATATCTATCCTGATATTATCCGCGCAGTTCTGGGGATGGGGCTAATGTTGGGTATTCAATGTGTTGTGTCTTCAAATCTTGTCGTTAATGCTTTAGAAAATGAACATCTCTTAAGTGTTGCTGCCAACAACAATGTTGTGCGCTTATTGCCTCCTCTTATCATTAGGGAAGAAGAAATAGATGAAAGTTTGCATCGTATTGAAAAAGCAATAGCTTATCTTTCGCAAGTAAACAAAGAAAGACAAATATCACACACATGACAAATGCTCTTCGTCATTTCACGGACTTATCCATTTTAACGCCAGCAATAGCACGCGCACTGATCGATTATGCGAAGATCCTTAAAGCATCTTTTAAAGCAGGAAAAGGTTCAAAACCTTTTATAGGTAAAACACTTGCGATGATTTTTGAAAAACCATCCACACGAACCCGTATTTCATTCGATATCAGTATGCGCCAGCTTGGCGGAGATACAATCATGCTCACGGGTTCAGAAATGCAGCTTGGTCACAGTGAAACTATAGCTGATACGGCTCGTGTTTTATCTCGTTTTGTGGATATCGTGATATTACGAACAACAAAACATCAACGTATGCTCGAATTGGCACAATATGCACAAATTCCTGTCATTAATGCCCTTACAGATGATACACATCCTTGCCAAATTCTAGCAGATATATTAACCTATGAGGAGCATCGGGGGCCTATTTCTGGTAAAATATTTGCGTGGATGGGGGATGGTAATAATGTACTCCATTCCTTAATTGAAGCCGCAGCTCTTTTTGATTTTCATTTGCGTATTGCTACTCCAAAGGGCAGTGAGCCACAGGAAAAATTTATCCATTGGGCACGTGAACGAGGAGCACATCTTACACTAACCCATAATCCCCAAAAAGCAGCTCAAGATGCTGATTGTATTATGACCGACACATGGGTCTCCATGGGACAAGAATTTCGTGCTCGCAGTCGTTCTACTTTTCAGCCTTATCAAGTCAATGAATCTCTCATGAAATTAGCAAAATCTGATGCTCTTTTTATGCATTGTCTTCCTGCTCATCGTGGTGAAGAAGTTGTCGATACTGTGATTGATGGACCGCACTCCGTTGTTTTCGATGAGGCTGAAAATCGTCTTCATGCTCAAAAAGCAATTCTTTCTTGGTGTTTACAAGATGCGTTTTTCTCTCCACAATAGCTTCCCTACAACAAATTATATAAAAAAGGCAAAGCTATGAGTGAACAAGCTAAAGATGAAGCCTCTCTCAACAACAACTTCTTGCATGAAGATGATAGTGTTATTCCCTTTCAAGTTGAAGAACTTGATATCCGTGGACGTGCCGTACAACTTGGGGAAACTTTAAATTCTATTCTTAACAGACATCAATATCCTGAACCGGTTTCTTATCTTCTAGCAGAAGCTTTACTTTTAACGGTTCTGCTTGGAACTTCTCTAAAACTTACGGGAAAATTTATTCTACAAACCCATTCCGATGGACCTGTTAATATGTTGGTGTGCGATTTTTCGCCTCCTTCCAGTTTACGTGGATACGCTCGTTTTGATAAAGAACAGCTGAAACAAGCCATAGACAATGGTCAAACCTCTTCAGAAACACTTTTAGGAAAAGGCACTTTAGCCTTCACAATTGATCAAGGTCCCCATATGCAACCCTATCAAGGGATAGTTGCATTAGATGGATCAAATTTACAAGAAGCTTCTCGTATTTATTTTGATCAGTCAGAACAAATTCCTACCGATATCCGTCTGGCTGTTGCTATATTAATTAATCGTGACCAACAAGGAAAACCGCAGAAAAGCTGGCGAGCTGGAGGTATTTTGATCCAACTTTTACCCCAAGAATCGTCTCATCATAAAATAGATGCCCCTCATCAAAAGCGAGAAGAAACGAAAACCCATACCCAATTGGATAACCAATGGCAGGAATCTAAAATACTCATGGAAACGATTGAAAGTTCAGAATTAACAGATCCCCAAGTCGGTAGTAAACAGCTCTTGTTCCGCCTTTTTCATGAACAAGGTGTTAGAGTTTTTAATCCTTTTTCTCTTGTCGATCAATGTTCTTGTTCACACGAAAAAATTAAAGGAATCCTAGAAGGTTTTTCTATTGATGAACGCAATAAAATGGTTAAAAATAAATATATTTCAGTCACATGTGAATTTTGCTCAAAAACATATTGTTTTACACCGCAAGAATTTTTAGAAGAAAAAACATAATCAAATATTTTTCATAAAAAATGATGATTGCAACAAAAGCCTATTTTATTTGCGTTATAAAAGTTTACGCATAAGCTCATATGAACTTCTAGAATATTTCTTGTCTTAGAGTTTTTTAATGTATACGAGTGATCTTTCTGTTGAAATCAGTAATCACGTTATAGAGTGCTTAAAAAAGAGTTCTCTGTAAAATATATTTTCTCCTCTCGAAAAAGCTTCTTTTATACTTTTTACATCTCAAAAGTTTATTTCTTACAATGAATTCTTTTATAATGTTCATTGATAGATTGATTATGTATTCATAACTTATCTTCTCTGTTAAATGAGACTTTTTGATTGTAGTCATATTTTCTTACTCGAATTTATCTTATTAAGAGTCAAAAAAGCTCATTAGTTATAATCATAAGAGAAATTATCGATAGAATAAGAATGTATAGACTCAATATGGACTTTATAGAGTCTATTACGAACAGATAGTGTAATGGGAATAAATGTAACAATGACGCTGCGAAGGAACGGGTTTGTTATTTTATAAAAAAGATAAGAATAGTGGTGAAGTCCCCTCATAACAATGTGCATTTTAGATAAAAATGCGAAGACAAAATACTATATGACTTTGAAAATAATAGTTGGTTGCTGTCACTAATCTAACGATGGTTCTACAGCAATATTGTTTTTGTCCAAGTAATCAAAAATAAAGCTCCCAACAGATATTTCTTTACACATGTTTTTGAATCAACAATGGTAATGCTCTTGTAAAATTTTTCTAAGAAGAATGATGGTCCGTATAAATAAAATAGCATACATAGCATGATAAAACGTTATGTTTTTACAAACCTGCATTATTTTATTTTTCTTCTGTCATAATCGCTTGTTCAATTTTTGGTAGAATTTTTTTTTGATAAATTTGCCACGTTAAGGGACCAACATGTTTGGCAATAATGATGCTCTCTTTATTCAAGAGAAAGGTTTCTGGGGGGCCATATATTCCCCAATCAATGGCTGTATATCCTGAAACATCAAAGCCAATAAATTTAAAAGGATTACCAAAACTGTTTAAAAAACGCAGGGCATTTGTTTTATTATCTTTATAATTAATACCAATCAGATCAAAACGTTTATCTTGTGCAATTTGCATAAGAATAGGATGTTCTTCGCGACAGGGCAGACACCAAGAGCCCCAAAAATTGACCAATGTGACACGTCCTTTAAACTGTTTTGAATTGAGATAACTTTCTTTATCAAGAAGAGGAAGATGAATATTGGGAGCAGGTTTTTCAGCCAATGCGTTTGCGAGAAGAGAAGAATCTTGAAGGTGTTTTTTATCCATAAAGTTGAAAAAAAACACCATGAGAAGAAGAAAAAGAACAAATGGTCCAAAAAAAACAAGCAGAACAGGCAAAGATATATTTTTTTTAAGTTTGGAGGGATGTTTTTCATTATACTTTTCTTTTTGTGACAGCTCTTTTTTGTTTAGTTGTTGGAGAATTTTTTTTTGGTATAGAGCTTTGCAAAGAATATATCCAATAAGACATAAGAGGGATATTGCAGAAAGCACATAGCTTAAAACAACAATTTGCTCGTGTTTAAGGGTGCTAAGGAAAAAATCAATTTTCTGAGATAGATTTCCTAAAAGTCCGCTGTGGATGCCATTTAGGTCGAGCATGATGAAGCGTCCTGTTGTTGTGCACGACGGGATTTTTTAATCTGAAGTATTCGGATATAATGACTATTGATTTCATTTCGCATAGCCATCAAATAAAGCACAATAAACATAAAGATAAAACAAAAGAGCATTGTTATAAGGGGCCATAACATAGCATTGTCGATTGTTGATCCTCCAGCACGTAACAATGATGCTGGTTGATGCAATGTATTCCACCAATTAACGGAAAATTTAATAACAGGGATATTAACAAATCCAACAAGTGTAAGAATTGCAGTCGCACGAGCGGCTTTTATTTGGTTGTCAAAAGCACGCCCAAGCAGGATAATGGAGAGATAGATAAAAAGCAGAATTAAAACTGATGTTAACCGTGCATCCCAGACCCACCATGTTCCCCATGTAGGTCGCCCCCAAAGCGCTCCTGTCATGAGAGCCAAGGCGGTAAAAATTGCCCCTATAGGCGCTCCACATTTAAGTGCTACATCAGCAAGATGATATTTCCAAATCAGATTTCCTAATGCCGCTGCACTCATCGTTACATAACAGAATGTAGACAACCACGCAAAGGGAACATGAAGGTACATAATCTTAACAGTAATGCCTTGTTGATAGTCATCAGGAGAATGCATCACCAGCATAAGCCCTAAGATAAGGAAACACAATGTTATGCCGGCCAACCAAGGTAAGACGATACTGCTTATTTTCATGAAAAGGGTGAAACTTGCAGGGAGTGACTTGATTTTATATGTACGAGATAGTTCATTCATAAAATTCATAATAGGCAGAGTTTTGCTATGCGGCAATCATCTTTTATTATTCTGATAAAAGTTTAAGCGTTATTGCAGCAACAAAAGAGCTAAAGAGACTCAAAAGAAGTGAAAAAGCACTGAGAAGAGCTAGGGAAGTGAGAAAAGAGGTATTTGGGTTTATTGGGGCTGTAGCAGCCGAAACACCAAAAATCATAATTGGAATGATCCACGGCAAGATAATGATAAAAATAAGCAAAGTACTGTGCAACAATGAGGTTGCGAGTGCAGCGCCTATAGCACCAATAAAAATAATAGCTGGTGTTCCGCATAAAAGGGTGAGTATTGTTGTAAAAGTTATTGTTACATCTAAATGGAGCATGAGGGCTAAAATAGGTGTGGCAAAAATAAGAGGAAGCATCGTTCCTACCCAATGGGCAAAACATTTGGTAAAGACAATTAGAGTAAAACTTTGTCTTTGTCCTGAAAGGATAAATTGGTCGAGATTACCATCATCGCGATCGATTTGGAAAAGTTTGTTCAGATTGAGAAGCCCTGCAAGAAGGGCTCCAAACCACAATATACCTGGTCCTATTTGTGCAAGAATTTTGGGGTCTGGCCCAATGGCAAAGGGGGTTATGACAACAACAGCGATAAAAAACAATAATCCTGTTAGTGAAGAGGCTTGTAGCACTAATAATAGTTTAAGATCACGCCAGAACAGTGCTTTCATTTTATTCTCTCCTAGAGAGGTAAAAATTTTTCCAGAGCGATTTTATGGTTTTCTGGAATGCCTATGGAATTATGAGTTGCAGCGATAATCATACCACCTTGATTGAGATGACGCTGGAAAATACGAGCAAGGAGTTTTTGAGCATGGTTATCAAGCCCAGATATTGGTTCATCTAAAATCCAAAGAGGACGATAGGAGAGCAAAAGGCGAGCAATAGCTACGCGTCTTTGTTGTCCAGTTGACAGAGCGTTAAAGGGTAAATGTTCAAGGTTAGAAAGACCAATATCGGCAAGAGCTTCATGCGCAAAACGTAAATGTTGACCGTAAAAATCTGCCCAAAATTGCAAATTATCAATGACAGATAAAAGAGGTTTCATAGCATTTTGAGGACCAAGATAATGACAGGCAGTTGCAACAGGGTATATTTGATCATGGTCTTTAAGTATTATATGACCTTCAGCAGCTTCAAGAAGACCGACAATGATTCGGAGTAATGTAGACTTTCCGATACCATTAGGACCGGTGATTGTCATAAGTTGCTGTGAAAATAAACAAAAAGAAAGACCTTTAAACAGAATTTCTTCGTTTCTGTAAGCGGCTAAATCTTTGCCTGATAACACCATGTGATTGCCTATTTTGTTTTTATTTTCATATTCTTTATTGTATTATAGAATAAAAAACACATTTTTTATGCAATTGTACCTAGAATAGTTCTAGAAATAGTTCTATAAAGGATACCTTACATCAATATCTGGTGTAAAATGGTTTCTGGCGCTGATTTCCGCATTTGCCTATGAGAGGGTGGAGGGGAAATGGATAGCGGAGGTAATTGCGTCTGCGCTCAAGCTGCGACCTTGACTCGTAGTTTGTGTTGTTCATTCCTGGAAATTGGGTGGTTATAGTATTGAGGGTGGACAGTCATGACTCAAATTGATAGCTTTAATTGTCGCAGAGTATTAAATGTTGGTGGCAAAGAATATATTTATTATAGTTTGATCGAAGCGGAGAAGAACGGACTTGAAGGTGTTTCTCGTTTACCGTTTTCGATGAAAGTTATTCTCGAAAATTTATTGCGATTTGAAGATGGTCGCACAGTTAAAAAAGAGGATATCCTCAATGTTGCTAAGTGGTTAAACGACAAAGGGAGTGCCGGGGCAGAAATTGCTTACCGTCCTGCGCGTGTTCTTATGCAGGATTTTACAGGTGTTCCAGCAGTTGTTGATCTTTCTGCAATGCGTGATGCTATGGTTAAACTTGGTGGTAACGCTGAAAAAATCAATCCTCTCATTCCCGTTGATCTCATCATTGATCACTCAGTTATTGTTGATGCTTTTGGCACTTCCATGGCTTTTAAGGAAAACGTCGAGCATGAATATGAACGCAATGGTGAACGCTATCGTTTCCTTAAATGGGGGCAGCAAGCCTTTCAAAATTTTCGTGTTGTTCCTCCAGGAACAGGGATTTGTCATCAGGTTAACCTAGAATATTTAGCACAATGTGTATGGATGAAGAATGAAGAGGGGTGTGAGACGATTTATCCTGACACCTGTGTGGGAACTGATTCGCATACGACTATGGTAAATGGTTTAGGGGTTTTAGGTTGGGGTGTTGGTGGTATTGAAGCAGAAGCAGCAATGTTAGGCCAACCTGTTTCTATGTTGTTACCTGAAGTGATTGGTTTTCGTCTAACAGGTAAACTTAAGGAAGGTGTAACAGCCACCGATCTCGTATTGACGGTGACTCAAATGCTACGTCGGAAGGGTGTTGTCGGTAAATTTGTTGAGTTTTTTGGTCCTGGTTTGGAGCATATGACACTTGCTGATCGGGCAACGATTGGAAATATGGCACCTGAATATGGAGCAACGTGTGGTTTTTTCCCAATTGATAAGGAGACAGTGCGTTATCTCAATATGACAGGGCGTGATGAACATCGGATTGCCTTAGTGGAGGCTTACACCAAAGCACAAGGGATGTGGCATGATGAAATGGTAGCTCATCCCATTTTTAGTGATACAATTGAATTAGATATGGGAACTGTTGTCTCTTCTATGGCTGGTCCTAAACGTCCTGAAGGACGTATTGCATTGGAAAACGTTGGGCAGGGTTTTGAGAAGGCATTGGTCGAAGACTATAAGAAGACTTCTGGACAAGATAAAGATAAGCGTTATCAGGTCGAGGGTGAAGAATATACGCTTGGTCACGGTGATGTGGTGATCGCTGCGATTACGTCGTGTACGAATACATCGAATCCAAGTGTTCTTATTGCAGCGGGTCTTTTGGCACGAAATGCTGTGGCAAAGGGGCTCAAGAGTAAACCATGGGTAAAAACTTCTCTTGCACCTGGTTCACAAGTCGTTGAAGCTTACCTTCAAAATTCGGGTCTGCAAAAAGATTTAGATGCACTGGGATTTAACTTAGTAGGATTTGGGTGCACAACATGTATTGGGAATTCTGGTCCTTTGCATCCAGCTATTTCCAAAACGATTAATGACAATGGTATAATTGCATCTGCGGTTCTTTCAGGAAATCGTAATTTTGAAGGGCGTGTTTCCCCTGATGTGCAAGCGAATTATTTAGCTTCACCACCGTTAGTTGTTGCACATGCGCTCATCGGGACGGTGTGTAAGGATTTAACCAAGGAGCCTCTTGGTGAAGATTCAAATGGCCAACCCATTTATTTGAGAGATATTTGGCCAACTTCTCAAGAAATACAGGAGTTTATCGAAAAAAATGTCACGCGTAAGGTTTTTGCCGAAAAGTATGCAGATGTTTTTAAGGGAGATGAAAATTGGCAAAAAGTTCAGATTCCTACGGGTTCTACCTATTCTTGGGATGAGCGATCCACCTATGTACGCAATCCACCTTATTTCGATGATATGCAGAAAACGCCTGATATCTTACCAGATATTAGAGATGCACGGATTTTAGGTTTATTTGGTGATAAAATCACGACGGATCATATTTCTCCTGCTGGTTCTATTAAAGCAGCTTCTCCTGCCGGAAAATATTTAATGGATCATGGTGTTAAAGTAGCTGATTTTAACCAGTATGGAACGCGTCGTGGGAATCATGAAGTTATGGTGCGTGGGACCTTTGCCAATATTCGCATTCGTAATTTTATGTTAGGGGAAAATGGTCGAGAAGGAGGTTATACGGTTCATTATCCGTCAGCGGTAGAACAAACCATTTACGATGCAGCAATGGCGTATAAACAAGAAGGTATTCCGCTCGTTGTTTTTGCAGGTGTTGAATATGGTAATGGATCATCACGCGATTGGGCTGCCAAGGGGACCAATCTTCTTGGTGTCAAAGCGGTGATTGTGCAATCTTTTGAAAGGATACATCGTTCTAATCTTGTTGGTATGGGCATTGTCCCTTTTGTCTTTGAGGAGGGGCTAAGTTGGAAATCTTTAGGCTTAAAGGGAGATGAAAAGGTGACAATTGAAGGGATTCATAACTTGAAACCTCGTCAAAAGACTGTAGCGAAAATTACTTTTTCTGATGGTACGGTAAAAACCGTTCCATTATTATGCCGTGTTGATACTGAAGATGAGCTAGATTATTTGCATCATGGTGGAATTTTGCAATATGTCTTGCGTAAGTTAGCCGTTTAAATTCTTTTGTTTGTTAAGGAATATCTATTATTAGGCTATAAAGTTGCGGATCAAAGAGTTTGGCTTCATTTTTTTATGACTATCTTTGAAAATCTAATTGACGTTAGCTTTGGGATTGCGTTATAAACCACACGAGTTATAGGCAGCTTTATAGTTTTGCTTGGGTTGGATTTATTTATATTGGTAGAGTTGTTATTGAGACTCATTTTACCAAGGTGTTGAAAGAGAGATTATATTTATGGCGAATACACCTTCTGCTCGAAAAGCGGTGCGCAAGGTTGCGGCGCGCACACAGGTTAATAAGGCCCGCCGTTCACGCGTTCGTACTTTTATACGTAAGTTTGATGATGCTTTGGCGGGTGGCGATAAGGCATCTGCGGAGATTGCATTTAAGAATTTTGAGCCTGAAATTATGCGTGCAGTTTCTAAAGGGGTTTTTCATAAAAATGCTGCTGCGAGGAAAGTATCGCGTTTAGCTAAACGGTTGAAGGCTCTCAGCGTTTAAACTTTTTCTCCTTTAATTGAGAAAAAAGCCAGTATCCATGAGGATGCTGGCTTTTTGTTTATTATTTCAAAAAGTTTCTATTGAAATAAGAATCGATAATGATTCTCCACTTGAAAAAGGAGAGAAAGTTTATAGAGGGGGGTATGGTTATCCACAAGCTTTGTGGATTTTTACAGAGTCTTTTTTGTCAAGCATTTTATTTTTTTTTTTAAATCTGAAGAGATTCTTTAATTATTGGTAAATTTAGAGAAAAAAAATGAATTGAATCAATATTTTTTTCAGTCCTCATTAATATAAGCATTTTTTTTGGGTTTTTTGATTTTATTTTGACCTCTTGCATTTTACCTCTGCTGTTTTGTATGGTTCTTATGAAGACTAAAAAGCATGAAGGGGTCACATCAGCGTATTATTCTGTACTTTGTTGAATACAAGATGTTTTGATTTAGGCTTTTCTAAACTTTTGTGTTGGAGAGGTTTTCTGACGGTTTTTTAGTTTTCTTAATGGATATGTTTACCATTTTAGAAGGGTGGGTCATATCATGAGTGCAAGTAAATCTTATTGGTCATCTTTGTTAGTGGGGTTGTGATGAGGCTATCCTAGGGGAGGGTGAGTAATCTTATTTGGGGTAGGGCGTTTTGCCTTCGCTAGATTTATTTTAGCTGTTTGGCAGGACAAAATTTTATTTTTATCAGGATGGAAGATGGTGGATAAATTGAACTCTAAAGCTAGTTCCTTTAAAAGGGTTTCGGTAAATATCCTGTCGGCAGAGAACATAATAAAGAATAGGATGACGGAGAGTGATAAGAATGTTTGTAGAAGTGCTCCTATAGGGCATTCTATTGTTTCAGAGGAGGAAAGTGCAGCGGCTTTTATACGTGTTATGGCGCAATTAAAGGTACAGGTTGGTGTTGAGGCTTATACCAGTTGGTTTGGGCGCGTGAAGCTTGCTGAATATAGTCATACTCTTGTAAAGCTTTCTGTTCCTACTGCTTTTTTACGTTCATGGATTAATAATCACTATGGTTCTCTTTTGACTCATTTATGGAAACAAGAGAATTCAGCAATTCTTCGTGTTGAAGTTATTGTTCGTGGTATGGAACGCGTTTCAAGAGATGTCGTTTGTAAAAGAAGTGTTCCTTCTGTTGTACTAGAGGAGCAGGC
The DNA here is from genome assembly GCF_042195335.1 of Bartonella sp. CL25QHWL. Classification (NCBI taxonomy): domain Bacteria; kingdom Pseudomonadati; phylum Pseudomonadota; class Alphaproteobacteria; order Hyphomicrobiales; family Bartonellaceae; genus Bartonella; species Bartonella sp. CL25QHWL. Next base: position 65,009 of record NZ_JBHIOE010000001.1, on the reverse strand, counting down.
GACTTCATCTTTTGTTGAAAGTTGCGCAGAGCATTCAGTTAAGAGTTCTCAAACGGGAGTTTTTGGATCTCCACTTGATTCTCGTTATACTTTTGAAAGTTTTGTTGAGGGGGCTTCTAATCGTGTTGCTTTAGCGGCTGCGCGTTCTATTGCGGAGGGGCATAAAAGTGCTTTACGTTTTAATCCTCTTTTTATTCACGCATCTGTTGGCTTAGGAAAAACACATTTGCTTCAAGCGATTGCTGCTTCTGCATTGAAGCGTTTAACGTCTGCGCGCGTTATTTATTTAACTGCTGAATATTTTATGTGGCGTTTTGCAACAGCTATTCGTGATAATGATGCTCTTTCTTTTAAAGAACAGCTTCGTGATATCGACCTTTTAATTATTGATGATATGCAGTTTTTACAGGGTAAGTCGATACAACATGAGTTTTGCCATTTGCTTAATATGTTGCTTGATAGTGCAAAACAGGTTGTTGTCGCTGCAGATCGTCCACCAGCAGAATTAGAATCGCTTGATCTTCGCGTTCGCTCTCGTCTTCAGGGAGGGGTGGCCCTTGAAATTGAAGCACCAGATTATGAAATGCGTTTGCAAATGTTGCGCCAGCGGTTGAAGGTGGCACAACAAGATGATGGCATGGTATCAATTTCTGATGATATCTTGGAATATATTGCGAAAACGGTTTTAGGGTCGGGGCGTGATATTGAAGGTGCATTTAATCAGCTCTTGTTTCGTCAATCTTTTGAGTCTGATTTATCTTTAGAGCGGATTGATGAGTTATTAGGTCACTTGACACGTCCTGGTGAACCTAAGCGTATTCGGATTGAAGAAATTCAGCGTACGGTAGCACGCCATTATAATGTTTCTAAACAGGACTTGTTATCTAATCGTCGAACACGTACGGTTGTGAAGCCACGGCAAGTTGCAATGTATTTAGCAAAAGTATTAACTCCTCGCTCGTTACCAGAAATTGGGCGCCGTTTTGGTGGGCGTGATCATACAACAGTTTTACACGCTGTGCGTAAAATTGAAGATTTGGTTTGTGGTGATCAGACCTTGGCTAAGGAACTTGAATTGCTTAAGCGGTTGATTGGAGAACAGGCTGTATAGTGTTTATCGTTTCTTTCCTTGGAGAGACTTTAAAGAATTTAATGAAAAGATTTATTTTTTCTTATGCAGGAGTGACTTGCCATTTTAAGAGAGGTTTAATAAACTCTAGCAGGCGATTCTTAAAGAGGGTCTATTCTTTAAGTCTAAAGAATTCTTATAGTTTTTAGTAAATCATACGGGGCTTTTATGCGTATTACAGTTGATCGCAGTCAATTTCTCAAGTCTCTTGGTCGGGTTCACCGTGTGGTAGAGCGCCGTAATACTGTTCCTATTTTATCGAATGTGTTGATTGATGCAGAAAATGGCCGTGTACAGTTAAAAGCAACAGACCTTGATTTAGAGGTTATGGAATCTTTTGCAGTTAATGTTAAACAAGCTGGAGCAACAACTGTTCCAGCACATTTGCTTTATGATATCATTCGAAAACTTCCTGATAGCAATGAAGTTGTATTATCCGTCGATGAGAATCAAGCAGGTACAATGTCCGTGGTTTCGGGTTGTGCACATTTTCAGCTTCAATGTCTTCCGAAGTCAGACTTTCCAGAGTCGCTTCCTGGGCAGTTTGGTTATCGTTTTTCTTTATCGGCATCAGGCTTAAAACATTTACTTGATTGTACACAATTTGCTATTTCTACTGAAGAAACCCGTTATTATCTTAATGGTATTTATTTCCATATTATTAATGATGATGTTTTGAAATTGCGTTTGGTTGCAACTGATGGTCATCGTTTGGCACAAGTTGAGATGGAAGCTCCTTCGGGTGTTGAGGGAATGCCTGGTGTTATTGTTCCCCGTAAAGCTGTAGGAGAATTGCAAAAACTTCTTTCAGAAGAAAATGATAGTGATGTGTGTATAGAGCTTTCAGAGACAAAAATTCGTTTTTCTATAGGCTCTGTGATTTTTACATCAAAATTAATTGATGGAACATTTCCAGATTATCAACGTGTTATCCCTCTTGGAAATGATAAAGAATTAATTGTTAATAGGCAGGACTTTTCTTCTGCCGTTGATCGTGTTTCAACGATTTCAAGTGATCGGGGGCGTGCAGTTAAATTAACGATTGAGCATGGACAGTTAAGGCTTGTTGTTAATAGCCCAGATTCGGGCAGTGCAGAAGATCAATTATCAGTAACTTATGCATCTGAACCGCTTGAGATAGGGTTTAATTCACGTTATCTTTTGGATATTGCTGGGCAGCTTTCAAGCGATGAGATGGTTTTTATGTTGGCTGAGGCTGGAGCACCCGCTCTGATTCGTGATAATGATGATGTGGATGTGCTCTATGTACTGATGCCTATTCGCGTTTAGGGGCGGTTGTTTTGCAATGTATGGCCAGTCATGTGCACAAAGTGGCAGTGAGGCAGCTGAAGCTTTTACGTTATCGCAATTATTCTTTTTTCAATATTCATTTTTCTGGTCAGCATGTGGTTTTTACTGGCCATAATGGTGCTGGTAAGACGAATCTTTTAGAGGCGTTATCTTTTCTTTCTCCTGGCCGTGGTTTGCGGCGCGCTGTTTATTCTGACGTTAGCTTTGTAGATGGTGGTGGAGGATTTGTTGTATTTGCGCGTCTTGAATGCGCTCTTTATGGTGAAGTAAAGATTGGTACAGCTTTCGAGGTTAGTGATAACAGTCGAAAGGTCCATATTAATGGTGTGAATGAGTCGAGTGATTGCCTAACAGATTATTGTCATATTAGTGTCCTAACACCGTCTATGGATGGTCTTTTTACAGGTCCTTCACTTGAGCGCCGTAGTTTTTTGGATCGTATGGTTTTGGCGATTGATCCCTTGCATAGGCGCCGCATAGCCGATTATGATAGAGCTATGCGCGCACGTAATCGTTTGTTTTTAGATGGAAATGAAGATTGTGCTTGGTTTGATGCTTTAGAAAAGCAGATGGCAGAACTGGCGACAGCTATTTCTGCGGCGCGTGTTGATGTTATTCGTCTTTTAAATGACATGTTTACACAAATGCCATCACAGATACCTTTTCCACGAGCTTTTTTGCAAATTGATGGTTTTTTGGAAACAGCTCTTAGTGAAATATCAGCAACTGAAGTTGAAGAACAATTTTGTGATCGATTACGGCATAATCGCGCAATGGATCGTGCTGCTGGTCGGACGTTAGAAGGACCACATCGTGCAGATTTGCAGGTTTTTTATGCTGATAAAAATAGAGCAGCAACATCTTGTTCAACAGGTGAACAAAAAGCGCTGCTGACAGGTTTAGTTTTGTGTCATGCACGTCTAACAGGTATGATATCGGAAAGATCTCCCATTCTTCTTCTTGATGAAATGGCTGCCCATCTTGATTCGCATCGACGTGCTGCTCTATTTGATATTCTTGATGATTTAGCTGTACAAACATTTATGACAGGAACAGATCGTCTTTTATTCGATGACTTAAAAGGACGCGCAGAATTCTTTGAGATTAAGGATGGAGCTTTATTGCCATAAAAACATGCTAAATATTTTTTTAATAAGTGATAGGTCTGAAAGAAAAGGCTTGCTATGTCAGAGATAATAACAATTTTAAATGGTCCTAATTTAAATTTTCTAGGTCAACGTGAGCCAGAAATTTATGGAATTGAAACTCTAGAAGATATTGAAAAAAGATGCAGAGAATGGGCAAAAAAAAATGATATTATAATAAATTTTTATCAAAGTAACTGTGAAGGGCAATTAGTAGCATGGATACAAGAAGCAATAGAGGCAAGTTCTGGATTGATCATTAATCCAGCGGCTTACAGTCATACATCTGTTGCACTTCTTGATGCCCTAAAAATGTTTTCAGGGCCGAAAGTAGAAGTTCATTTATCTCATATTTATCAGCGTGAAGCTTTTCGTCACCATTCTTATACATCTGCAGGTGTAGACGCTGTCATAACTGGGTGTGGAGGTGATGGATATTGGTTTGCACTTGAGTATATTGCAAAACAATTAAGCAAAACAATTAAATTGTGATAGATAAAGAGTAGGCGTTTAATAAGAGTAATATAGGCATTGAATTCTCTTGATAATTATTTTCAAATCTGTACAATGTGAGGTATATATTTATGACAATTTTTAGTGCGTATGACGGGGGTAAATAAAGGTGAAAAGCTTTGTTAGACAATTAGAAATGCTTGTGATTTTAGGGGGAGCACTGCTTTTGTCTGGTTGTAAAATTGATGTTATACAGCCATCAGGTTATGTTGCACGTCAACAGCTCATTTTGATCGTTGTTTGTGTGGTGGTGATGCTTTGTATTGTCATCCCAGTTATGGTGAGTGTGGTATTTTTAGCTATAAAATATCGTGCATCGAATATGAAAGCGGACTATTCTCCTGATTGGGCGCATTCAAATAAAATTGAAGCATTGATGTGGGGTATTCCAGTTGTAATTGTAATGGTTTTAGGTTCATTAACAGCTTATTATACCTATAAGCTTGAACCTACAAATCCTCTTCCAGTGGAAGTTGTGGGTGAAGGAAAGCCATTACAGATTGATGCTGTTGCTCTTGATTGGAAATGGCTTTTTATTTATCCTGAATATGGTGTTGCATCGATTAATGAGATTTATGCGCCTGAAGGACGTCAAGTTTTATTGCAATTAACGTCAGAGAATTCTGTCAATGCTTTTTGGGTTCCCAAATTGGGTACAGTTCTTTACGCTATGCCGCAGATGAATGCTAAGTTGCATTTGGTCGCTGAAGAGCAAGGAGTATTCAAAGGAGCCTCAGCAAATTACAGTGGTGATGGTTTTTCGAGTATGCGGTTTAAGTGGCATTCTGTGTCTTTGCAGGATTTTGAGGATTGGATTGTAAAAGCTCGGGCTAATGGTCGAGTACTTGATCGTGCATCTTATCGTCAACTTTCTATTGCGCCTCGTATGGGTGATATTGCTGCGAAGGAAAAAGATGCTGAAGTTCGTTATTTTGCACCTGTTGAGAAGCGGCTTTACTATCGTGTTGTTAATCGATGTGTCGATGAAAAGACGGTATGTAATGAAGATTTAATGAAACGTGCTGCTGCTCAGACGCTGTGGGGTGCACTATGTTCAGTATTTGATCCTGATGTTATTTAACAGAGTCAATAAAGTAAAGAGCCCTTTTAACAAAGGTTTCTTTTAAACTTGAATTTCATTTGAAATGGGTTGAGAAATGTTTGGAAGACTTACAGATCCTACGGCAGGTGCTTTTCATGCGCTTGCACATGAACCGATCGTTTTGTATACATGTATTGCGATTGTTTTGGTTGGTTTAATTGCTGTTATTGCTTTAACAGCACTTGGGTGGTGGGGGATTCTATGGCGAAATTGGATTACAACGGTTGACCATAAACGCATAGGTATTATGTACATCGTTCTTGGAATTATTATGCTTGTTCGCGGTTTTGCGGACGCACTTATGATGCGAACGCATCAAGCTTTAGCTCTTGGGAGTGAAACAGCTGGTTATTTGCCCCCTGAGCATTTTGATCAAATTTTTTCGGCGCATGGTACGATCATGATTTTTTTCATGGCCACGCCTATTTTATTTGGTCTTTTTAATTATCTTATACCGCTTCAAATTGGTGCGCGTGATGTTGCTTTTCCCTTTGCAAATAATCTAGGTTTTTGGATTACGGCTGCGGGGGCAATATTAATTAACATATCCCTAGGTGTTGGTAATTTTGGTCGTGGTGGTTGGCTGATGTACCCACCTTTTACAGAATTGCAAACGAGTCCAGATACAGGGGTAGATTATTATTTATGGTCACTTCAGCTTTCTGGTATTGCAACAACAATGGGATCAGTAAATTTTATTGCAACGATGATTAAAATGCGTGCTCCTGGAATGACAATGATGAGAATGCCTATTTTCTGTTGGAGTGCTTTTGTCAGCAATGTTCTTATTTTAGTTATTTACCCTGTCTTGGCTGTAGCATTTGCACTCTTGGCATGCGATCGTTATTTGGGCATGAATTTCTTTTCTAATGTTGGTGGCGGAAATCCGATGGTATGGATTAACTATGTTTGGGTTTTTGGTCATCCTGAGGTTTATGTTTTGGTTGTTCCTGCTTTTGGAATTGTTTCTGAGGTTGTGTCAACTTTTTCTTCAAAGCGCCTCTTTGGTTATACTTCGATGGTATGGGCCATGTTGGTTATTTTGATTCTTTCGCTTCTTGTTTGGGGACATCATTTTTTCACAATGGGTGGCGGTGAAGCTGTAAATACTTTCTTTGGTATTGCGACAATGATCATCGCAGTTCCAACAGGTGTAAAAGTCTTTAATTGGCTGCTTACGATGTATAAAGGTCGAATTCGCTTTGAGCCTCCAATGCTTTGGTGCATGGGCATGATCTTTACATTTGTTGGCGGTGGATTAACCGGTGTTTTATTATCTATTGTTCCTGCTGATTGGCAGTTTCATAATTCGCTCTTTTTGATAGCACATTTCCATCATACAATTATTGGAGGTGTAGTTTTTGCGTACTTAGCGGGGATTGCATTTTGGTTTCCAAAAGTTTTTGGTTATAAACCAAATCGCATACTAGGTATTGCATCTTTTTGGTGTTGGTTTATTGGTTTTTACCTTGCCTTTTTCCCCGTTTATGCGCTTGGTTTAATGGGGGCGACGCGTCGTCTTCAGCATTACATGGAACCTAGTTGGCAGCCGATGTTTATTATTGCTGCATTAGGTGCTTGTATTATCTTACTTGGTATTCTTTGTTTTGTGTTACAGGTTGTTTTGGCGATTTGGTACGGTATTAAGCATAAAGGTCACTTACCGGTAACATTAAATGATTCTTGGGGTGATGCACGTACACTTGAATGGTTTACCTCTTCACCGCCTCCTTCCTATAATTTTGCCCTCCTTCCAAAGATACAGTCTGATGACGCTTATTGGAATATGAAGAAAAGTGGTTATCAACGGCCGACAAGTGGATTTACAAAAATTCATATGCCATCAAATACATCTGCTGGAATTATTGCGGGATTCTTCTCATTAGTTGTTGGTTTTGCACTTGTTTGGCATATTTGGTGGCTTGTTGCGGTTGGACTGGTTGGTTTTATTGCAACGCTTGTGTGTCATTCATTAACAGGTGATCATCATGGTTATTATATTCCAGCTGAAGAAGTGCAAAAAACTGAAGATGCCTTTACGGCTGTTCTTAAAGAACAAGGAGTGACAGTATGAGTGCTGTAACAATGAATAACGCGAGTACTATAGATGAACTTCACCACGATAGTAGCTCGGTAATGACGTTTGGTTTTTGGGTCTATATTCTTTCAGACTTAATCCTGTTTTCGACATTGTTTTCAAGTTTTGCTGTATTTTCTGCTTCTTATGGCGGTGGTAAAGCGGGCAATGAGTTTATAGATTTAAAGTTTGTTTTGGTTGAGACTGCTTTCTTGTTGTTTTCATCCGTCACTTATGGCTTTGCAATGGTACAAGCACATAAAAATAACATCAGTGGTGTGCGTTTATGGATGGCTATTACCTTTGTATTGGGGTGTTGCTTCATTGGTATGGAACTTTACGAATTTCATGAACTTTTGAGTGAGGTTTTTTATTTCGATCCAAATGCTTATGCGGGTATTGATCCTGCAACAGGTTTACAGCTTTTTGGACGGGAAATTCTCTCTGCTTATTGGTCAGCATTTTTTGCTTTGGTTGGCACCCATGGACTTCATGTAAGTGTTGGTCTTCTTTGGATGGTTGTGATGTTTTTTCATCTTCGTCGTAATGGTTTGGATCAGAACAATAAAACACGTTTAGCATGCCTTTCCATTTTTTGGCATTTACTTGATATTGTATGGATTGGTGTTTTCACCATGGTTTATCTATTAGGAGCGTTGTGATGAGCGTGCAAAATGAAACACATGGTCCCAGTACTGGTTCCTATTTGGTTGGTTTTATTCTGGCTGTATTTTTCACTTTGGGTTCTTTTGTTCCTGTGATGTATGGAATGATGGAAAGTTGGGCAGTTAGTACAAAGGTTGCGTATCTTATTGGGATGGCGATTATTCAGATTATAGTACAAATTGTTTTCTTTTTGCACTTGAATTCTGGTCCAGACGCCAAGTGGAATTTAAGCGCGTTATGGTTTGCTGCTATTTGCGTTTTTGTTATTATTGGGGGAACTTGGTGGGCTATTTCTCATTTAAATTATAATATGATGGGTGGTTCAGGACGTGTTATTGAACCGGAAATATCAAGTAGAGATGATTCTTCAGTGTCTGAGCAGTTATCAAGCAAAGATATATCCGTAAGAAAACAGCCAGAAAAGATACAGGGTTCAGAAATGCCCATTGGGCAGGATCTAAGTACGCAAACTCCTGTAGATCAAGAAGCTAGTTCAGAAATGCCCATGGGGCAGGGTCTAAGTACGCAAACTCCTGTAGATCAAGCACCTGGTTCAGAAGTACCCATGGGGCAGGATCTAAGTACACAAACTCCTGTAGATCAAGCACTTGGTTCAGAAATACCCATGGGGCAGGGTCTAAGTACGCAAACTCCTGTAGATCAAGCACCTGGTTCAGAAATACCCATGGGGCAGGGTCTAAGTACGCAAACTCCTGTAGATCAAGCACCTGGTTCAGAAGTACCCATGGGGCAAGGTCTAAGTACACAAACTCCTGTAGATCAAGCGCCTGGTTCAGAAATACCCATGGGGCAAGGTCTAAGTACGCAAACTCCTGTAGATCAAGCGCCTGGTTCAGAAATACCCATGGATCAAGATCCAAATACACAGTTTCCTGTGGAGTAGTTGTTAGAAATATCTATGGAGCTGATGCGGCATGTATCAGCTCGTAGAAGAAATTCGTAGGATATAAAGAAGGGAAGAAATACAAGATATCAGTGGATATGAGTATCATTATTTTGAATATACTTTTAATTTAAAAGAGAAAGTCCGTGGGGTATTTAGTCAAGCTTTAATTTTTGAGACAAATAGCTATTTGTAGAATATACAAAAAGTGATGTTTGTAAAATTTACTACAAAGAAAGAGAATGTGAGAAACAAGTTTTTATGTTGTGTGAGATAAAAAAACACGAAGCAGTAATGTTTTTAGATTGACAGAATTTATATTAAAGATAGCATTAAAGTTATTTGTAATAATAATATGCAATTGAAATCAAAAATTTAGAGAATAATCAGAAAACTTAATGAAAACCGTTGCAATGACAGTTATTGGTGCTGGTTCTTTTGGTACTGCATTAGCGATAGCTCTTGCCCGTAATGGTCATAATGTTTTACTTTGGGGATATAGTCCTCAACATATCAAAGAATTACAGGAACAACGTTGTAATCAAGTATATTTACCCGATATTCGATTTCCTGACAATTTATTACTTGAAGCTTCGCTTGAAACTGCAATAACGGCGAGTCACAATATATTAATCGCAGTTCCAAGCCATGTATTTCATCAAGTTTTGTGTAATATTCAGCCTTATTTAGATCAGCATTCACGTGTTATTTGGGCTACAAAAGGTTTAGAACATGGTACTGGACGTTTTTTACAAGAGGTTGCTCGTGAGATTTTAGGTGAAAAAATTCCTTTAGCTGTTTTTTCTGGACCAACTTTTGCTCAAGAACTAGCTATTGGTTGGCCTACTGCAATGACGATAGCAGCTTCTGATGTTGAGTTTGGTAAAGAATTGCAGCAACTTTTTTATTGTGACAAAAGTTTTAGAGTTTATAAAAGTTCAGATATGATTGGTGTTCAATTAGGGGGAGCAGTCAAAAATGTTATTGCTATTGGTGCAGGAATATCAGATGGCATAGGTTTTGGGGCAAATGCACGAATAGCTCTTATCACACGAGGACTAGCTGAAATCAGTCGTTTAGGGGGGGCTATGGGTGCTGAGCTTTCCACATTTATGGGAATGACAGGCTTAGGTGATCTGGTTTTGACATGTACTGATAATCAGTCACGTAATCGTCGTTTTGGAATACTTCTTGGTAAAGGAATAGATATAAAAGAAGCGGAAAAACAAATTGGTCAGGTTGTGGAAGGATACTTAAATACCAAGGAAGTACATACGTTGGCGCAGCGTATTGGGGTAGAAATGCCCATTGTAGAACAAATTTATCAAATTCTCTATTGTGGTAAAAACATAACTGAAGCGGCAAATACATTACTAAGCCGCGCCCTCAAGGACGAAATACAATGATATCCTGTTTTTTAATAATTCAAATCGTAAAAAATAGAAACATGCTATGATAGACATATAAAATAGATTTTATTGATGGTTGTATAAGGTAGTCATATTCCAGCAAATTATAGATTCATATCATTCGATTCTTTATGAAACATGGCTGAAATATAAAAGTTTTTGCTTTTATCTAAGAGCTATCTCTTTGAAGATAAATTATCGTTTCCACTTACACATGTTTATGTAATGTAATGAACAAGATATTTTTATTGTCTCTTAAATTCATCTCACAATGATGTTTGCAAACAGAATAATACAAGACTCATTAGGTAGAAGCATCTTATTTATGTAACGTATAAGTTAAGAATATCGGGGCAGGGATATTATGTATCTCTGTTTTTGTAATTCTTTAAAACAAGAAGACAATCTGTTTTGGGAAGAAGATGAAATTTTAAAGATGAAAACCAGTTCCCATTTCTACAATCATTTTTAAATTCAGTTTTACGCTATCTAAAGCAATATCTTTTAAATAATGGAGATTATCTCACACCTTTATTTTCTCATTTTTTAATGAAAGCATTTCTCTGATGTGTCAGGTAAAATAGAACGCCCAAAAAAACACGATAGCTGTTGTATATTCACGCGCTTGTTTTAAAGAGACCTCTCTTAAAACTTCCAAGTCCACTTCGCGACGGTAACCGTGAATAGTGTAACGATAAAGCTATTGTGCACATCCCCATCTTTACGTTTATGAAGGAGGAAGCCGAGCATCATTACACCCCCCAATGTTGAGACAGCTCTAAGCACTTGAAGCTGTTCAGTAGAAATATTTAAGTCTTTTATTTTCTCACATGTCAATTCTGTTTTTTATATGCAAGAAATGATTTTTGGAATTATAACTTTGAAAGTCTAAGATTGAAAAAAATATTATTGTACTTGTTTGTGGCTGTCATTTACACTGAAAAATAATGTGATTATAAAGATAAAAAATTGATTTATATAAATAATTCATTTTATTTTTGTATTGAGTTAATTAAAAATATGTGTTTGCTTGTCACAAGCGGGTTAGTATGTGGATAAAAATTATTAAAGATACTTCTAATGAATCATCTCAAGTGTCAAGGGTTGTTTCAATATTAGAACATGGCAAGTAAAATGACGGTGTCGGTTTGTCATCTGTATAAACATTAAAATGGTGGTAAAAAAAGGATTTTATGTACTTCACAGGGATTTTTTATACGTTCTACAGGTACCATTGTGAAATGGAATGGCGTGCATTGAGAGATATCTTTAAAAAATGCATGAAGGAGAAACAGCTATAGTGTTTTTGGGTGTTCTATTTTACCTGACACATCAGAGAAATGCTTTCATTAAAGAACAAGAAAAATAAAGGTGTGAGGTAAAGCGTAACCTCCATTATTAAAAAAACATTGATGTACATGCTTTTAAAATCGTAAAGCCTCATTAAAGAATAATAGTAAGATTAATGATTGATTTCTTTACGCCTTCATATTCGTCCTAAATTAGATTGTATTTGCGTTTCAAGAATAAATCAAACGGTAGGAATATTTTTTTCAATTTGCTACACAAAAGCTGAAACTAAGGATTTTAATAATTCTCTAATCTCTGTTTCAAACTACGGTAGCATGAGGGCTGGATATTGATTTATAAGCAACGACAAAAGCGTATGCTTTAGTAAGGTAAATAACGTCATAAAATACACACTTTATCAACCATGGATTGAAGAAATACTCCGGCTTTTTATAAAATATTTTGCGAAACAAGGCATCGTACATCTGGTTTTGTATTGACTTATTCTTACAAACATTTGCACATATGCCTTACGTCATATTATTATAAGTCAATACACTATTATATAGCTGAGAAAGTACTCAATACCCGATTAAAGCACTATGGACATGATTTATTTTCTTTTTTAGTGCAATGAAATAAATTTTATTCTTCTTGGGAATCGTCACTTTTTTTCAGTTCTTCAAGTATTGGCATAGACATGATGTTATAGCCTGAATCAACATAATGGATTTCACCTGTAACACCTGATGATAAGTCAGAGAGTAGATAAAGAGCAGATTTTCCAATTTCATGAATATTTACGGTACGCCGTAATGGGGCATTACGGCGTTGATGTGAAAATATTGCCCGCGCAGCTGCAATACCATTACCTGCTAAAGTTCTAACAGGACCAGCGGAAATCGCATTGACACGGATATTTTGAGGACCAAAGTCCGCTGCTAAATAACGTACCATAGCTTCTAAAGCTGCTTTAGCAACACCCATGATGTTATAATTAGGCACAACTTGCTGTGAAGCACCGTAGGTAAGAGTTAAAAGTGTTCCTCCATTGGGCATAAGCTTACCCGCGCGCTGGGCAATTTCAGTAAAGGAATAAGCTGAAATAACCATCGTACGTTGAAAGTTTTCACGTGTTGTAACATCAACGTAACGCCCTTTTAGCTGAGTTTTATCTGAAAAACCAATGGCATGGACAATAAAATCAATTGTTTTCCATTCTTTTTCAAGTTGCTCAAAGACGTAATCAATATTTTCACTTTTTTCAACGTCACACTCTAGCACTAATTTGCACCCAAGTTTATCTGCTAGGGGATGAACACGTTTTCCAAAAGCATTTCCTTGATAAGTCAACGCTAATTCCGCTCCTGCTTGTGCGAGCTGACAGGCAATGCCCCAAGCAATTGAATGGTCATTCGCAATTCCCATAATAAGGCCGCGTTTGCCCTCCATCAAACCTTTCATATTATTCTCCGTAAGACCGTACTTTTTTCAATTACTAAGAGCTTTTGTTTATACATAACGTTGGAAAACAAGCGTTGCATTGGTACCGCCAAAGCCAAAAGTATTCGACAATACGGTATTCAGTTGTTGATGATCACGTCGTTCACGAACGATTGGCATATCAGCAAAAGCTGGATCAAGTTCTTCAATATGGGCACTTTCACAAATAAAATTATGATTCATCATTAACAATGTATAGATTGCTTCGTGAACACCTGCTGCTCCCAAGGAATGTCCTGTTAGAGACTTGGTAGCAGAAATGGGGGGACATTGATCACCTGCTCCAAAGACACGACGGATAGCTTCTATCTCAGGAGGATCACCAACAGGAGTTGCTGTCGCATGGGGATTGATATAATCAATTTTATTATTGACTGTTGCAAGAGCCATGCGCATGCACCGCTCCGCTCCCTCTCCTGATGGGGCAACCATATCATGTCCATCGGATGTCGCACCGTATCCAACGATTTCTCCGTAGATTTTTGCACCACGTGCTTTAGCAATTTCTAAATCTTCAAGGACTAAAACGCCAGCCCCTCCAGCAATGACAAAACCATCACGATTAACATCATAAGCACGTGAAGCTTTGTGAGGAATGTCATTATATCTGCTGGACATAGCGCCCATGGCATCGAATAAAACAGATAGTGTCCAATCCAAATCTTCGCAGCCACCGGCAAAGATGCGCTTTTGTTTACCATATTGAATCATTTCGTAAGCATTACCAATACAATGATTGGAGGTAGCACAAGCTGAAGAGATTGAATAATTGATTCCCTTTATTTTAAAGAAAGTTGCTAATGTTGCAGATGCTGTAGAACTCATCGCTTTAGGGACAACAAAAGGTCCAACACGTTTTGGACCTTTTTGGCGTGTAATGTCAGCAGCTTCTACGATTGAATGTGTTGAAGCACCTCCAGAACCCATAATAATACCCGTGTGTTCGTTCGATACTTCATGCGGTTCTAGACCCGCATCAGCAATCGCCTGATCCATGGCGATGTGATTCCATGCTGTTCCACGCCCATGAAAACGTAGAGCACGTCGATCTACGAGTTCTTCTATATTAATATCGGGTTTGCCATAAACTCTACTACGAAAGCCTAATTCGGCATATTGAGGTGCGTAAGAAATTCCGGATTTTGCTTCACGTAAACTGGTTAAAACAGCTCTAGGGTTATTTCCAATCGCGGAGACAATTCCCATTCCGGTTACAACAACTCGACGCATTCATACCTCCTCGTTCCATACAGAATAGTGAAAAGTTCTTTCTGACGGAAATAACGTTCAATCTTCTTTGAATAAAGCAACGCGTAAATCATTCGCCTTATAAATAGTCTCTCCATCTGCTTTTAGCCACCCATCAGCTATTCCTAAGACTAAATTTCCACGTCGAATACGCTTAAAATCTATTTCATATTCAAGAATTTTGGTTTGTGGAGTTACCATCCCTGATAACTTTACTTCACCTGTTGATATTGCTCTTCCTTTTCCTAGTTCGCCTAGCCAACCAAGAAAAAAACCTGTTAATTGCCACATACCATCCAGTCCGAGACATCCTGGCATGACGGGATCGCCTATAAAGTGACAATTAAAGAACCACATGTCTGGTGTAATGTCAAATTCGGCGCGAACCATTCCTTTATCGTATTTACCATCAGTTTCACTAATTTGAGTGATTCGATGAATCATCAACATTGGCGGTGCTGGCAATTGCGCATTACCTCTACCAAACATTTCGCCGCGAGCGCAGCTTAGAAGCTCTTCATATGTGTAGCGAGACTTTTGTTCAGCCATTGTTACTCCATTTATTTGCATATATCTTTAATTTCTGCGCTTTTCCCAACCTACTTTTAGAGCAAATTTTAAAGAGAGGGAAATGATTTTATATCATTTTTAATGACAAAAGCCTTTTTTTATGTATTCTACATAGGTAATTATTTAAAAATGGAATACAAGATTACACCATACTATTCCCATTTTTTTGTATTTTGATCTTATTTAGCAGGAATGTATTTGGGTTTGTAATATGTCAGTGAGTGCAGACAATTTAGATATGAATGAAGAGCAACAGTGCACAAAAGAGTGTGGAAAAATGGTGCAATATTATTCCATTTCTATGTTAGAAAAACGTTTGCGTCAAAATGGTCTGCGTCCAACACGTCAGCGGTTGGAACTTGCACATATGATTTTTTCTCAAGGAAATCGTCATATTACTGCTGAAGAGCTCTATGAGGAAGCGGTGAGGGCAGGTGTACCTGTATCTTTAGCAACGGTTTATAATACGCTTCATCAATTTACGGAAGCGGGATTATTACGGATTATTGCCGTAGAAGGCTCAAAAACTTGGTTTGATACCAATACCTCTGATCACTACCATTTTTATATAGAAGGTGAAAATCGTATTCTTGATATTCCTTACAATTTGGAAGAATCTCCCATTATTAGAAATTTGCCTAAGCCACCAGAAGGTATGGAAATTTCACATGTTGATTTAATCGTGCGATTGAAACCAAAAAATCGATCTTGTGATAGGCAGTGAGGATATTCAATAAGGAATAAAATTAAACTTATTGAGTTTGAGTATTCACCAGCCTTTTACTTTTTCATCAGGATAGATTCCCCATAACTGTGGTTGTTGAAGCCATCCGCGCGTATTATTAATATTTAGTTCGCACCATTGTCCATCACATTGGCGGATATTACCAATGACATTAGGTTCTACTTCTGCCACAAGTTCTGCGTTGTCGGTGGGGTTTTTTCGTAGCATCAGTCTTTTAGTTTTATCTTTTTGCCATGGAATAGTTATAGCAGTTCGCTTTCCCGATAAAAGTGATTGATACACCCATCCCTCATCGCCTTCGGCATCACGAATTTTGCGCCATTGATCATATTCTTGAATGATTTCAATAGGTAATCCCTTCTTTTTGTAGGTAAAAATGATAGAATAGTTGCTTCCTGGTCCGACGCGTACATTAACGCTGGTGGGTTTAATCGAAGCAAATCGCGGAAGTGGTAAACCACTGGGCCCTAAATTTTGATTAAATGTTTGTGCATGCAACAAATGAGGTGAACCTAATACAATGACTGTTGCTATTAAGATACATGATGCGAGTATTGAAACGCGAAACCAACGAGAATTTTGCACACCGAACTCCTTTATTTCATCATATATTGGAAATTTAAAATCTGAAAGATAAGACTGGAAACTGATAAAAAGTATGACACACTGCTCGTTAAAGAGATCTAAACGATGAGAAAATTGCTACAAAAATATCAAAATAAGGAAAACAAAAGCTTATATTTCTTAGTGCGTATCTTTTTTATGAGGGGATAGATATAAATAAACATTGGATTTTTATGTAGCTGTACGCGTGATAAAACAGTAAAGTATTACTGGAGCCTTAGCAGTTTTTGTACAGGAAATTAGGGCTAAAGTATTGCATCTCTTTTCTGAGTTTGTTTCTCGAAGTAAAAGTGCATGTATGCATACTATGAACAAAGAGCTGTTCAGAAAGGGATTATTGTGTGGCTTGAAAAGAAGTTTTGAATGAACAAAATAATACGATAAATAAAACATTTAAGCGTAAAAATATGAGCGACATTATAGGGTAGATTGATATATGAAGGGCTAATTTTAACAGGACACTTTTTCGTGATAATTCATTTATAAAATTTGCTACACTCTAATCTTATGCCATGATAATGCTTATCCGTATGGTAGATAAGCTGGCTCCATCGTTCTATTTACCAGCTTTCAATGTTATGCAGTTCCTATTATTTATGGTGTTCATAAGAAGCATTTTTGTTTTTTCTTAAATAGCTTTTATTCTATTTGCATACGAATCCCGCTTATGATGTACAAGAAGATAATCTTGATTGATTCAATATGAGAAGGCATTGAGAAACTTTACGTTATTCAGAATTATTAATTAATATGAAAAACAATTACTTATAATAACAAATCACTGCGTTAAAAACTTTAACTCGTTATTTAAATTGTAAAAATATTTCCATCAACAATGGTAATAAAAGGCACATTCATCCATATTAAAATACAGTGTTTTCTCTGTTTATTGTCAAATTTCTTTTTCTCTAACTCAGTATAGAAGAAAGTTGAAAGAAATAGAAGGGCTTATTCGATACAATTATGAGGGTAATTACATAAGTGATGAATAGAAGAAATTTATCAAGAAAAAAGAATCTGTAGTGCAGTGGTTGAAATTCGTCATCCTTTAGAGAGACAGAATCAAGAGATATAAAAAGTTATGGAATTATATCGTTTCGTTACATAACTGAAGGGAAAGAGGATTATGAATTTGATATTATATTTTACACACAATCGCATATTGCGATAGTTATTTTTGTTTTGTAATCAGACCTAGGATGATCGAAAGATGTAGAATATTTAATGACAAAAAAGAAGTTCATCATGAAATTTGTACATAAGAAGCAGTGATGTAAGAGATATCCAGAAGGAGAAAATTATAGTGAAAAGTGATAATAAAACACCTCACACTCAATTCACATAGGAAAAAGTCGCTTAAATATCTAAAGTGTAGTTTGTTATCTATTTTTAAAATATAAGAGTGAAATAAAAACCACCTTTATGATAGAAATCTTATTATTTTCAAATAACTAACATATTAGATAACATTGTACACAAAAACCTACACACAAGCAATTTATTGCAATCGCCTATGAAGAAAAATTTTCTAGTAGCTTATTACCTATTGGTTATGCAGTTATATAATATCATAAAGTATATTACTTTACCGCAACAGTTCGTCCGTTACTAACAAAACCTTCTCTTTGTGCACGCTTACGAGCAAGCTTACGTGTACGACGAATAGCTTCAGCTTTTTCACGAGCACGCTTCTCAGATGGCTTCTCATAATAACTACGCATTTTCATTTCACGGAAGATACCTTCACGCTGCATCTTTTTTTTCAACGCACGGAGCGCTTGGTCAACATTATTATCACGAACGAGTACTTGCACTATCTATCCTGCTTTTTTCAGTGTCATAAATGATAGGAAAAAACCTACGTCCTTTTAAAGGCATATCCAAAAGGACAAGCACTTATATCATATAAATAAGACATTTGTCTATATCGCTTTTTAAAATTCTATTTTTTTTACAATAAAACGCTTTTTATAATGAATGATAGAATTTACGGTTATAAATTTATGAAAGTCCTTGTATTTGATCATTTTCGTCAAGATGAATTTTTTCAGCCGCGGGATAATGGGGTAGTCCCGGCATGGTCATAACATCTCCACAAATGACAACAATAAAACCGGCTCCCGCACAGAGACGAACTTCTCGTATGGGAATTTCAAAATCAACAGGAGCGCCGTATTGCTTGGGATCAGAAGAAAAAGAATAAGGTGTTTTTGCCATACAAATAGGGTAGACGCCAAACCCCTCTTTTTCCCAAGATTCAAGTTGTTTGAGAATAGGGGCTGAGATGATGGCGCCACGTCCACCGTATAGCTTTGTTATAATACAATTAATTTTTTGAACGAGTGGAATATCATCTTGATAGAGAACTTTAAAATCAGAATCGTGCTTTTCAATCAAGGTAACGAGTTCTTGTGCAAGTTCTATAGCGCCTTTTCCACCTTGTTCCCAATGCTTACAGATAATAGCTTTGTGTCCAGTTGTTGCAACTATTTTTTGTAATGTTTTTATTTCAGCATCGCTATCGCTGTCAAAATGATTGATAGCCACAACACAAGGAATACCGTAGTGCTTCATATTTTTTATGTGTCGTAAAAGATTGGCAGCTCCTTTTTCTAAAGCGGTAATATTTTCTTCTGTCAGGTTATTTTTATCCAGACCACCGTTCATTTTTAATGCACGAATAGTTGCGACGATCACTGTAGCATTTGGTACAATACCTGCTTGCCTACATTTGATATTGAAGAACTTTTCTGCTCCAAGATCTGCTCCAAACCCTGCTTCTGTGACAACATAATCCGCAAGTTTTAAAGCAGTTTTTGTTGCTATAACTGAATTGCAACCATGAGCAATGTTGGCAAAAGGTCCTCCATGAATGAGAACAGGATTATTTTCAATTGTCTGTACGAGATTGGGTTGTATAGCATCTTTGAGAAGAACTGCCATTGCACCTTCCGCATTGAGATCAGCAACGGTGATGGGCGTTTTATCATAACGATAAGCAACAATAATTTTTTTGAGTCTTTGTGTAAGGTTTTCTAAATTTTCAGAGAGACAAAGAAGCGCCATAATTTCTGATGCAACAGTAATATCAAAACCTGTTTGACGTGGAAAACCATTTGTTATGCCCCCCAATGAAATGACAATATCGCGCAATGCACGGTCATTCATATCAAGAACGCGTTTCCAAACAATGCGACGTGGATCAATGTTTAGAGTATTTCCCCAATAAAGATGATTATCTATCATTGCGGCAAGAAGATTATGAGCAGCTGTAATAGCATGAAAATCACCGGTAAAATGTAAATTAAGGTCATCCATTGGAATGACTTGCGCATAACCACCACCAGCAGCACCACCTTTTACACCAAAACAGGGACCTAAAGACGGTTCTCTCAAGGTAGCTATTGTTTTTTTACCAATAAGATTAAGAGCATCACTTAGTCCAACTGTTGTTGTTGTTTTGCCTTCTCCGGCAGGTGTGGGATTGATAGCTGTGACAAGGATAAGTTTACCGTCTGGATTTTTATTAAGCGATTTTATGTATTCAGAAGAAATTTTAGCTTTATCATGGCCATAGGGAATGAGATTTTCATGTGAGATACCAATTTTTTGTGCAATTTCAACAATATGTTGCTTTTTAGCAGTGCGAGCAATTTCAATATCAGTTTTAGGCATGGAAAAATTCTTTAAACTTATCTTTTATTAATATTCGAGATCTGTACCCCATGGGTTAATTAGAAAAATTCATAGAGAACAGAAAATATTAAGATATCATAGAAGTCGATGATATGCCATGCAAGAGATAATGCTAAAGAAGCACAAGAAGAGTTTTATTGTTTTTTAGGAAAAAGAATCACTTTGCTTTTAAGCAGTAAAAATACGTTTAATTCAATTAAAAATATTGCAGAAAGAAGCTGTGGTTTGCAACAAAATGCTGATGATATTAATGGATACCATAAGTGTTTTATAGTGGTACGTTTGAGAAGTAGTTTATTTATTCTTTCCAATAACACACTGAAAAAGTTTTACATGGTGGTAACCCGGAATTTATGGCGGCACATTTGAAGTCCCTCTTAAGATGGGACTGCTAGGAATAAAATATCCAGCAACATCCAGTTATGGAACAGTTAGAAATAAGAACGTAAAAAATTACCTAACTGATTAGAGAGTATAATCCGGAAGAGACCAAAAACAAGCGCATAGATTGAAAAAAGAAAACAACAATACACGCTACTCATGCAATCGCTACGATTATTAGCTAATAAAAGCCCTTAGGGCTGAATTGAAGGACTCATAACATCTTATTCTAGCAAAATGGCTAAAGAAACGACTCACAACAGAATGAAATAACAAAAAAACAAAGATAGGTAAAAATAAATCACAAAATAAAGAATTTAAAAAGTCTGCTTTATAAGTAAGATATTGATAGATGGCGCACCCGAAGAGATTCGAACTCCTGACCCCCAGATTCGTAGTCTGGTGCTCTATCCAGCTGAGCTACGGGTGCATATATTTCAATTTTTTACATTGTCTAAGACAAAGGGTTCCTAATCGTTTCATTAAAGAAATGCAAGTGAAACTTGGATAGTAATAAAAAAATCTCTCTTTTTTATGAGATATTTTAAAAATATTATGGCTTCAGTTGGTTTTGATATGAACATTTTTTTGTTGTGACCATACAAAGCAATATGAACGATAGTTAACTTGACGTTTTTATAGATGAAAGATAATCAAGCAGAGATGAGATCTGTTTTTTGCGGTGGGGGTAAGACACACACACCCGCTGTTGGGTTTTTGTGTAAAACGCCGATATTACTGTTGAAAACTATTTCAGATAAACATGACACAGCAAGGGCGGATGTATGGCGTTATTAAAAAAGAGCTTTCCATTAGTGTTTTTAATCGTTGTTTTAACGGTTACTTATTGGGCTGGAAAAAAGAGTGCAGAACAACCCATTTCTATGGTGGATAAAACAAAAGTATCAGATAAAACTTCAAATGGAAAAATGGGAAGGCCACCGGTAAATGTTGTCGTTGATCTTGTAAAAATTCAAGATTTTTATGAACAACTTAACGTTTTAGGGAGTGGAAAAGCTCTTGCAGAAGTTGAGCTTACCCCTTTATCCTCAGGTGTTATTGATAAGCTTTTTGTATCAGCAGGTACAAAAGTACAAGCCGATGATGTGATTGCAAAGCTTGATTCTAAAAAAGAAGAAATAGCGGCTGCAAAAGCAAAAGTGCAACGTGATAACAATGCGTTAACGCTTTCGCGCATTCTTAAATTACGCGCCAGCAATACAGCAACGGAAGTTCAAGAAATTATGGCACGCTTAGAGTTGGATAACGCAAATTTAGTTTTGCGTAATGCTGAATTAGATCTCGATCGGCGAACAATTCGAGCACCGATTCCTGGAGTTGTTGGTATTTTGCCCGTTGATGCGGGGAATAACGTGACCCTTAATACTGTAATAGGCCGTATTGAGAATAGAGAACGTATTTTGGTCGATATATGGGCCCCTGAACGATATGTGTCGCGCATCCATAAAGGAGATGAGGTAACGGCAACGTTAGTCGCGCAGCCAGATATGTCTTTTGTTGGTCATATTTATGCGATTGATAATATCGTTGATCCAGAAAGTCGCACACTTCATGTTCAGGTTGAAATCAATAATGAAAAAGATACGCTCATGTCTGGTATGTCCTTTTCTGTTGCCTTGCAATTTCATGGTGGTTCTTTTCCTGTCGTTAATCCTCTTGCAGTTCAATGGAATAGTAAAGGGTCATTCGTTTGGCGTGTGAGAGAAGGGA
The DNA here is from genome assembly GCF_042195335.1 of Bartonella sp. CL25QHWL. NCBI lineage: Bacteria > Pseudomonadati > Pseudomonadota > Alphaproteobacteria > Hyphomicrobiales > Bartonellaceae > Bartonella > Bartonella sp. CL25QHWL. The sequence goes on along the minus strand of NZ_JBHIOE010000001.1, from coordinate 42,965 downwards.
AAGTAGAGGCTATACCCGTATCAATTATTCAGCATAAAGCAGATCAAGTTTTCGTAAAAGCACCCCTAGAAAATGGTGATCAAGTTGTCATTCAAGGGGTGCAAATGCTTTATCTAGGAAGTAAAGTAACGATTGATGATCCAAAGTCTCATCAACAGCAATTACCAGCAGTTTACGGAACGGATATACAATGAGCCAAGAATTGAGCACAAAACAGCCTACGTCAAAGGTGGAGCAAGGTGGTCTCATTACCTTATTTATTCGCAGACCGGTTTTTACTTTTGTTTTAAATGCTATGATCATCATTGCAGGATTTGCAGCATGGTTAAATGTTGATGTAAGAGAATTACCCGATGTTGATACTCCCGTAACGACGGTTGTGACGGTGTTTTCTGGTGCGTCGGCAGAAACAATTGATCGTGAAGTTACAAAAGTTATAGAAGATGCCGTTTCTCGTGTTTCAGGTGTTAAGACGATTTCTTCAACGTCTTCTTTTGGGCGCTCCCGTGTACAGATTAATTTTAATGTTGGTGTTGATTTGAATGTTGCGGCATCTGATATTCGTGATGCTCTCTCCCGTATTACCTATTCTTTACCGAAAGATGCGGATTCGCCTTTGATTATTAAAGCAGATTCGAATGCTGCTGCCATGATGTATTTGGTTGTGACGTCACCAACAATGAGTGTTGATGATTTAACCACGATTGTAAACGATCAGATTGTTGATGCAATTTCTGCTGTTGATGGTGTTGGTGATGTACAGGTCGATAGTGCTCGCACAAAGATTTTTCAGATTGATATAGATCAAGCAAAACTTGCAAGTTATGGATTAACTGTAGCAGATATTTCACGTGTTCTTGCTGATATGACAACAGATGTGCCAGTAGGGTCATTACGCAATTCTAAGCAAACTTTAGTTGTACGTGCTACTGCACGTTTAACAACACCAGAATCTTTTGAACAAGTTGTTTTAAAGCCTCATGTGCATCTTGGTGATGTTGCGCATGTTACTTTATCGCCGGATATAGAAACAGTTATTCTTCGTATCAATGGAAAGACAGGTATTGGATTAGGTATCGTGCGTAAAGCACAATCCAACACTCTTAATATTTCTGAAGGTGTGAGAGCCGTTGTTGATAATCTCAAAAGTATTGTTCCTTCTTCTGTACATATAGACGTTATTAATGACGATGCAATTTTTATTAAAAGCGCTCTTCATGAGGTTGAAGTTGCGTTGGTCATTGCTATTTTGAGCGTTATCTTGGTCATTTTTCTTTTTCTCAGAGACATTCGTGTAACGCTGATACCTGCTGTATCTCTTCCTGTCGCTTTGATTGGTACCATTGCGGCTATTTATCTTGTAGGGTTTTCATTGAATATTCTCACATTTTTAGGACTTGTTTTAGCAACAGGGCTTGTTGTGGATGATGCCATTGTTGTTCTTGAGAATATTGTTCGGTGGCGCAACATGGGATTAGGTTCCAGAGCAGCAGCGGTGATAGGAACACGTGAAGTATTTTTTGCTGTTTTAGCAACAACACTGACATTAGTGGCTGTGTTTGTTCCTATTTCCTTTCTTCCTGGGCAAGTTGGAGGGCTTTTTAGAGAATTCGGTTTTGTTTTGGCAATTTCTATTTTGCTTTCTTCAGTTGTTGCCTTAACGCTTTGTCCCATGTTGGCTTCACGTTTTCTCAAAGAACATATTGAGGATAAAGAGGAAGAGTCCCATCATTTTGCTTTTTTATATAAATTAGGTACTTTTTTTCATAAGGCATATACTTACAGTTTGCATAAGTGTTTAGAAAAGCCTTGGGCTGTTGTTTTTGCTTCACTTATTTTTGGGGGTCTTTGTGTTGGAGGCTATACGAAGCTACAACAGGAATTAACGCCAGCAGAAGACAGAGCTGTGATCTTTTTGGTTATTAATGGACCACAAGGTATTTCAACACAATATTTGAACGAGCAAATAGAGCAAATTGAAGCAAGTCTACAGCCATTACGTGATGCAGGAGAGATTGCTAACAGTTACTCTATCGCGGGTGCTGGCGGTTCACCCAATACTGCTTTTTTGATTTTATTGCTTTCATCTTGGGATAAACGTTTACGTAGTCAGCAAGAAATCGTGAAAGATATTAATGCAAAGGTTAAACAGTTTCCCGCAGTTTTTGTATTTGCTGCGCAGGGAAATTCTTTGGGTGTGAGAGGAACTGGGCAAGGGTTGCAATTTGCAATTCTTGGCAATGATTATACAACATTACAACCCATTGCTGATAAGCTGGTGAGTGCTTTACAAGATGATCCGCGTTTTATTCGCCCACGCCTTACTGTTGATGCAACACAACCGCAATTTTTTATTGAAATCAATCGAAAAAAAGCCTCCGATTTAGGGATTGATATCGCCAATTTGGGCGATACATTACAAACAATGTTGGATGGTAAAAAGATTGGTTCCATTAACGTGGATGATCATTCTTACGATGTTAAATTGATATCGCGTACAAATTCTATGAAGAGTCCTAGCGATTTAGAAAATATTTTTTTAAAAACCAAAGACAATCGATATGTTCCTTTATCTGTTATTGCGCGTTTACATGAAAAAGCTATTGCTCCTCAATTAAAACGGGAAAAACGCATGAATGCTGTTGTTTTAAGCGCAAATCTTGCTCCAGATATCGCTTTAGGGGAAGCTTACCAAACTGTACAGAAAATTGCTTCTCCTTTGTTATCAAAAGGAACCTATTTGGTTCCCTTAGGGGAAGCCGAAACGCTTAATGAAACATCTTCCAATTTTATGATTGTTTTTGGCATTGCCTTTTTGATTATTTTATTGATTTTGGCTGCTCAGTTTGAAAGCTTTATTTCAGGATTCATTATCATGGCCACTGTCCCATTAGGGATTGGTTGTGCTGTAATTGCTATGCTATTAAGTGGTGTGAGTCTTAATATTTACAGCCAAATTGGATTAATTTTGTTAATTGGTGTTATGGCAAAAAATGGTATTCTCATTGTTGAATTTGCAGATCAATTACGTGATCAGGGAAGAAGCGTGCGTGAAGCCGTAGAAGAAGCAGCAAACATTCGCCTTCGTCCAGTTTGTATGACAATGATTTGTGCCATTTTAGGAGGTATTCCTTTGGTTTTAGCCAAAGGTGCTGGCGCAGAAGCTCGTATAGCTTTAGGTTGGGTTATCGTTGGTGGCTTAGGTTTAGCAACTATTTTTACGCTTTATGTTACACCGGTTGTTTATCTTTTTTTAGGGCGTTTTATAAGACCAAAAGCAGAAGAAGATTTACGTTTAACAAAAGAACTCAATCAAGTTAAATGATGTATATGATAGAAAAGATTTGAAAGTTTATTCTTGTAAAAATATCATTTTCGGATCTTATCCTTTATATTTTGTATATTCCTTCATTTTTATGTGAGCAGTGAAAATAGCGAGTAATAAAAGAGATACTTTCTGCTTTGTTATTGTTTGGGCATAGATTTCATTATCAATAACCATATAGGATAAGCTTATGGGAGATAGCTTTTCGATTCGAAATGAAATGGCTTTTGAAGCCACATTAAAAGCTTTAAGAAACCATGCCGCAAAGGATGGGGTCTATGATATTCGTCGGCATTTTGTAGAAGATGAACAGCGTTTTTCCCATTTTTCCCTCAGACTTGATGATCTTCTTTTCGATTTTTCAAAATGTGGTGTGACATTTAAAACATTGCAACTTCTAGATGATTTAGCGGTTGCAGCAGATGTGTTAGGCCGGCGTGATGCAATGTTTTCTGGTAAGGCGATTAATGCAACTGAAAAACGCTCAGTTCTTCATATTGCATTACGTTTACCTGCTGATGAAATTTTCATGTTGGATGGTCATAATCTTATTCGCGATATTCAAGACGTCCTTGAAGATATGGAAAGATTTTCTGAAAAGGTGCGTGATGGAAGCTATAAGGGAAGCAGTGGCGAGAGAATAAGTGATATTGTCAATATTGGTATTGGTGGTTCTGATCTTGGTCCTGCAATGGTCACATACGCTTTAAAACCTTATCATGATGGTCCACAGTGTCATTTTGTTTCGAATGCTGACAGTGCCCATATTTCTGATACTCTCTCTATTTTGAATCCAGCAACAACGCTGTTTGTCATTGCTTCTAAAACTTTTACAACGGCTGAAACAATGGTAAATGCTCAAGTTGCACGTCAGTGGATTTGTTCACATTTAGGAGAAAAAGCCGTTTGTACGCATTTTGTTGCTGTTTCAAGTGCGCTTGATAAAGTGGCAGAATTTGGCATAGATTCCACAAGCGTTTTTAAATTTTGGAATTGGGTTGGAGGACGTTATTCAATTTGGTCAGCCATTGGACTTGTTGTTATGTTTGCAATAGGTGGTGGAAATTTTCGCAAATTTCTCAACGGTGCTTTGCAAATGGACCAACATTTTAAAACTATGCCTTTGCATAAAAATATTCCTATTCGTTTTGCTCTTTTAGGATTTTGGCATCGTGTTATTTGTGGTTATTCATCACGTTCGATCATTCCTTATGCACAGCGTTTAATACATTTTCCAGCTTATTTACAACAGCTTGATATGGAATCAAATGGTAAGCAAGTTTCGCTGGATGGAAAACCATTAAGTTTTTCAAGTGGTCCAATTGTTTGGGGGGATTCAGGAACAAATAGTCAACATGCTTTTTTTCAGCTTCTGCATCAAGGAACAGATATTATTCCTGTAGAATTTATTTTATTTATAAAAGGGCATGAGAAAAATTTACATTCTATGTATGAGATGTTGCTAGCAAACGGTTTAGCACAATCAAAAGCATTGATGAAGGGGCGTAGTATTGAAGATGCTCGGCATATCTTGATAAAAAATGGAGTTGGTGAGGGTGAGGCAGATCATTTAGCACTTCATAGAAGTTTTAAAGGAAACCGTCCCAGCATTACGTTGGTTCAAGATTTATTAACACCTTTTGCACTCGGTCGTCTTATTGCACTTTATGAACATCGTACTTTTGTTGAAGGGATTTTAATGAATATTAATTCATTTGATCAATGGGGGGTTGAACTTGGTAAAGAATTAGCAAACGAGTTACTACCAATTCTTCGTGGAGAAAGTAAAGCGGATAATCGCGATAGTTCAACATTAGGGTTGCTAGCACATATTCAAGCAAGACGTGCAAAATAAATATAATTTGACAGTAGGTTTTGCACTAACTAAGCAAAAGTAGAATGAGAGAGAAATATGAGATAATTCTTTAATTTTACTATGCGTTCTCTTATTATCTGAACTAGATTTATGTAACAGAAAATCAAAAAAGTGCAAAAATTGTAAAAAGGAGAATTTATTCGCAAAAACGATAAAGACCTTTGAGAGGTCTTTGAAGACCCTTTGAGCCCCCCTTAAAATCCTTCGAAAAAAATAAATTGGTACAAAATCTAGTGTCAAATTATACAAAATCTGCTGACAAGCTACAACCGGCAAGCTACGATTGAAGACATTTTAATAATATCGTTTTATAAATTAATGGCGGAGAGAGAGGGATTTGAACCCCCGATAGAGTTGCCCCTATGCCGCATTTCGAGTGCGGTGCTTTCAACCACTCAGCCATCTCTCCATAATAAAGTGAAACAAAAATCGGCACTATTTGAGTGTATAAGGGGTAGATAACCTTCTATTGTTTTTGGTACAACCTTTTTTTCTTTTTTATGGGACTTTATTGACAGAGAATAGAAATTCCTTCATATATACAAAATATAAGCGTGGGGAAATCTGCGCATATTTGTGTTGAAGAAGGTTTTATCCTTCTTTGAGATTTATTACGACTGATAAAAAGCAGCCTATTTTCCCTTATTTCAAGGCAGAAATTAAATAAGAGCTGGAGTGAACGGAAGGATAAAAAATGTTCGCAGTCATTAAAACTGGTGGTAAGCAATACCGCATTGTTGCTAATCAAGTGGTAAAAGTTGAAAAAGTTAGTGGAAATGCGGGTGATGTTGTTGAATTCAATGACATATTAATGGTTGGGCAAGAAGGTAATGCGGTTATTGGTACCCCTGTCGTTGCTGATGCATTGGTGACAGCTGAGATTTTAGAACAGGCACGTGGGCGCAAGGTTATCGCATTTAAGAAGCGCCGTCGTCAAAATTCTAAACGCACGCGTGGCCATCGTCAAGAATTTACGAGGCTTCGTGTTTTAGAAATTTTAATGGGTGGTTCAAAACCTAAAAAAGTTGCTGCAAAACCGATAAAAGAAGAAGCAACTACACCACAAGAAACAAAAGCTGCTGCTTCTGTTGAGAAGACGGCTAAAAAAACGGTTGAAAAAAAGACTGCGCCGCAGAAGAAAGCGTCTGTAGCATCAAAGAGTAAGAAAGATTAAAGGAGAGCGTCTATGGCACATAAAAAAGCTGGTGGTTCCTCGCGTAATGGTCGTGATTCAGAATCGAAACGTCTAGGCGTTAAAAAATTTGGTGGTGAAACCGTTATTGCCGGAAATATTATTATTCGCCAGCGTGGTACACGTTGGCATCCTGGTAACAATGTTGGTATTGGAAAAGATCATACGCTTTTTGCATTATCAAATGGAAAGGTTTCTTTTCAACGCAAAGCGGGTAATCGTTCCTATGTTTCAGTCATTCCTATGCTGGAGGCAGCAGAGTAATCTGTAACACTCTCTAGCAATCAACAGGATTTCATTGAATTATAGTTGTGGTTTTATAAGTATTAAAAGGGAAAGATAGAGTCTTATCTTTCCCTTTTTGCGTTGGTACTATAATAAATGTAGAAGATATACGAAAAAGGTAGAATTGAGGAAATGGCTTTTCTCAATGAGGGAAAAAGTTTGTGCGATGTTATGTTAGTATTTAGTACTGAACATATTGATATTATGATAGAATTTGTTGATAAATTTCTGTATAATAATAGTGAGAGAGACTTTCTTTTTATGCATGAAGAAGTGTCTAGTGATTTCTTATAAGAGAAGCAGTTTGTTTTCAGAAAATTATGAGAAATTTAATGAGAGCATTCTTTATGTAATCATTTTGATAAAGATGGGTCTTTTTATCGGCATTGTGGTATTGATGAGTTGTCATACTGTTTTTAGGTGGTAGTGTGGATAGGTGTGGCTATTCATTTAAAAAGACATAGGGATAAAAAATCCATAAGAAGGCAGCCAAAACTACTTTGAAAGTGACGTGCATTAAGGAATTTTCGGTAAATCAAGAGTGAAATTATATTTTTAAGGAGGACGGTGTTTAAAGATATAAAAATAACCAACGTGCAATCAGCGCCCTTCAAGAATATTTTTTCTGATTTCACTATTATTGTGTATTGTTGAAAGTAAATAAGCATAAGAGCTAGGGTTAAGGCAATCATTGCGTTTCATTTTTTACTTTATTTATCTTATTTGTAGAGTTTTTCTTTATTTTAGTAATTGATGATGGTGCTTGGGGGGATGTTCGTACTTTGCAAATGTGCGACAGAGGGTATTGTGTATTTGCGATATTGATTGAAGTAAAGGTGTAGCTTAAAATATATAAATATTATATATCGAGGGTTTGATATCATAAGATGGGCAGCACGGAATTTTAAAGATGATAAGTTGCATGGAGCAATTTGTAATTATGTAATGAATTTATAAAGAGGGATAATAGGTTAAATAAACTTTGAGGAATCAATCAAAATATTAGCTGAAGTTACGGATGATTGGGAAGGATGCTTTTTTGTAGGAAAAATAATGAAAAGTTATGTTGAATAACTTAGGATAATGAGAGCGTTTCGAAAACATAGTTTTTCAGGTGATTGGTTCTGTAGAAAATGGGGTTTTGTCTTTGTAAAGTAAAAGAGTAAGAGGCAGATTTGCTTATAATGCTTTTAAGCACTTCGCTAGATAATAATATCCAATTGTTTTATCGGTTATATTGAGGTATTTAAGCACCTCACTTAGCTATATTCCGTAAAATATAAATAAAGCTGTGGTGGTATTTATAGCTTGTATTTTGGGAAATGCAGCTTTGAAAAGGAATGTGTCAGAGATATTGGTGTTCAAATGTGAGGCAATTTGAATTCATGATGAGATATGAGAAAGCAGAAGCAATGAATGTAGATTTTGCTGATGGTGAAATCTTGTCTATAAGATCTGTACAACTTGCAGCTGCTTTTGATCATAAAAATGATGCAATTTATGCTGCTGCTGAATTGCTTGTGCAGGTTGGTGCAGTTGATAAGTGTTATCTGGCAAGCATGCTTGCACGTGAAGAAACAACCAATACTTGGCTTGGAAATGGTATAGCCATTCCTCATGGTATGGCTGAAAATCGTGATTTAATTATCAAGGATGCTGTTGCTGTTATACAGGTTCCTGCTGGTGTTGAGTGGCAGGATGGCAAGAAAGCATATTTGGTTATTGCCATTGCAGCGTGTCCAGATCGCTATAGAGAAATTTGTAAAAAATTGACGTCTCTTTTATTTGATAAAAAACAGCTTGAAGTACTTGCAACAACTATGGACAAACAACAAATTGTTACAACTTTGTTTGACCAAAATATGAAGATAGAAAAAACTTTTATTGGTGACCTTTCTGTGTGTCAGGAATGGACTTTAGATTATCCAAGTGGTCTTCATGCACGACCAGCTTCTCTTTGGGTTGATTTTGCGAAAAAGGCTCAAAGTTCCATCAGAGTTCGCCATGGTCAATATACCGTTGAAATGAAAAATTTGGTTGGTTTATTGCAATTAGGAGCAAAAAACGGTGATGTTCTGATTTTTTCTACAGATGCTTCAGAAGGAGCACAACTTCTCAATGATGCCATTGCTATTGCAAAAAAAGTGAGTATTAGTGAAAAATGCCTGATGAGAGCAATGGAATCTCAAACAAAGGCTTTTCATGGTTGGTATCCACGCTCTATGCAAAAAGGCATTTCTGGTGTTGGAGCGAGTTCAGGATTAGCATTTGGTAAGATTTTTGTTTTAAGGCAAAATGATATTTCCATAATAGACCAGCCAATTGATTTTGCAGCTGGTGCAGCATGTCTTGAAAATGCTCTTACAAAAACAAAACATAAAATGGCATCTGTAATTTCTGATATTACAGTGCGTATGGGAGCAGATTCTGCTGCAATTTTTTCTGCGCAAATGGTTTTGCTTGACGATGAAAATTTAATAGCTCAAGCTTGTCGTTTTATAGCGGAAGGTCATGGTGTCGCTTGGTCTTGGGATAGAGCGGTTCGTCAATTTTCAGATATGTTTTTTAAGGTAGATAATCCTTTGTTAGCAGCACGTGCTGTTAATTTAGTTGATGTTGGTCGACGTGTTTTAGGTGAAATCAATCCATCCTATAGATCGTTCTTTTTAAATGATATTCCACATGGTGTAATTCTGGTTACAAATGACCTTTCTCCTTCTGATGTAGCACAACTTGATTGTACAAGGGTAAAAGGATTAGCAACAGCATGGGGAGGTCCATTATCTCATACAGCTATTTTGGCGCGTACTCTTGGTATTCCAATGGTTGTTGCTACAGGTGATGATATTTTAGCGATTCAGTCTGATATTCAGGCTATTATTGATGGCGATAACGGGTTTATTTACCTTGATCCTACGCTTGAAGACGTTGAAGATGCTCAAAGGCATATTGATACTGTTGCGCAAAAACGTGTCAGTGAAATAAGTGCGTGTAGATTACCAGCGCAAACGATAGATGGTCAAAGAATTCGTATCATGGCCAATGTCAACTACGCAAATCAGGTTCCTGTTGCGCTTGATTTGGGGGCTGAAGGTGTTGGACTCATGCGCACGGAATTTTTGTTTTTAGAGAATCCACATATTCCGGATGAAGAGCTACAATTTAATATATATCGGACGATGATTACAGCTGTAGGAGATAAGCCATTAATTATTCGTGCACTTGATATTGGTGGGGATAAACAGGTTACGCATTTACATTTATCTAAAGAGGACAATCCTTTTTTAGGTGTTCGAGGAACGCGGCTTTTGTTACGTCGACGTGATCTTTTGGTGCCTCAATTACGTGCTTTATATCGAGCAGCAAAAGAGGGCGGAGATCTATGGATTGTGTTTCCGATGGTCATGTCTGTTTCAGAGATTGTCGCTATAAAAAAGATTGCAGAGGAAATCCGCAACGATATCGATGCACCAAAATTAAAACTTGGTATTATGATCGAAGTTCCAGCAGCGGCCATTATGGCAGATGTATTAAGCGCCCATGTTGATTTTTTTTCAATTGGAACCAATGACCTAACACAGTATACAATGGCTGTTGATCGGCAAAATCCGTACCTTGTGTCTGAAGCTGATAGCCTTGATCCAGCAGTTTTGCGTATGATTTATCAGACTATTCAGGGAGCTGCACAAAATAAGTGTTGGGTTAGTGTATGTGGTGGTATGGCTGGAGATCCTTTTGGTGCAATGATTTTGACTGGATTGGGAATTAATGAGCTTTCTATGATATCTTGCGATATTTCTCCAGTAAAGGCGTGTTTACAGACTCATAGTTTTGAAGATATGAAAATTTTAGCACAAAAAGCATTACAATGTGAAACTGCACGAGCTGTACGTGCTCTAAGCAAGGATATAAGGTGATAGAGAACATTAAGGGGAAAAAACGAGCTCATTTTTCAGACTAATCAGATCTTTAGTGTTGTAAAACATTATCCTTTAGGACAATTATAAGCAGCATATTAATTTGTAATGGTAATTTATCGTGTTACATAATGAGAGCCTTAAATATTGTAGGGTTTTCTCGTTTTAAATTTCTCTATATTAAATTAATAAAAATTATTCTTTTATACATTACAAAGAGGAGTAATGTATGGATAAAAACACTCTAAGAAAGAATAAATGCCTTTTATGCATTTTCTCAAATCGCAATGGATGTTGTAATATTAGGTGATAAATAGCGTGATGGTACTTGGCTTTTACTTTTTATTTAAGGAAAGATGATTCTATCCAATAGATTTTATACCATTCATAGACACCGTATGAGGTAGATGTGACAAGCTTTAAGAGATGTTTTTTAACAAACGTGTGGATGAGAAAGAAAATAGTATTTTTAGAGTATTCTGTTTTGTTATGAGACCATATCCCACTTAAAGAATGCGATAATCAAAAGTATGAAGTAATACGTAATCTCTTTTAAATAATAGAGATTACTTTAGATATTTTGAAAACTGTAAAGCTGAATTTAAAAGTATATGGTAAAAATGAAAACAGGTTTGCATTTTTATGATTTTGTATTTGACCAAAATGACTATTTTTTCATTTCAGAAAATAAGATATATTCATACATATTAAATTAAAAATGCAAAGGTTTTTTTGTCTGAATTTTATTTTCTTTAGTATCAACTAAATATAGAAGTGTGAAATTGAATAGAGAATTTAGAGTAGGGCTTATTCTGTAATCCTATGAAAGAGAAAACTGACACCATCACACTATTTTACAGCCCTCAATGTTGCAAGAATTCGTGCTATTTGAAAAAATACATAAGAGGCACTTATCCTCTCTTAAAATGTTCTTCTCCCACATACCATCCCCGCTTATGACGTATAAACGATAATTTATTATTATAAATCAATATTTATATATTATCTGAAACATAAAAGTGATTAGCAGGTAGATCTCATTTCAAGAGAGAGTTGTTTGTAATCAAAGTTACAGTGATTAAGTATTTTCATCCTTGGAGGCAAGAAGAAGGTTGAAAACGATTTTTATTGAAATGAAATTTATTATCTGAATAAACAATTTTAATATTATATACATATAAGAAGTTCATATCGTTATTATTCTATTTATTATTAGGGTAATCAATGGTGTTAAGTGAGAGATATTAATTATTTGGTTATGCAAAACCATGGACTGTATGCCAATTTTAAGAGAAGTATTTTTTTGTGAAGCAGAAAGTGCGTAAATGAGTATGAAAATTTATAACTGGTGACAATCTTTTTATTCCCATTATTGTATTCTACAAACCTATCCACGAAAAAAGTTTTTTCTTAAAAAGAAGGGATGTGCTTGTTATTCAACAGATATAAGCTCTTACTTTAATAAATGAATTTATTTTTTGGGTTTTGAATGTATAGTTTAGACTTGCACGTTATTTCTTTCTGGGTATAGTGCAAACTTCTGGAGAGGTGGCCGAGTGGTTGAAGGCGCACGCCTGGAACGCGTGTATATGGGAAACCATATCGAGGGTTCGAATCCCTCTCTCTCCGCCATTAATTTAAAACGAACTTTCATATGCTTGATATGACATAGTTTAAAAAGCTCAGCATTTGCAGGATTTTTTGCTGTTGCAATTGACCAGTTCGCGCCAATCTATACCTGTCATTATGTACACCTGGAAATTGCTGTTGAATTTCCATGAATTTTACACTTTTTAAGCTCCTCTCCTCTCGATCTTGAGATAACCTGATCTAGCATAAACGATCTCTTCAAATATCATTAAAGGATTTTTGCCATTATCACTAACTTCTGGTAGAGCTTTTAGAATTAATGGTGATCATAGTGCTATTTGCAATTTCGTTGCTTAACGGGCTAAATGCGTTTTATCCACATGAGAGGTAACAAACACCTCAGCTTTTCTCACGCAATGTGCTTATTTAAAATTAATGTCATGAATATTTGTACAAAATTTTTATCTATACGATAATCAAAAAAAGGCTAACATAATATAATAATTGAATATCATTCATGCGGCACTTTCTTTTATCTTTAAGCTTTGTATGTAAATAGATAGTCCGTGCAAAATAAATAAAGGGGCGCAAAAGCCTATAAATACACATAGGACGTATAATATAGAAAATGAAAAAAATTTTCCTGCATATAAAAGCACAATAGAGAATAAAGCTGTTATGATGCGTACACTGGCATCGCCTGCCAAAATCACCTCGGCTAAATTTTCACTAGGTGTGATAGCTTGTCCAATTGTTATTCCCGATATCCTAAAATAAAATTGCCCAATACCTAATAAAAACCCCATAATATAAAGGGAATATTGAGTAAAATTTAAATATAAAACAAAAGAGATTGCGATCACGGCAAAAGCCGGTGCCCCCCATACAAAAAAACGAATTAAAGATGGAAATTTCTGTAAATAATAAGATGAGATAAGACCATTGATCACAAAACCCAGTGCTGACAAAGCAAAAATAGAATTTTGAATAGCTGTAAATTTTATATTATCTGATGTTATAGAAGCAAGCACAAGTGGCAATAAAACAATAGGCCCCGTATAGAGAGAATTATTCAAAATACGATTAATCGTTAAAAAACGCAACGCAGAAATCCGCCAAAGGCACCTGAACCCAACTCCATAAGCTTTTTGAGATGGCTTTTTTAATAGCTCTTTTGCTCTGTTTAGTTGTTGTATAGACTTTATACGAAACCATAAGCAGGCATTCAAAAGATAGATAAATACAATAAAGGCTATGGCTATTTTGTGCCCCAAATGCGCAATTATAAAATATATAAGCAATGGGGATATAATAACAAAAAACTGACAGCAACTAGTGTAAAATGCAAAAATTCCAGCTTTTTGTTTGGGAGCTGGAACCAGCTGATTCAAGGCACTATTGTTATTTGGGTTATCAGCCCCCATCAAGAGAGCAAGTAAAAAAAATACAAATAAAATAAGTACTGGATTGTTCATAAATAATAAGAAAGACAATAAACAAGCGCAAATAATTTGACTATAAAACCCAATTATAAAGCCTTGATAGTGCGCCAACACGTTTCCCAAACATAAGCCAGCAATTCCAATTGCGATTAAATTAACGACATTTAAAGTAGCAGACGCTTCTCCTGTTGTATCTTGGAATTGTAACAAAGAAAGGCCAATAGATAATACACCACTAGCACAAAAACTCGTCAAACAACCAATCACAATCATAAGAAAAACAGAATTACGCAATAGCCTCTTTCCTTTTAAACAGAGACTCAAGCCATTTTATGATTTTCTCCATTGTCGAATATGGTTCGGTACTAAATTCCAGTTTTTCATAAAAGTTTAGTTCAAATGCGTTATAGGCACTTATTTTTTGAAAGTCATCTGTCAGCATGAATTCTATACTTGGCAACGTTGTACCCATAGATTGAGATAAATAATAGGAAATTACTTTCCAATACATATAGGTACGCTCTCTTGCCAAATAATTTTCCAAGGCATATTTCAAGTGACAACCACTTAAAATATATTTCGGACAATGGTGCAACGGATAATAAATACAAATAGCACCGGCTTCGTGTCCGGGACAAGAAGAAATATTAATATTTTTATCATTTCATAATATTACAAAAACGCTCAGTGAGAAGATCTTCCAAATTTAGTCTAGTCACAACAAGATTGGTTGCTAATTTTTGAGAGACATGAGACCAAGCCAATCTTACTACTAAAGTTCCAATAACCTTTAAGTCAGATTCTGGATAAGCTTTTTTAAAATTTTCCACCCATATGTCTCTGTGACATATAATAATTGGCTCATCTCGTCTGAATGAACAAGATGTAATTCTAAACCAATATTATCACAAAGTTTTGAGCTCTTGAATTCTCCGTATCCTAATCTGGTATTCTTAAATCATCATAGGAACTAAGAATTTTTAAGTATTCCAACTTTTATTAAACTTTGTAACAATCTATTGGAATCTCCCCTTCACTGACTTCGACAATTATTTTCTCACCACTACAAGAACAAAAAATTATCTTTGAATTTGCTTACTTTTAGAAAAAAAATGAGCAACACTCTTTCTTAACTAAAAGAAACACGCTCTCTACCTTTTTCTTTATGATTATCAAAAGTCTATTCTGTTACAATGCGATCATCAATTATTAGGAGAATATTCTGCGTTTAGCCTAATAAACTGTTATAATCAATGTTTCTCTCTGTTCTAAAAATCAGCGTTTTTTCTCCTAGAGATACTCGTAATTGCTGTACAATCTTTCCCCAAAAGGCACTCCTTCAACATTGCTATTAACACGATCATCCTGAGAAGTTTTATACATACACACTGCATTCTATGTATTTTTTGGAAAATCCCTTTGAATCTCTATCGAGCCTTGTTTTGGCAGTATCATTTTTAATATATCATAAATATTTTTATTTAATTTAATTTTAGAAAACTTAGTCATTATCGTGTTTCATTAGATGATATGAGCAAGGTAGGGATTCAATAGTGTTGTCTTGCAGAAAATATTGCGTCCATTCTCTATTTTGGAGTTTGCTATATTTTCTTAAAAAAGGAGATTTTGTGATAATATCAAAAGGTTCAGGCCTTTTTCCTACAACGAGAATACATTTTGTTCTGTATCGAGCAGATCAGAAAAAACCCACCTAGGCTGGAAAGTTAACATAAATATAGAACTTACTTAATTCTGTTTATATGGGATGGGGTATTGCAAGCTATAAACGTAGGTTCGCCATGAAAGCAGAACTCTCATAGATGATTGTACATATTTTTTTTGTATATGCTTAGGTCACTCTCGGTTGTCAAAAGCTCGCAAATTTTTAAGTGTAGACCAGAATTTTTCTCTATAAAATTCGATACTTTTTATGGGGGCAGGCTCCTCGAATGCAACAAAAGATGTGTTCTTTCCAAAACTTTTATAATTATCGCAATAAGTTATCAGGTCTTCCATTATATTTTTTGAAGTCAGCTTGTTGTAGAACCCAAATCTAAGCATATTTTTTGAGTATCCATTTACACTGAATAGGCAGAAAAGGCCTAATTGTGTTATTCATGGTTGCATTGAATTCTTTAAAAATGACTTGCTCCCATTTTTAATATTTGTCTATATTTTCAATTATTTGCGCTTCTGAATCCATTTTTTCTTCCCAATTGCTATATTTTATAAGAAATTGCTACGAATGATCCTCTCCAAAGCTGATAATTCATCATCACTGTGTCCACAAATTGCTATAATAGCTGGGCAGGTATTTAAATCGATGGTTAGGGGGAGGGGCTCGTTTTCTTTAAAAAAGAGCGTAAAATGAACCACATTTTCCCAAGAATGAAGCTTTTGCCGCCATACGTTAACATCTTTTATAATATGACCGTCGATCTCGTTGATAAGGAAGATAATACGCCCTTTTTTCTTAAAGCGACTTGGGGTTTGCGAAAACACGCCTGCAATAAGGTTAACGGAGCTTTCAAGTAAACCATCTTCATAGCAATGCGCGAACAAGGTGGGTGCAATTCCTCCGTGGAGGCGGGCTCCTACTTCGATCATCACTGGACCACGAGCTGTTTGCATGATTTCCATATGCGCAGGTCCATATTCAATCCCCAGTGCGCGAATGCATTGTTTTGCATAAGAGATAAGAGGGGCATAAGAGGGATCTTGAGCATCAAGCACATCAAGTGATTCATAAACAAAAGCACTTCCATTATGAATACCTTTTTTATACCGCGATAAAGCACATATCTTTATAGCCTCTCCATTTACAACGGCGTCGACGATGTATTCCTCTCCCTCCAATCTTTCTTGGAGCAAATAGGCCTCGTTAGGTGCGCCAAAAATATTTTTTTTCTTCCAGTCGATTTCAGAGGTCCACGTTACTACTTCCTCAAGATTAGAGAAAAACAAAACACCATCACTCCCTGCAGAATCATTTGGCTTTACCACATAGCCGCTGTGGCTTTCAAAACCATCGAGAGTACAATCGTTTTTTGTAAGAATCTTTGATCGGATGTAAGATAAACCATTTTCACAAAGGCGTTTTTGCATCGCTGCTTTTTTCCGTCGCCAATCGGTAGTCAAGGGGTTATTCCCAAGACAACCATAATAAGCCGCCAATTGCTCTGCACAATAGATACCTCTTTCGGCACCCGCTATTACAGCCTCTATCGTGCCGATAGGAAAGCGTTTCTTTATCTCATCTACACTATGAAGCTTCGCTTCTGCCATGCCCTTTCCCTGATAAGAAAGCATAAAGTGTGAAAAAGGAGCTGCTTGAGAGACAACACCATAACAAGCATAGCCTAATTTTTGCAAAGCAGGGCTATAGAGGGCACCCGTGGAGAAAGGGTCGACAATAAGAATAGGTTTTCTCATACTTTGTTCCGCTGTGATAAAAGGAAAAGAACATAAATAAAGATTATTAGCCCTATAAGGGGCAGAAGATAAACAGCTGCTTGAGGACCCATAAGGGCAGAGCTTGTAAGAAGACCAAGAATGACATAACCTGCCGATTGGGAGAGAGTATAAAGCATACCGCTATAGCTTCCCACCAGCTCTGCTTGAGCCTCTGTTTTGGTTGCTTCAATCGTATGTTTGCGGGCATTAATTCGCATGGTATTCATTGAAAAGCCAATAAAAAAGCAAAAGACCACAGCCAAATAGGGCGATTGTGTGGTGCTAAAAATAAGATCAGCCATGCTCAACATAAGGGCTGGGAGAATAAATTCAAAACGAGGGATTTTGATAAAAGCAGCCAAAAAAGCGCCCACGCCCGCAACCGCACTGCAAAGCCCATAATATTCAGAGCCAAAATTTTTCACACTCTGAAAAAGAATAGTTGCCAGCGTATTATAAGCGCAAATATGAAAGCCAATAAGTCCTATGCAGACGCATAAAAGTTTAAGTTCACGGGAGAGCTCATCCGCTTGCGGTGTAGGCGCTGTCTTCTTACCAGTTGCAAGTGTTGTGGTATCTGTGGCGTTATATTCATCGCAAAAGATAATATATCCGGCTATAAGGCTTATAATGATGTCAAACACACAAAGTGTCACAATCAAACCATTATAACCGATTTCAGCCGCTGCCCCTCGAGGGCTGGTCGCTTCTAAGAGATAACCACTCAGTGCTGCTCCCAAAAATGCGCCAATTTGCACCACTGTTTGCATAATGCGGGAAGCCTTTTGGGCGCTAATATAACCACTAAGTGCTAGTTTAGTATTATAAGTCTCGAGAGTGCTTAAGGTAATCAAAGAGAGATAGCCGATAGAGATAGAGACAACGATAAAACCAAAGGGGGAATCAGCGTAATGGAAAAGTGCAATCAATAAAAGAAGGCTATAGATAATGATTCGCCTTTTGTATAAATCGACCAACCGCAGTGAGGCTTTAATGCGCACAAGACCGCTTTTTTTCAAAAGATAGGGCATAAGGGTGCCCAAAGCCATGGTTACGCCTAGGAAAACCGATGAGGATGTTATGCGATAAGCATTCCAAAGATTACTTAAAAATAAAACCATATCAGAAAGATACAGCAGGACAACAAGCCCATAAAACCGAAACATCCGTTGTTTGTGCACATTATCCCCCCCATTTCAGAATCTCTTAAAAACACACAGTATTATAAATCAGCACACATGTTTACAAATAATAAATACACACACACATAATTACTGGGCATGTCAAGTTTTTTGGTAGGGAACATTTGAACGCTGATGTTTATGGTAGTGATAGCTTATTATTCAGGAGAATGAATAGCGATAGAGGCTGGTATTTTTACTGCGTCTGTTGCGGGAGGCTTGCCAATAAGGGGAAAGCCAGATAACGAATATAACTATGTCCTAGAGATATATTTTGCGCTTTCAAGTTGATTTTATTTATACTCAAGGTTGAGGTTTTTCTATTGACCGTTGTTAGATGTTGTTGTGACAATAAACTTCGTTATCTATCAGAAACATTTATGGCATTAGCGCTAAGGTATTGTATTAAAGCCTTTACATAGTAGTCTGTCTAATAGAGAGGTATTATTGGTTCAGTTTTAGGAGGCTTTATTACGGCTGATTTGGGCGTCGTCGTTGTTTGAGGTCTTATTATAATATTCTTAATTTCAGTTTATGAATATACCGAAAAATATAGTGAAACATTTGATTTAAACGCTTTTGCAAGGCATATTTCAATATCTCAGCGATGTTTTCCAAGAATTGCTCTGCTGCTTTTTGACGGGATCGGATATCAAATGCTTATAGCGAGGGCAGTGGTTTGAGAAAAGATAGAGTTGATTTCATTAGCTTCCTATGGAGCGCAATCTAGTAGTAGCTCTTAAGGGACAATAATATACTGAGATCGAACTCATTTCTATACACTTACACGACGCTATAGGAGTAATCCTCAGAAACTCTACTAGAATTCGTCAAAAAATGACAGGTTATGGAGTGTGAACAAAAAAATATATTTTTTACAAATACTTAATCTCATTTTAAGTTGTCTAAAATATAACCTTATCTTAAAACTAAGTCTATATACTACCATTTATCATAAAGTTATACAAAATGCGGGAGTATTGTGTTTTTCTGTTTAGAGACGAGTTAAAAAACACCTTATTAAACATTAAGAGATTTCAGACATAAAACAATTTAACTTATGGAAAGTATATAGACAAAATGTATCTTGATAAAAAAGTTTATAATTCCATGTGGTCTCCAAAGAAATTTTCTGGTTCTTTTATTGTCTTATGTGGATTTGATGGGAGTGGTAAGACAACACAAACAAAAGAAATCGCTCGCCATTACTCAATAGAAAAACATATAATACAAACTTTTCAACCCAGTTATTGGTATAGAAATAATCCAGAAATTAGAGATTACTTAGATAATGGAAAAGCAATTGATCCGTTGCTTTTAGCACTCTTATCAGCGACAGATAGACGCAAACATACGCTTGAAATTATTGAACCTTACTTCACGTCATCGCAAAATTTATTAATTAGCATCGATATGTTTATTCTAGTCTTGCTTATTTTTATGCTCGAGAGCTTTCTGTTGAAAGTGTAGTTAAATTAAATCAATCTATTCCAAGACCTCATATTACATTTTATCTTCATTTACCGCCCACTACTATACTAGAGCGGTTGCAGAAAAGGGATGGTTTAAACTTAAAATACGAAGAAAAACTCTCTTTTATTGAAAAAGTTTACAAAGTATACAAAGTTTTATCAGAAATAGATGAGCGGTTTATAACAATTGATGGAACTGCTTCTGTTTCTTTAATTCATCATCAAATACGACATCATATAGATGAAGTTTGTTTTTGATTATGAATAAAATCATTTATTAATCAATTTATCCACGATAGATCCTCCTTTATGTATTCGTACTCTAAATCTGAAACTTTAGAGATATGATTGCAATAATTTAACTGCTCAGGAAAAATATCACGTTATATATTTTAATTAGAAAACTAACTGTAATGAGCTTGTTTTAAAAGATTTAGAGAAGGGGAGTAGAAAAGTTAGCAATATTTATTGTGAGGATAATAGTATGTTTATTCTTTTAGAGACGAAGTGTGGTGATAGAAGAACGACATGGAGGAATATACTCGAGCATATTTTAGTGCACGGAATAATAAGGACAATAATGTGAGTGAAGCTTCTATACCGTAAAATTGTTTCACATATGTATAAAGGTGTAGCTTCTGAATAAAACGCACATAAAATATTAATTTTGTTTTTGTCCATAAATGTTCCGTTTTCATAGAGGAATTAATCATAAAACAGCACAAAGATTATAAAAGCCTCAAAAAAGAAATTTTGCTTTCTTAAATTTAATGATCTAAAATGAAAATTGTAAGAATGCCTGTTTTTAAACAGGATGTATCATGCATATCGACTGGTATTCATTTTAGAGGATAATTTATGTTCACTTCAAATTTGAAGGAACGCATTGCTTTATTTGAAAATAGAACTTTTCTCTATTTTACTTTGAGCGGCTTATTTGCTACATTTGGAAGTGGACTAAATTATATTACATTGTCATGGCTCGCTTACAATCAGACGGGCTCAATCCGTGGTGTAGCGTTGATGATGCTTTTTCTTTGGACGCCTGGCATTGTTTTTGCGCCTATTTTTGGCATATTGGCAGATAAATATAATCGTAAAACGCAGATTATTATTTCAAATCTTGTGAGAGGTTTGGTAATTGTAAGCTGGGTAATGCTTTGGCATTTTGGTATAGAAATTGAATTGATGGTCTTATCTGCTCTTTTGGGTATTTTTATCCCTTTTTATATGCCATCAGCTATTTCTTTAATTCAAAGTATTGTGCTGAAGGAACAGCTCATCAATGCAAATGCGACCATCGATATGGTTTATGAACTTGGCACTATCGTAGGTATGGGCTTAAGTGGATTTATACTGTCCTATGCAGGAACAAAAGGAACTCTTCTAATAGGTGGTATATTCTTTATCATTGCTGGTTTATTTAATTTTGCAATGAAGGTACCTAAAAACCGAAGATCTAAAAATCAAAACCAGCAAAATTGGTGGGAAAATTATACAGCATCCCTTCATTATTTTAAACAGAATCCGGCTCTTTTTGTACCTTATATAAGCCAGATGATTATTATGACTCTTTTGATGACCATTCCTGTTATTCTCGTTCCTTATATACAAGAGGTTTTACATGCAGATAGCAGTATCTTTGCAATATTTGAGGTGCTTTATTCTATGGGCGTATTGACAGGTGCGTTTTTTTCACCACTTCTTTGTAAAGTTTTATCTATCAGGAAAACATTAGCCATTTTATTAGCTTTTATGGCTATTGGCCTCGCTATTCTATCTGTTAATACACACAATTTTGTTGTTTTTCCTGTTTACTTTATGATTGGATTTGGACTTTCGAGTTGGGCTCTTTCGATTTCTTTATCACAACTCTCTTGTGATCCTGAATACCAAGGAAGATTGCAGGCAAGTTTTAATGGTATCTCTGGATGCTTGATCCTCGGAGTCTACCTCATTATGGCAAGCGATAACAGTAGCATATCACCTCAATCGATATATTTTTTTCAAAGCATTGTTGCGTTTGTTGGAATACTCATAGTGCTGTTTTATAGACATGAAAAACAATAAATTACGTTTAAGAGTGGTCAATATACGCTATTTTATAAACATTTACGCTGCAGCACATTTCATATTTTGCTTTTAAAGGAGAGTTGAGAAAATGTAAAAGTTGGTGCTTAATGAACAAAGCATAAATTGATGTATACTAGAGAATACTCTCTATTTTTTGATAATGATCTAAAAGAATTGATGCGTTTCTTTAATTCATCTCACTGTTGTTAAGAAGACGAAAACGTAACACTTTAAATCTTCTTGAGAGTTTTTTGTTTAAGCGTAGTAGAAAGTAAAGCAATGAGGTAATATCGTATCATATGGGGAGAGTGTTGTATTATTTTTGTTTTTCAAAATCCATATGAAAAATTGTATCAATTTCATCTTCATTGGAATGGGTATTTCTACGACGATGCAAGGTTTGCACAATCTCTTTTTTTAAAACAGCATCTGTTTCACTTAAACGATGAATACTGAGTTCCAATTCAAGAGATAACGCCAAATCCACGCACAATTTAAGCTCTTCTCCAATGTCGAAACCGCGTTGATAGTCGTCATAAAGACCAACCAGTGTATCAGATAATTCTTTATCGCATAAAGAGGTCATGCTTAATTCCTCAACGTTGCGGGTTTCCATGCAGCTTTTTTAAGTATCACTCCACTATCATCACTTAAAATTGCCATGTATACGAACCTCATGGTTTTGTCAATTTTCTGCAAAATACGCGCTTTTAAATCAGTGCCTATTAAAGATTTTATTACTCCAAGTTTTTGAAGCGCCCAATTGTAAATATGGATGGCAATGTGTTTACTATAGAACTTATAGCATTTAAAATACACTGCCAAAAGGCTTTTAATGTGCGTAGAGGAAGAGTATTCTGACGATAAACCAAACACCCTGAAATCTCTATTGCCAATTACAGCTAACTCAGTGTCATTAATATATAAAATAAGCAAACAGGGTTTGTAAACGTCTAACTTTTTAATAACGAGTGATAATCTCATTTTTTGTAGAATACCAATTATTTTGCCTATTTTATATTGATTTTTAGACATTGATAAACTTTTTACCTTATAAAAACCTATGGGAAATGCATTTGCATATTTTTGTAATAAGATTTCAGTGGTATATTGCACAGCATGGAATGAAGAGAATCGTATTAGGCTTTTTGCTTTTGAAAGAATATGACTGCGACTTGTGAGAAAGCAGTTGGCAAGAATTGGCTTGGCATGCAAACTGATAGAGTTGGCAGTGGCGCATTTAGCTTTTTCATTGGGCTGTGTCCAAATGTTTTTGACTCTGGAAAATAGCCTCTGATAGGCTTGAGTTTTTCCAAGGTTATATTACAGGGGCGCAGTTCAGTAAAATACCACGGCGATTGCATTTTTTGTGTAATTGTCATAATTTTCGCTCCTGCTTAAACGGATGCTGCAACATCTGTTTTTGTGGGGTTATGTATGTGATAACTGCTCTTTTTAAGGAGCAGTAATAATAGATATAAATCAATATAATTATTTAGTCAACAATTATATTGATTTTGGAGTGTTTTTTGGCTCGTCCGGAAGCAAAACCTAAAACTGAGTTGGCAAAACGTTTTCGTGAAGTGCGTCACGCTCTTGGTTTTACAGAGCGTAAGCAGTTTGCTGCACATCTTGGTATCACTGCTGGCTCTGTAGGAACTTATGAAACTGGTATAAGTGAGCCTACAGCCTCTGCGCTCTCCAAATATCAAGAAATTTGTGGTATTTCCTTAGATTGGCTTGTGACGGGCAATGGCGAGATGTTTTCAGATATGGCAAAGGCGAAAGCAGCTGGTTTTAAACCGCAAGCGATACCTGCTGGGCTGATGAAAAAGCTGGGACATTTAGTTTATACGACCTATCATGATGCAAAAATAGATCTTTCTCCTGAAGATGTTGCGGAATTAGCAGCAGAGCTTTATGGAAGATTGCAAGAGCTTATTCAAAACCTCAATGATATGGAAGAAGTCGAAGCCACTTTGCCACTTTTAAAATTACATTTAAAGCGTAAAATCGAATCTGAAAAGCACATCTAGAAATTTCATAAGATACGAATGAACAGCCTTTTTAAAAAATAAAACTTTTTTGATTTTCTGCTGTATAACCAAGTTTGGAATGTGAAAACCTCACGATCTTCGAGTCTTTTATTCAACCTGAAAAACGAGAAACTATCATTATAAATCAATATATTGTTCTGATTAAAAATAAAGCAGTTCATAAAAAGAACGACGGGTAGCAATACAAACAAAATTGATTCAAAAAGAAGCTAATATAGTGTCATTCCTGAAATATTTGTTGGTTGAGGGAAAAGATACTGACAACAGTGAAAATACAATGACGATGTTTTGTTCCTATAGAAGGGTAACAGACATATACGCGAGAAGAACGAAAGATCATTTATAGCACTTTTGTCTTTTTATGAAGAGGACAAGATGAGCACGTTGGAACTTTTTACAGAGCGTGCATCATTATATTAAAAAAGATTTCTTTCAAAGATATGCATTATATATTGAAACAGATTATCTCGCAACAAAGAGTGAGATTATCATGATAATCGTTATCTATTACATTGTGCTATAAGTTAAAAAAATCATAAATTTGTGTTTATAAGAACAGCTATTTTATTGAGAAGTATTTTTACAAATTTATAAAAAATTATTTTTTACACTCTTGCCATTTTGCTGATGCGCTTTATTTGAAAAGTAGAATTGCTCTTTAGTGAAACTATTTTGTTAAGAGATAAACCGCAGTATTTTTAAATGGAGATTACGGTATATTTTCAAAGTCTTGTGTTTTTATTGATTTTTTAGCTTGAATCCCTCTAGCTAAAAGGGTTGGGGACTTTTCTAGATTTGATGTTGTTGCAGAGATTTTAGGGCGATGCCGTAAAGATAGCGGTATCGTAGGGGGAGAGTTTTGTCTTGATTTATTGGTTTTTGAAGTGCGCAAACAAGGGTTTTGCCGTGTGTGTTTTCGCACATTGTAATGATGTTGAACTCTGTTGGAGGAGGTTCTTATGAAAAAAAAATATTCCACACCAAATTTAATTAAAGTTGTCTCTCTTAGTACGGTAATGGCGACACTCTTATCGAGTGTTTCTCCTGTTTTTGCTGCCAATCTTGCTATAAGAGGAGCGACTATTAATAGTTCGAATCTTGGTGATGTTTCATATGCACATGGTAGTCATGGCAGTGTTGTTCTATCTGGTGATGATGACTACTGTGGTGTAGATAACGTTATTGGGCGTGGCGGCAAACAACAAGCGTCAGTTACTCAACGAATAACTGCAGAAGTCCAATATAACAGATTTATCACTGATCAAAAATTTGGTGATCGTAATCCTTATGGCACAACTACTGAAAAGGTCACTTGGGGTGGTAATAGTTGGACAACCCCTCGTGGTGGTTATATGGGAGCCCTAACGAGTGGCACTATTAGTGCTATGCCTGAGGCTTATGGTGTTTATTCTTTTGCTACCGGTTGTGGATCTGCTGCAACGGGTAATTATTCAACCGTTTTTGGTGCAGGTGCGACAGCAAAGGCAGGGGGTGCGCAAGCCTTTGGTGTTTCTGCACTTGCGGCTGGAAAAGCAAGTGTTGCTATAGGTGTGGGATCAGAAGCGTCGGGGGAATCTACGGTTGCTATTGGTGGGCTTGCAACTGCATTAGGTAAAAATAGCGTTGCTATGGGGACAAAGGTAAGGGCAGAAAAGAATTATGCGATTGCTATAGGCTCAGAGGCTGAAGCTCAAGCTTCAGGTTCTATTGCAATAGGGAGCAGACTCTCTGATAGAACTGAGACCGCTAATCCTGAAAGAAGAGTAATAGCGAAAGCTGAAAATGCGATTGCTATAGGTACGCACACATATGCTGAAGCGGAAGATTCTGTTGCTATTGGTGCAAATGCACAAGTAACTGTTTATGATGGTGTTGCTATAGGTGGAGGTTCTCTTTCTGATAGAGAAAAGGGGACTTTTGGTTATGATCCTGCCTTAAATGATAACTCGACAGAAGACGGTATGGCATGGAAAAGCACTGCAGGGGCTTTTAGTGTTGGTGAAGTTGGTGGCAGGGATAAGGGTAAACTAACACGACAAATTACAGGAGTTGCAGCGGGGAGTGCAGACACTGATGCGGTAAACGTAGCACAGCTAAAAGCTATGAGAGAAGTTATAGCAGGGGGAGGGGGCTGGAAACTTTCTGCTAACGATACCGATCCTATAGACGTGAATCCAGGAAGTACAATAGATTTTTCAGTGAAAAGTAAAAAAGACGAAGGAAAAGACAACTTAAAGATTGCAAAAAACACTGAAGGCACTAAGCATAAAATTGAATTTACTTTAAGTGATACTCTCACACTTACAAAAGTCACCACAGGCCAAAGCACGATGAGTGATGATGGCTTTTTTGTTAATGGTAAAGATGGTTCGCGCATGACTGTGGATGGCTTTTTTATTAATGATAATGGTCCAAATATAACTGTGGATGGTATTGATGCAGCCAAGCAAAAGATCACAAATGTAGCAGAGGGGACTGAAGATACCGATGCTGTAAATTATAAACAGCTGAAAGCTGTACAAGAGGCAACCAAAACGAGTTGGCAGCTTGCTGTTAACGGTGGAGATGCTACAGCTATTGGACCAAATGGCACAGTAAATTTCCAAGCAGCTGGAGATGAAGATAGAAAGAATATTAAGATTACAAAAGATAATGATCACAATGTCACATTTGATCTAGCTGATAATATTAATGTAATGAGTGTCACAGCAGGAGAAAGCATTATGAGTGCTGTTGGCTTTGGGTTTGAAGGTGGTGATGGGCCGAGCATAACTGTTAAGGGCATTCATGCTGGTGATAAAACGATTAAAGGAGTAGCGGCAGGGGAAGACGATACCGATGCTGTAAATTATAAGCAGTTAAAAGACTTTACAGCGGGAATTAAAACGGGTTGGAAACTTGCTGTTGAAGATGAAGAGCCTACAGATATTGGGGCAGAGAGTACAGTAAAGTTTGTAGGTGTTAATGCAGAGGATGGTAATGAAGAAAGTAAGAATATCAAAATTACCAAAAACGGTGACAATACTGTAAAGTTTGATTTGAATGATATTGTCAGAGTTAAACGTGTAATAGCAGGTAAGGCGAATGTAAGCGATGATGGCTTCGTGATTACTGGTGGTCCTAATATGACTACTGGGGGTATTTATGCTGGTAATAAACAAATTAAAGGGGTGGAAGAGGGAACTTTAGAGACCGATGCAGTGAATGTTGCACAATTGAACAAAATAAAAAATGAAATAGCAGGAAATAGTCTTGTTAAATGGGATGAAGTGCAGAAACTTATCACCATTGGTAAGGAAAAAAGTGGTACGAAAATTGATATCGCAGGTACTGATGGAGGGCGGATCATTACAAGCGTCAAAAATGGTGCAATTTCTGAAGATTCAACAGAAGCAATAAATGGTAGCCAGATTAATCAGATATCTGGAGATATTGCGAATTTCTTTGGTGGGAATGCAGCATTTGAAAATGGCGTCTTTGTAGGTCCAAAGTATAATTTATCTACAGTTTCTGCAGATGGTAAGGTAGTGCAGATGGTGTATACTGATGTTGGCTCAGCGTTGACAGGGCTTGATGTGAATGTCAAAAATGTAAATAGTCGTTTGACGCATGTTACTAATGAGTTTAATCAGAAATTTGATGATTTCTCTAAAGATGCTTTGCTTTGGAGCGAAAAAGAGCAAGCATTTGTTGCACTGCATGGACCAAATGGAGAAAAAACAGAAAGTAAGATTACTTACCTTTTGAATGGTGACATTAATGAAGACTCCACTGATGCAATAAATGGTTCCCAGCTTCATTCAGTGGGTAGTCAGATTGCTAATTATTTTGGCGGTGGAGCTAGCTATAAGGATGGAGAGTGGAGCAAGCCTACTTTCAAAATTTCTCAGCGTAATGAGGATGGCACTATTGTTGAGAAAAAGCATCATAATGTTGCTGATGCTTTTGAAGGTGTCGATAATTCTATCACAGATATTTATAATCAGATTAATAATGTGACAGAAAATAGCCTTGTAAAACAGGAAGGAGAAGATGGTCTTATTACTGTGGGTAAAGCAACCGGTGGTACTGAAATTAGCCTTGTAAATAAAGATAATCAAGAAAGAACACTTTCCGGTGTGAAAGATGGAGAACTTTCTCAAACATCAACGCAAGCGGTAAATGGTTCACAGCTTTTTGCTACGAATAAGAAGGTTACAACTGTTACTGGTAATCTATCAAAAGTTGCTGAAAATACATCGAAATATTTTGGGGGTAGTACAGATGTACTCGAAGGTATAGAACCAACTTTCCTTATTCAGGGGCAGACACATCGTAATGTTACGGATGCATTTACTGCTGTCAATACTTCTATCACAAATATTGATAATAAGATTTCCGATGTGGTAAAAAATAGTCTTGTTAAGCAAGACGGAGTTTCTGCTTCTATCACTATTGGTAAGGATACAGCTGGTACTGAGATCAATATTGCAGGATATGGTAAGGTCGCACGTTCCATTTCTGGTGTTAAGGCAGCAGAAAAGGGCGATGAAGCTGTTAACAAAGACCAACTTGATAAAAGCATAAAGGATATTACTAAAGATATTGAGACAGCAACTGCTGCTGCGGTTCTCTATGATAAAGATGAAGATGGTAATGTTAATTATAGTAGTGTGACTTTGGGCGGCAATAAGAATAACGAGCCAGTTGCTCTTCATAACGTCAAAAAAGGTAGCCTTTCTGAAAATTCCCACGATGCAATCAATGGTAGTCAGATTAATAAAATATCAGCAGATATTGCAAAGTTTTTTGGCGGTGGTGCAAAGTTTGTTAACGGTGCTTTTGAAGGGCTGAAATATACTTTATCGGCTATTGTAGGTGGTGAGGTAGGGAAGGCTAACTTTTATGACGTTGGTTCAGCTTTAACAGGTCTTGATAAAAATGTTCAAGATGTGAATCAACGCTTAACGAATGTGTCCAATGAGTTTAATCAGAGAATTGAAGATTTCTCTAAAGATGCTTTACTGTGGGATGATGAAGAAGAAGCATTTGTGGCACGTCATGAAAAAGATGGGCAGAAAACAAAGAGCAAATTGAAGTATCTTTTGGATGGTGAGATTGCTCAAGGTTCAACAGATGCCATTACGGGCAACCAACTTTATTCCATGAATAACCAGCTTGCTAATTATTTCGGTGGCGGTGCTAAATATGAGAATGGCAAATGGACAAATCCTACTTTTAAGATTGTTCAAGTCAATGCTGATGGTACGACTGTTGAGAAAGAGCACCATAATGTCGCTGATGCTTTTGGTGATATTAATAATGGGATGTCAAATATTAACAACCGTATTGATGATGTCATCAACAAGGTCGATACAGATGCTTTAAAGTGGAACGATAAAGAAAAAGCCTATGATGCTAATCGTGATGGCAAGCCGAGTAAAATTATCAATGTAGCTGATGGTAAAATTGTAGAAGGTTCGAAAGATGCGGTTAATGGTGGACAACTTTGGGAAACTAATGAACGTGTCACTGGTGTTGAAAAAGATGTGAAGCATCTTACCAACAGAGTTGATAATATTTCCACTACGGTTACGGATATTGGTGAAACGGTTTTCAATATTGAAAACAAAGTTAAC
The DNA here is from genome assembly GCF_042195335.1 of Bartonella sp. CL25QHWL. NCBI lineage: Bacteria > Pseudomonadati > Pseudomonadota > Alphaproteobacteria > Hyphomicrobiales > Bartonellaceae > Bartonella > Bartonella sp. CL25QHWL. The sequence continues at coordinate 13,484 of NZ_JBHIOE010000001.1, read as the reverse complement.
GATATTGCTGAGGACGCTGTTCGTTATGACAGAGATGCAAACGGCAAAAAGACCAATAAAATCACATTAGCGGGTGGTGATGCCAGTGAACCTGTTTTGATTGATAATGTAGCTGATGGTAAAATTGAGAAGGGATCAAAAGAAGCTGTAAATGGTGGTCAACTCCATGACTATACTAAAGAACAGATGAAGATTATTCTTGATGAATCCAAGCACTACACAGATCAACGGGTTAATAATATTGTGATTGATGCGATTGATGATGCTGTTGATCAGTCTAAACAATATACAGATATGAAGTTTAACGTTTTAAACTACAGTATTGAGAGTGTGAAAAAAGAGGCAAGACAAGCAGCGGCTATTGGTCTTGCGGTGTCTAACTTACGCTACAATGATACACCTGGAAAATTAAGCGTTGGATTTGGTACTGGTTTATGGCGTAGTCAATCTGCATTTGCCTTTGGTGCAGGTTACACCTCAGAAAATGGAAAATACCGCTCTAACATATCCGCAACAACTTCTGGAGGTCACTGGGGTGTAGGTGCGGGATTCAATATGACATTGAACTGATAATAAACAAAATACATAAAAATTCCTTTTCACCCCTGTCTCATGAGGCAGGGGTGAATTGTTGTTACGTATGTAAAAATTATATATAAATTGATAAGCGCTATAACGACAAATACAGGTTTAAAAAACAGAAAAAACCTATACACTTTCAACAAAATGAACTTCTTATTTCAAAATAAGATAATAAGTTTTTCCATAAATTATAAGTTCATTATTTTTTCTTTAATTTTTAAATCTGAAAAATCTGTAGCACTCTACAGATAGAAAAAAACCTTTTGCTCTCTACAAATCTATTAAAAAGCTTTCTACTAAGATAAAAGTACACATTCAAATGTATTTCAACTTTACTGGAAGAAGTTATAAAACAATCCACTAAATCAACTCTACCCCTTGCAAAAAACAAACAATAAGTTTAAAAGTTAAAAAAACTAATCACCACAAAGAAATTTACTTTCTTAGGAAATGTAAAAGAGCAAAACACATTAACCATAAAAGCTAAAAACACAACTTCTCTATCTTTGCAGTCCGGTACTAAATTTTTGAATACGTTTAGAAAAACCAAATTTAGGAAACTTTATAGCGTTTAAATGTGTCTTTTTTGTGTTTATAGTTATTTCTTTCATTGGGGAGTTCATTATGAAAAAATTATATACAAAATTAGCAGGGAGCAATTTAAAATTTTCCCGTTTTCCTTTTATTAAAGTCCTATCCTTGACTTCAATAGCTGCACTTTTAGCCAGTATTTCCCCTGTTTTTTCGAATGATCTTGATTCAGGAGAAGAGATTTCTGCAAACATAAGGAACACTGCTGAGATATATCCACAAAGTATTGTCTCTGTTTATGATAGCTATAACAGTGATTTGGATTCTTCTAGTGCATCACAGGAAAATTATTTAACAGCGCTGAATGTTTCTTTGACATCCAAGGTAAGTGCTGCTGATGACTATGCAAATTTTTTAACCAAAACTCTTACTGGTGTGAGCGATTATAGTCCTATAGTGAATGTTTTGGCAGAAGCCAGCGATTCAATACGTTCAATTGATATGAATGCTGGAAGTAAAAAAATAACAAGAGCAGCTTTAACTCCAAGAGTTGTAACGGGCGGTCAAATGACTAGGGATGGGAATTTGGGTAATCCTCTTGTCCATGGTGAACGAGCTCAGGGAGAAGCTCATGATGCTATTGTTTACGGGCAGGTAGCGCAGACGAAGGCTGACCAAGGGATTGCAATCGGCTTAACTGCTTTAGCCGGTAGGAGTAGAGATACTAAAAATAGCATTGCAATCGGTTCTTCTCTAACCGATAGTTATGATGAAAAAGAGAGAACAGTTTCATTAGGTGATTTTTCAATAGCCTTCGGTAGTAAAGCACATAGTTATGCAAATGAAGCGATTGCTATGGGGTACAATGCATATGCACAGGAGCAGGCGCTGCAGGGAATTGCTATAGGCGCTAGCTCTAATGTGACGGTTGCGGCAGGTGTTGCTCTAGGAAGCGATTCTATATCCGATAGGGCTGCTGGTGAGCTTGGCTACACTTCTTTGTTGCAGGGGCCTGCAACAAACGTTGAGGCGCAATGGAAAAGTACGCGGGGCTCAGTTAGTGTTGGTGATTATAGTAAGGGTATAACCAGACAAATTACAGGCGTAGCTGCTGGTTCTAATATTACCGATGCAGTGAACCTTAAACAGTTGCAGGACTTAGAACAAGTTGTAAGACAAAACGGTTGGAAATTCTCTGTTGGAGATAAAAATGCTACAACTGTTCTTATGGATAGCGCGGTAGATTTTTCCGCTGGAAGTAGCAACCTAAATATTACAAAGGGCGAAGATGACAATAAAGTAAAGTTTGATCTGGCTCAAGACATTGCACTGGAGAGCGTAAAGGCAGGTACAAATACCTTAGATGCTACGGGCTTAGTAATTACTGATGGTCCGAAAATAACCACCGGAGGTATTGATGCTGGGGGTAAAAAGATTACAGGAGTGTCGGATGGCACTGGAGCGAACGATGCAGTTAATTTTTCACAGTTAAGCAAAACCAATGAGAGTCTTTCGTCCACAGCGAGAAATCTGGAAACGGCTATGGCGAATACATCAAAATATTTTGGTGGAGGTGCAGGAGTTGCTGGTTCTGACATGACGGGACCAACTTATGACTTATCCAAGATTGATACAAAGGGTAATATAACAGAGGGCTCTTTTAAAGATGTTGGTAGTGCATTTACTGGTCTTGATACAAATATCAAGAATGTGAATGCACGGATTAAAGAAGTTTCTGAAGGAGTAGCACAGGATTCTTTGTTATGGAATGATGAAGCCAATGCCTTTGTAGCGCGTCATGAAAAGAGAAAAGAAGAAAAAGGCAGGGCTGTAAGAACACAAGAAAACAGTAGAATTACGTTTCTAGAAAGTGGTGAGATTACCCAAAACTCAACAGATGCAGTAAATGGTGGTCAGTTCTATACAATGGGTAACATGCTTGCATCCTATTTTGGTGGTGGTGCTGGTTATGATGAAGCGGGCATATGGAGAGAACCAGATTTCAAGATCAAGCAGTTTAGTGAGGATGGTACTTCTTTTGACAAGAAATATACGAATGTAGCTGATGCACTTGCAGGTGTTGGAAGTTCTATCACGAATGTTCAGAATAAATTGACTGAACAGGTTAACGATGTGATTACCAAAGTGGAAAGCGAGAGCTTTGTTCAGCAAGACAAGACAACGAGTCGTCTCACTATTGGTGCAAAAGTAGGTGGCGCAGAAATCAATATTGCAAATGAAAGCGGTGCGGATCGGATAATTTCTGGTGTTGGGGAAGCAAAGAACAATAATGACGCTGTTAACAAAAGCCAGCTTGATAGCAATATCAAGAATGTCAATGATAATGTAACAAATAAGTTTAGCGAACTTACTAAAAACATAACGAATATTACTCAGCAAGTTAAAGGTGATGCTTTGTTATGGAACGATGAAGCCAATGCCTTTGTAGCACGTCATGAAAAGAAGCAAGAAGAAAAAGGCAGAGCTGTAAGGACACAAGAAAACAGTAGAATTACGTTTCTTTTAGATGGTGTTGTTTCTAAAGATTCAACGGATGCTGTCACGGGTGGTCAGCTTTATTCGCTGAACGAACAACTTGCAACCTATTTTGGTGGTGGTGCTGGTTATGATGAGCAAGGACAATGGAAAGCTCCAAGTTTTAAGGTTAAGACAGTTAAGGATGATGGTAAATCTGAAGAGAAAACTTATAGCAATGTGGCGGATGCTTTGGCTGGAGTTGGTAATTCTTTCATAAATATTAGAAATGAGATTAGCAAAGAGATTAATAATGAGATTGCCAATGTGAAAGGTGATAGCCTTGTTAAGAAAGATCAAGCAACCAATCTTATCACTATTGGTAAAGAAGTAGAAGGCAGTGAAATCAATATCGCTAATAGTAGCAAAGCAGATCGAACTCTTTCTGGTGTGAAGGCAGCAACACAAAATAATGAAGCGGTTAATAAAGGTCAGCTTGATGAAAGTTTAGAGAAGCTTTCTAATAGTCTTCAATCAGATGACTCGGCTGTTGTTCACTATGATAAAAAAGATGGTGATAATAACACTATAAATTATGCGAGTGTGACTTTAGGAAAAGGTGCAAATTCTGCTGCTGTAGCACTTCACAATGTTGCCGATGGTCAGATTGCCAAGGGTTCATATGATGCAGTCACGGGTGGACAGCTTCATATCATCACAGATGATTTCTCAAAGATTTTAGGTGGCGATGTATCCTTTGATGGCAAAAACTTTAAAGGACCAGGGTATAAATTATCGAATATTGATGAAAAAGGTGTTGTAACAGATAAACCGCATACCGATGTTGGTTCTGCCTTTAAAGGACTTGATGATAATATCAAGAATGTGAATGCTCGCATTAAGGAAGTCTCAGAAGGAGTTGCACAAGATTCTTTATCTTGGAGCGATGCTGACAAAGCTTTTGTCGCCCAGCATGGGGAAGGTGATGACAGAAAGGCAAGTAAAATCACATCGCTTGCTGTAGGAGATATTACGAAAGAATCGATGGATGCCGTAAATGGTTCTCAACTTTATTCACTGGGCGATAAGGTTGCAAAATATTTTTCTGATGACGCTGAATATAAGGATGGGGAATTGAAAGTTCCTGATTTTAAGCTCAAAATTATCAATGATGATGGCACTGAAGCTGAATCAAGCTATAAGAATGTATCAGATGCATTTTCAGGTGTGGGTAAACTTTTCACAAAGGTTCAAACTGCGATCAGCGATGTAATCAGTAATTTGCTTGTTACGAAAAATGAAGATGTTATCAACATTGGTAAAGGAGTAGAAGGTAGTGAAATCAATATCGCAAACAAGAGTGGTAAGGATAGAACCCTTTCTGGTGTGAAGGCAGCAGAAAAAGCCAATGAAGCTGTGAACAAAGAACAATTTGATAAAGGTTTGAAGGATCTTTCTGATACCCTTCTGTCTGATAGTTCTTCTGTTGTTCTTTACGATAAAACAACAGATAATCAAACTGATTATACAAATGTAACTTTTGGGAAAGGGAAGGATGCTACACCTGTTGCGCTCCATAATGTAGCCGCCGGATCGATTGCGGAAAACTCAACGGATGTTATCAATGGAGGACAGGTTCACATTCTTTCAATGGATATAGCAAAATTGTTGGGTGGAGATGCTGAATTTAAGGGTGGTGCTTTTAAAGGGCCAACTTATAATTTATCCAGTATTGATAAAGGTGGCGAAGTAACAGATAAACCGCATACCGATGTTGGTTCTGCCTTTAAAGGACTTGATGACAATATCAAGAATGTGAACGCTCGCATTAAGGAGGTCTCAGAGGGAGTTGCACAAGATTCTTTATCTTGGAGCGATGGTGACAAAGCTTTTATCGCTCTGCATGGGAAAGGTGATGACAGAAAAGCAAGCAAGATCACATCACTTGCGGCTGGCTCTATAGTATCAGGCTCGAATGATGCGGTTAATGGCGGACAGATTTATGATCTGAATCAGTCGCTAGCAAAGTATTTTGGTGGTGATGCTAAGTATGATGGTGATGGCTGGGCGCTTCCAGGTTTCAAGATAATGACTTTCCAAGAAGATGGAAGCTTTGAAGAGGAGAATTATGATAGCATTGCAGCCGCGTTTGCCGGTGTAAATAAGGTTTTCAAGAATCTTCATAATGAGATTTCAGACAACATTGAGCAAAATGCGTTGTTGTGGAGTGATGATGCAGGTGCGTTTGTAGCACAGCATGAGAAAGAAGGTAACAAGGAAAACAGCAAGATCACGTTCCTTGCGAAAGGAAAGATATCAGAAGATTCGACGGATGCGATTAATGGTGGTCAGATTTATACACTTCAACAGACATTTGCCTCATATTTTGGTGGAGGAGCTGGTTATGATAAGGAAGGAAACTGGCAAGGACCAAAATTCACTGTTCAGGTCTTTAATAAGGATGGTACGAAAGGTGATAAAGAGGAGCGTAATAATGTCTCTGAAGCATTTGATGTTGTTAATGACAGCATGAGCACTATCAACGATCGTATAAAAGAAGTTGAAAAGGGTACCTCTTTGAATAGTCTGAATTGGAATGAAGAAAAAGGAAGTTATGATGCATCTCATGTGGATTCTCAGGGTGTTAAGAGTCCAAGTAAGATTATCAATGTAGCGAATGGTAAGGTAGACAGAGATTCAAAAGAAGCAGTGAATGGAGGACAGCTTTGGGAAACTCAGCAGATGATTACAGATCAGGTCAAGGATATTGAAAATAGAGTTACGGAGGGATCTGTACAATACGATAAAGATAAAGAAACGGGAAAAAAGACCAATAAAGTTAGCTTAGTTGGTGGAGATGAAAGTTCTCCAGTATTAATAGCCAATGTAGCCGATGGAAAGATAGAAAAGGATTCGAAAGAAGCGGTTAATGGCGGTCAATTAAAAGATAAGATGGATTTTGTGCTTGAAAGTGCCAATAAGTATACGGATGAGCAAATTTCTCATCTTGTAAAAGATGGAGTTAGTGGGGCTAATTCGTATACGGATATGAAGTTTTCGACATTAAGTTATGCTGTTGAGGATGTTCGAAAAGAGGCAAGACAAGCAGCAGCTGTTGGTTTAGCGGTAGCTGGTTTACGCTATAGTGATATTCCTGGAAAATTAACAATCGCATTTGGTAGTGGTTTATGGCGTAGTCAATCTGCTTTTGCTTTTGGTGCAGGTTATACTTCAGAGAACGGTGATATTGGTTCCAACTTGTCAATTACCACTTCTGGAGGTCACTGGGGTATAAGTACAGGGGTTAATGTGATACTCAACTAATAAACGACTAAATCCATAAAATTGATTTGCCTTTTTCTTATTTAAGAAAAGGGCAAATTTTTTACTTTCTTCCAGAACTCTCTAAAGCTATTCTAAATGTATAAAACTCCCGTAATTATATAAAATCCGAATATAAAAAGCTTATTACAACTTTTGTTGAGAATAAAAGAGCTTAGTGGTAAAGATTCAAAAAATTGATTGCTATTATTTTGATTTATTAAAATGTTTCAAGCAATGTAAATACGAATATACCCTTTATTAAAAGAAGACAGTTTTAGCTTTTATTTTCGTATAGTTTTAAACGTATGCTTTATAATGCAACGATCTACAGGATATGCAATGTACTCCAAACACAAGTATTGCTTTAGGGTAGTGGAGCGCAAACGGAAAAAGAATGGAGCGTTGCTGTAGGCAATATGGCTCATGCTTTAGAGAAAAGCAGTGTCGCAGTAGGTGGTGAATATAATAAGAAGAGCGAACACGGGGAAAATGATTATACTCTTTCGAAGAGTGATTATTCAACAGTAGTAGGAGCTGTTTCTAAAGCTTTAGAATATGGTTCGATTGCTCTTGGTCACTCCGTGCATATGCATTTGCTCAATAAGCTATTTCTATGGGCTTCTATTCAAAAGCAAAAGGGGGTGGAAGTATCGCTTTAGGTTCCTATTCTAAAGAAAGTGATGGTTGATGGGAGAGCTATCGGGAACAACTCTGTGTCTGGTAGAGCTGCTGGCGTTTTTGGAGATACGTCTGTTCTGCAAGGACCGGTTAAAAACATCTAATCTCAATGGAAAAGTACGAAAGTTGCAGTAAGTATTGGTGTTCCTAGTAAGAACATAACGCGACAAATTATAGGCGTAGCAGCTGGCGTAGCAGCTGATAGAAAATCTGCCGATGCAGTGAACCTTAGACAGTTGCAAGATTTAGAAGAAGTCGTAAGAAAAAAGGTTGAAAACTGTCTATTTCTGATGAGGCAGCTAAAGATATGGGGGCTAGATAGTGCAATGAATTTTTCACAACTGAAGGGAATAAAAGAACAAGTAGCAGTGAGTATTTTTGTAAAACAGGATACAGCAACGAGACACATTACCATTAGTAAGGATATAGATGGGGCATTTTAGTAAAAAGCTTTCATAAATCCTCTAATGAAATAAAAAAATCTTATTCACGAAAAATAAACTGATGCCTAGCGGATGATCAATAGGCACAACAAAAATTATACCTCTTTCAAAGAGATCAAAGCTAAAAACAACACACAACCTATGATAGAAAAATGAAATATATTCTAATATTAAGTATTTTTTTACCTTCCTCAAATTGATTTTTACGAACCTTCCCCTAATTACCCTTCTAAAGACGCTGTAGAAACAACAGCTTATGTCTTAATTTTATTTATGACCTAAAACACGCTGTAAAAGCAGGAACACGCAAAGGAAATAAGAAAGCTTTAGAGTTCTAGAGCATACCTTTTTTGTGTTTTTAATCTATTATTATGAAGGGGGTATTATGAAAAAATTATATACTACACAAAATCTGCGTGATTTGAGTTTTTCTCGTTCACATCATCGATCATCATTGTTTAAAGTAGCTTCGTTAGGAACTGCGGTGGCATTGTTTTTATCAAATGCTTCTCCTGTTTTTTCAGCAAATCTCGATTTAACAAAAGCATCTCTTGAAAATGTGAAGAATGCTGCCGTGGTTTATCCGCAAAGTACTCTTTCTGCTTATAATGATTATACAAGTGCTATGGGGGGGGAAAATTCTGTCATAAATGTTTTAACAGTCGACGGAAGGTCTGTATGGAAAGATGCGCAAAATATCTTTACAGTGGGTGGCGCTGTTATTTTAGATCCAGAGAAATATACGGCAAAGGGGAAAAGTGTTGCTATAGACTCTACAGCGCACACTTTAGGACTAGGTAATATCGCGATAGATGCCGGATATAATAACCAAGATGATAATAGAGATGCATTCGTAAATGCTTATTCTTTACGAGTGAGGGCTGATGGTGATGAAACTGTTGCTATAGGGTCTGGGCCTGAAACGCGGGCGTATGGAAAGGTTATTCTTGGGGACGGTTCTGGGACTATCTCAGGTTTTGGCATGGCCGGTTATGATCCTTTCACTAAAGGTTTATCAGGTGATGATAGTCATGTATGGGTAGGTAATGCAGGTATAGCGACTATTGGTAATGATAAAGAGAAGATGGCGCGCCAGCTTGAGGGGGTGGCAGCTGGTACTTATAATACTGATGCTGTGAATGTTGCGCAGTTAAAATCATTACAAAAATACGTAGATCAAGGTTGGAACCTATCCGTTGGGGGTGAAAATGCTAAAGCCGTTGGTATAAAAGATACTGTAGATTTGTCAGCGGCAAGTGGCAACCTTACGATTATAAAAGGTGAGGAAGACAATAATGTAAAATTTGATCTAGCTAAGAATATTACAGTGGAACGAGTTACCGCTGGAAGAAGCTCTATAAGTGATGATGGCATTCTGTTTGCTAATGGGGCTGGTATAACTGTGGATGGTATTAATGCTGGCAATAAGCAGATTACAGGAGTGGCAGCTGGGGAAGAACCTGAGGATGCAGTGAATTTTGCGCAGTTAGGGAAGATTGAGAATACAGTTGAAGGTGTAACTCATAATATATCACAATATTTTGGTGGTGGAGCGGATGTATTTAACGGTAAGGCGCCCAGTTACACTATTCAGGGCAAACCACATAATGGTTTTGAATCTACTTTTAATGCTGTTGATACTTCTATCACGAATATACAAAATCAGATTGCGAATGTGGCAAAAAACAGCCTCGTTAAGCAGGAGGAAAATGAAAGTGCTATCACCATTGGTGAGTCAACAGGTGGCACTGAAATCAATGTTGCAAACAAATCTGGTGAAAATAGGATAATTTCCGGTGTGAAGGCAGCTGTAAATGCTAATGACGCTGTTAATAAAGAACAACTGGATGGGCGTATAGCAGATATTAGTAACAGTATTAATAACATTGAAGAGGGAAGTGCTTTTGCAGTTCTCTACGATAAAAAAGCAGATGGAGCCGTTAATTATAATAGTGTGTCTTTAGGTGGTGATAAGACTACAGCACCGGTTGCTCTCCGTAATGTTAAAGATGGGAAAATTATTGAAAATTCGCATGATGCAATCAATGGTAGTCAGCTTTGGAAGACGAATGATCGTGTTGCAGGTGCTGAAAAGGATATTGTCCATATTAACGATAAGGTTACTAACATATCAGCTACGGTTACTGATCTTGGTGAAGAGGTGTTCAATATTCAGAAAGTGGGTGCTTTTGCAGTTCTCTACGATAAAAAAGCAGATGGAGCCGTTAATTATAATAGTGTGTCTTTAGGTGGTGATAAGACTACGGCACCGGTTGCTCTCCATAATGTTAAAGATGGCATGATTGCGCAAGGATCGCATGATGCAATTAATGGTAGCCAGATTGAAAAAATATCCCGAGATGTAGCAGTCATTTTTGGTGGTGATGCGGAATTTAGCGAAGGTATTTTGTTTGGTCCGCACTATCATTTATCGCAAATTTCTGAAGATGGTGTAGCAATAACTAAGGACCATAATAATGTTGGTGATGCTTTGACAGGGCTTGATGACAATATCAACAATGTGAATAGCCGCTTAACACATGTAGCCAATGAGTTTACTCAGAAAATTGATGGTGTCTCTAAAGATTCTCTGTTGTGGAGTAATAATGAGCAGGCATTTGTAGCACAGCATGGAGCAGACAAAGAAAATAGCAAAATTAAATTTCTTGCCAATGGAGACATTTCTGCTAATTCAACCGATGCGGTAAATGGTTCACAACTTTTTGTTACTAATCAGAATGTTACCACTGTTACGAATAATCTAGCAAAAATTTCTCAAAATACATCTCAATATTTTGGTGGTGGTGCAGATGTATCTAACGGTAAGGCTCCCACTTACACTATTCAGGGTAAGCCACACAATGGTTTTGAATCTACTTTTAATGCTGTTGATGCTTCTATCACGAATATTCAAAATCAGATTACGAATGCGACAAAAAACAGCCTCGTTAAACAAGAAGAAAATGAAGGTACTATCACCATAGGTAAGGCAACAGGTGGTATAGAAATCAATGTTGCAAATAATGCAGGCAACGATAGGACGATTTCTGGTGTGAAGGCAGCTGTAAATGCTAATGAAGCTGTTAACAAAGCCCAGCTTGATAAAAGTATAGAGATGATTTCTAATGATATTAATCTCACAAGTGCTGCTGCAGTTCTCTACGATAAAGAAAACGGTGCCATTAATTATGGTAGCGTAACTTTAGGTGGGGTAGATAACCAAGACCCTGTTGCTCTTCATAATGTTAAAGATGGCATAATTGCGCAAGGATCGCATGATGCAATCAATGGGAACCAAATTAATAAAATATCTGGAGATATAGCAAATTATTTTGGTGGTGGTGCGTCATTCAAGAATGGTACCTTTAAAGGACCAAAATATAGTTTATCTGTTATTGATACAGATGGTCAGATGGCAAAAGCCAACTATTATGACGTTGGGTCAGCTTTGACAGGTCTTGATGCAAATGTGAAGAGTGTGAATACGCATCTGACGAATGTGGTAAACGATGTTAATGAAAAAATCACGAATATTACTCAAGAAGTTAAAGGGGACGCCTTGTTGTGGAACGGTGATGAGCAGGCATTTGTAGCACAGCATGGAGAGGGAAGAACCAATAGCAAAATTAAGTTTCTTGCCAATGGAGACATTTCTGCTAATTCAACCGATGCGGTAAATGGTTCACAACTTTTTGTTACTAATCAGAATGTTACCACTGTTACGAATAATCTAGCAAAAATTTCTCAAAATACATCTCAATATTTTGGTGGTGGTGCAGATGTATCTAACGGTAAGGCTCCCACTTACACTATTCAGGGTAAGCCACACAATGGTTTTGAATCTACTTTTAATGCTGTTGATGCTTCTATCACGAATATTCAAAATCAGATTACGAATGCGACAAAAAATAGCCTCGTTAAGCAGGAAGAGAATGAAGGTGCTATCACCATTGGTGAGTCAACAGGTGGTATAGAAATCAATGTTGCAAACGAATCTGGTGATGCTCGTACAATTTCCGGTGTAAAAGCTGCAGAGTGGAGTGATGAAGCTGTTAACAAAGCCCAGCTTGATAAAAGTATAGAGATGATTTCTAATGATATTAATCTCACAAGAGCTGCTGCAGTTCTCTACGATAAAGAAAATGGTGCCATTAATTATGGTAGCGTAACTTTAGGTGGGGTAGATAACCAAGACCCTGTTGCTCTCCATAATGTTAAAGATGGCATAATTGCGCAAGGATCGCATGATGCAATCAATGGGAACCAAATTAATAAAATATCTGGAGATATAGCAAATTATTTTGGTGGTGATGCTTCATTCGAAAATGGTGCCTTTAAAGGACCAAAATATAGTTTATCTGTTATTGTTGAAGATGGTCAGGTGGCAAAAGCCAATTATCATGACGTTGGCTCAGCTTTGACAGGTCTTGATGCAAATGTGAAGAGTGTGAATACGCATCTGACGAATGTGGTAAACGATGTCAATGAAAAAATCACGAATATTACTCAAGAAGTTAAAGGGGACGCCTTGTTGTGGAACAGTGATGAGCAGGCATTTGTAGCACAGCATGGAGAGGGAAGAACCAATAGCAAAATTAAGTTTCTTGCCAATGGAGATATTTCTGCTAATTCAACCGATGCTATAAATGGTTCGCAACTTTATCTTATGAGCAACCAATTGGCTGCGTATTTTGGTGGTGGCGCTGGCTATAATAATGGAGAATGGACTGCTCCTACTTTCAAGATAGCACAATTCAAGGCTGACGGTAGCTCTGGTGAAAAGAAGAATTATCATAACGTTGCCAGTGCTTTTGACGGCGTGAGTGAGAGTATGTCTAAGATAAACGACCGCATTCAAAATGTTGAAAACAATGTCTCGTCTAATGGTTTAAATTGGAATGAGCAGAAAAAAGCTTATGACGCTAGCCATGATGGTCAACCAAGTAAGATTATCAATGTAGCAGATGGTAAAATTGTAGAAGGGTCAAAAGATGCAGTCAATGGCGGACAGCTTTGGGAGACCAACGAACGTATCACTGGCGTTGAAAAAGATATTAAGCATATTGAAAACAGAGTCGACAATATTTCCACTACGGTTACGAATATTGGTGAAACGGTTTTCAATATTGAAGACAGAGTTGATAATATTGAGAACACGGTTAATAATCTTTCTGATGGCGCAGTTAACTATGATAAAGATGGAGAAGGAAACAAAACCAATAGGATCACTTTAGAGGGTGGAGATTCCAGTGAACCTGTTTTAATTGATAATGTTGCGGATGGCCGTATTGAGAAGGACTCGAAAGAAGCTGTGAATGGTGGTCAACTGCATGATTACACTCAGCAACAGATGAAAATTGTTCTCGATGATGCAAAAAAATATACGGATAGTCGGGTGGATAATATTGTTATTAATGCCATTGATGATGCTGTTGATCGGTCTGACCGATA